>NZ_BFAZ01000002.1 GCF_003114815.1 Leptospira ellinghausenii
CTACGTTGTATTTTGTAAAAGAGATGGTTGGAAACAACCAAAGTCAAATGCCAGTAACCTGGTCCATGTAAGAGAAGATAAGCCTCGCTAAGGTAAGCGGGGCTTTTTTTATGTAAGCGGATGAATTTAGTTGTGAGGAAGAGAAGAGAGTAACTTATTATACAAAGCTGATCTGCGTATTCGAGCGGAGGATCCTCTGATTGGGATGTTTCATTGGTGCAAGTTTGAAAAATGCTGAATTCATCACTTTTTCATCAACTATTATCATTTGAGGCACCCTGGCTGATAACCATACCCATTATCCCCCCGTGTGATTTGAGTCATACATTTGTGGCTTTAAGCATCGGAGCCATCGTTTTGAAACCAAATTTACGTTTTAGTGCTTCTAAATGCCCCTTCATTAGAAAACATAAACTCTCGAATCCTTCTCTCAGCGAATTTACTGAATCAGTTAATGGTTCAAATTTTAGGGCGCACAGTTCCGGCTCTCCGCTCCAATCTTTGCATTCGCAAAGGATTTACGCTTCGATCCGGGGCGCGGGGCTTCTTGGTGGAAAAGAACTAGAATTTTGCATTAAAAAAAATATATAGAAATACCAACGTTCAAAAATGAATTTGGAACCGGAATCTTGATTCAAAATATCACTGCCATTCTCAACTAACAAAGTTCTACAATTTCAGAAAGGGAAAAAAGGGCTGGTATCCTTTTTTTCGTTCATGATATACAATTTGGTTTTTTGATCACTCCCTATTTACCCAAACGAAGCGAAGCATATCCATTTTCGAATTCTTTTACAGAATCAAACTGCGGTTTGACGATCATGCCTGTTTTATCAATATAACCATATTTGCCATTGAGTTAAATGACAGCTAAACCCTCGCTAAAATCGTTCATTACCCGTACCATCGGAGGTAGGGCCGATTTCGGAGACGCTGATCGAAACTGGTATTACAATCTCTTTTTCTAGTTTACAATCGAAACAAAGAGTGATTGACTCTCGACAGTAACTACAACGAGGCAAAGCAAGGTAACGATTGGAATAGAAAGTCCAGTTGCTTGGAGAGACAAAGAATAGAAACAAAAAATTTTCGCGAGGTTCCCATACAAACTGACATTTGCTCATACAAATGAAGTATTAGAGTGATGCCTCCGCTTTTTCTTAAAATTCTACACAAATTAAATTCACCTGATTACTACAGGAAAAATTTCCTCCAAACAATGTATTGTCGGTGTATTGTGTTCGAAACATAAAGCCAGTCGTGATTGCTGTATTTTCTGTCCAATTGAAACATGTATTTCCACCTAACACATAGCCAGAAGAACTACCGAGCCAACCTCCTATTCCTACAGCATCGATCACACTTGCGAAAGGAATCTGGAGTAAAGACGTTTGATTCGTAGTTGTTATAAGTGTATTTGCAGGACTCGGACTGTAATAATGTGCGAATGGATGCAACACCCAATCGACTTGACCATCTCCTAAGTTTGCTGTAGCAGAAGCAATTCTCGTTGGACCAAGTATCATCGCCTTGCAACTTGATCCAGCTGGACATTTGATATCAGAATTACAAATTAAATCTGCTCCACCGATACCACCAAATTCCCCTCCTCTATAAGGACTTGTAGATAAAAACAATCTCCTTTCATTATCTTTCAATACCATTGGAATATCGAAACTCAAATCATGAAACTCTTCATCAGTAGAATCTATTTTTAATTTGAGATTAAAATTTCTATCTCCATTGATAATAGAATCATTGATTCCAGTTGCAGTAAAACTTAAAGGACTAGACCAGGTTTCTTGTGGAAATGTTAATGAATTCGTAGATAAGGTTGCGAGAGAGGGCTGCGAGGAAACAATTTGAATTGTAACGTTAGCGGTAGGTGCTTTAAAAAGTCGAATTACAAATATTTGGCTACTTCCCACAGAGAGACTACTTCCTGATTCTGATAAAACACCTAGATTCGGAGTAATTTCGAAAACACTAGAAGAGATATCTATGTCGAAAGAATTACACTTGTATCGGCTCTCACCTAGGATTTTGAATAAAATCAATCCTTTTGTGAATTGGTCCGATTTAGGATCGCATAGATTTTGATATTGAAATTCGCTACAAGAAACAAATATTATAAAAATTAAAATTATTTTTTTCAATGGAAATGAGTCTCACCTAACTCTGGAAATAACTTTTTTTAAGACAAACCCCATGAATATACCAATTGGTCCACATTTTTTTAAAAAATTTCTGTGGTGATTTTCAGGATACGAATCACTTTAAAGAGGTCCAGAGGAGGTATTAGATTCATTAGATTTTCAAAATATTTGATTTTATCTTTTCGTAATTCAGAAATAGTATAGAGAATGTGTGAAAACTGGAATGGAACAAAAGCCATAAAAATTAACGTATAAAATCCTAACAAAAATAAAGTTGGATTTCCACTTCGATCAAAGTTTTGGGATTACATTTCAATTTTAAATATCACCATTTTGGCCAAAGGCTTAGATCCTACATAAGGTCACGAAAAAATGCTTCATAATGGCACCGCATTTTACTGGAAGTCCTTTCATGAGAAGATTGATTTAGATATTTTTGAATCAACGTCTAACAAATATTATGAACTATTGATTTAAAGAATCAGATCTCAAAACTTCCCTTGATGCCGATAATGCCAAACTAGAACTCATAAATCCTAGTACTTTTTGTACAAAATCCAAATAATGGAGACAATTCCAAGAAATACCTTTCATTTACTCACTTATATTCCAAATTAATTGGAATTCTCTTGCAATTATTTAAAAGTCGATGCATTATAAGTTGTTAGGTTAGCAATCCATTTACTGATAATCATTCCAGATAGGATGCTCCAGTTTTTTTTCGACTTACGTATGTAAGAAGCGAGTTCCTAATGATTGTCTACTCGCAAAACCATTTGGTTTCTTTCTAAAAGTGATTGGAATGATTATACAAATCAATAGGAAATAATACTATCAATTGGAATCAAACTATGGACCTAAATTCAAAACAGAACACATCGAATCTTTGTAGATACGTTTCAAAAGCTGGCAATTCGTGAAACGAGTTGCCTTTATTGGTAACTACGCTCCTAGACAATGTGGGATTGCCACTTTTACAACTGATTTATGTGAATCCATTTCCGAACAATTCCCTGAAACTGCCTGCATTGCACTTCCTGTAAATGATATCGACTCAGGTTATGCTTACCCAACGAGGGTACGATTCGAACTTAAAGAAAAAGACATCAATTCTTATCATAGAGCAGCAGATTTTTTAAACATTAACAATGTTGACCTTGTTTCACTTCAATTCGAGTACGGAATTTTTGGAGGTAAGTCTGGAAGCCATATACTTTCCCTCCTTCGTGATTTACATATGCCGATTGTCACAACCTTACATACGATTCTAAAAGAACCAGATCCAGACCAACGTCATGTATTAGAACAATTAATTTCATTATCGGATAGAATTGTAGTGATGAGCAACTCTGGATCTGAAATCTTAAAAGCTGTTTATAACATTCAATCCGACAAAATTGACATCATCGCTCATGGAATTCCAGACGTACCTTTTGTAGATCCAAGTTTTCACAAAGATTTATTTGGTGTGGAAGGAAAAATAGTATTGATGAGTTTCGGTTTAATCTCAGCTAACAAAGGTTTAGAAAATGTAATACTTGCTTTACCTAAAATCATTCAAAAATTTCCAAATGTAGTTTATATAATCCTTGGCGCCACGCATCCGCAAGTTCTTCGGAACTCAGGTGAAGCCTACAGAATTTCCTTACAGTTGCTTGCAAGAGAGAACAAAGTAGAGGAAAATGTTCTTTTTTATAATAAATTTGTCAACCAAAGAGAATTAACTGAATTCATTGGTGCAACTGATATCTATATTACACCCTATTTAGAACCCAAACAAATTGTTTCTGGTACCCTTGCCTATACCTTAGGAGCAGGGAAAGCAATCATATCTACTCCCTATTGGTATGCAGAAGAAATGTTAGCTGAGGGAAGAGGATTCTTAGTTCCATTTCAAGATTTCGAGAAGCTGAGTAATGGAGTAATACATTTATTGGAAAATGAAACTCTGCGTCATTCTATGCGAAAAAAAGCTTACCTATACGCCCGAAATATGATATGGTCACAAGTTTCAAGGCGTTATATGGAATCTTTTCGTCGTGCCAGAGAAGAAAAAAGATACTATTCATCATTAGGATTCAATATAAAATTAAGAAATACTCTACCCATTGCATTTCCGATTCTGAAACTAACCCATTTGGAACATATGACTGATGATACAGGTATGCTCCAACATGCCTTTTTTACCTTACCAAATTATGGAGAAGGTTACACCACCGATGACAATGCACGTGCCTTGATTGTGTGTAAGTTGATTGAGGATTTAGATTCTGACACTACTTACAAGTTAAGTTATCGTTACTTAGCATTTTTATGGTATGCATATAACGCAAAAACAAAAAGATTCAGAAACTTTATGGACTATCAGAGAAATTGGTTAGAAGAGTCAGGATCTGAAGATAGCCACGGAAGATCATTAATGGCCTTAGGAACAATTCTCGGAATAGAATCTCTCCCTAAATTACCAACCATAGCTGGTCGGTTATTTGAAGAAGCACTTCCGTCAATATTAACTATGAATAGTCCAAGGGCATGGGCTTTTTCTCTTTTGGGCCTTAATGAATATTTTAAACGTTTTACGGGCGATAGACGAGCTGAATCGATCAGAGACGAATTAGCAAATAGAATCTTGAAACTTTACAAAGAAAACTTTAAACCTGATTGGTTATGGTTCGAACAATCTCTCAGTTATTGTAATGCAATTCTTCCACATGCACTTCTTGTTTCTGGAAAATCAATGCAAAATCAAGAGATGGTTGATATTGGTTTGAAAAGTTTATTTTGGTTAGCTGATTTGCAAAAAGCAAAGGCTGATGGTGGACATTTTATTCCAATTGGCACAAATGGATTTTACACTCGCGGAGGTCCACATGCGAGATTTGACCAACAGCCAGTAGAAGCACAAACAATGGTATCTGCCTCCATCGAAGCATTCCATATCACCAAAGACCAATTATGGAAAAAAGAAGCCAGCCGAGCTTTCGAGTGGTTTTTGGGAAGGAATGATTTAAAAGTATCTTTGTATGATCCAACAACTGGTGGTTGTCGCGACGGATTACATTCCGATCGAATGAATGAAAATCAAGGGGCAGAATCTACTTTAGCATTTTTACAAAGTATGTTAGAGATGAGACTGGAAGAAAGTATCCATTGTTCAAAAAGTTCAATATGAATCCCAACTATTTGGAATTATTTCTAAGATATAATAGAAATCCTATCCTAAAAGCAAGTATGTGGCCATATCCTGTTCATACTGTATTTAACCCTGGAGCGACTCTTTTGAAAAATGGAAATACTTTACTTCTCTGCCGCATGGAAGATCGAAAAGGGTTATCACAACTAGGGATTGCTCGGTCGGAAAATGGATTAGACCTATGGTCAATTGATCCCAGTCCATTTATGACAGCGGAACCAGAAATACACCCTGCAGAATGTTGGGGAATTGAAGATCCAAGGATAACATATATTAAAGAACTAAATCAATATTTAATTTGTTACGTTTCTTACGGAAAAACTGGTCCTTCTGTATCACTAGCAATGACCGAAAATTTTGAACAACAAAGAAAACTTGGAATGGTTTTAAAACCTAACGATAAAGATGCGGCTATATTCCCAAGAAAGATTGGGGACAAGTGGGTGATGCTTCACAGGCCGATCGACCAAAATAATGCCAATATTTGGATATCCTATTCCGAAGATTTAATGCATTGGCGAGATCGGAAACTTGTTTTGGGAAGAAGGAAAGGTGGTTGGTGGGATGCTGAAAAAATTGGTTTAGGTACACCCCCTATTGAAACAAAGGAAGGTTGGCTCATAATCTACCATGGAGTTAAAAAGACTGCATCTGGTTATATATATCGAATTGGTTTAGCATTATTGGATTTGGATTATCCAGATATTTGTATCAAGAGAACAAATGACTGGATCTTCGCGCCCGAAACTGATTACGAAAGATTTGGCGATGTCAAAGATGTAGTATTCCCATGTGGTTTAACTTTATTAGCAGACAATGATACAATCCATTTATACTACGGTGCAGCCGATACAAGTATTGGAGTGGCTACAGGAAGTCTTCGCAACATACTCGACTGGTTACGGAACCAATAAATGAAAACAGAAAATTTAGAACTCATTCGAATTGGATTAGAACTAACTCCTGATTACCGAAGGGTTTTATACCGACCTCTCCATATTGAGCCTGAAGAAAGAATCATTAAAATTTTAGGAAGAATTCAAACACTTTCTGAAACAGAAGTAGAGAATGAAATAGATGCTCTACTCACTGCATTTGAAGAAAGGCATAAGAGATTAAAAAAATACTTTTTACAAAGATTCCAACAAATAAAAAAATATCTGCTCACAGACCACATTCTTTCAGAGGGAAGGAAACTTTTGATTGGAGCTTACTTTACGCAGGAATACTCATTAGAATCAGCTGCATTATTTAATCCATCTATCATTTGGGATATAGACCAAACGAATCTTCCTTCAGGATGTAAACGCTTCATTATGAGTTTACGTGCTACTGGCGAAGGACATATTTCTTCCATTACCTTTAGATCAGGAATTGTCGATTCAGAAAACCAAATCACTGTTACGATTCCAACGAAATATGTGTCTACCTCTGAGAATATATCGAATCCAATCTATGAGAAAAAAATATTTGAAAGAAAATTATCAGAGTTAGATTTACTGAATGATTTTTCGATTACCATACTTTCCTTTCTGGATTCTCATTTTACAATCGAAGATTTAAAATTAAATTTAGACAAATATACAAAAAATTCGAAAACTAAATCAGCTGAAAACAAGTTGATTGCAAATGGAATCCTTTCATTAGCTTTGTCTAATTATGAAATTCAGTACGATAGTGAACAGCGGCTTTCCGAAAGGATTATTTTCCCACATTCACCTTCCGAAAGTAACGGAATCGAAGATGCTCGGTTTGTGGATTTTATAGAAGAAGATGGTAGTCATATTTATTACGCAACATATACAGCATATGATGGCAAAATCACATTCCCCCAACTCTTAGAAACCAGAGATTTTTTACACTTTAAAGTAAGCACACTCAATGGACCCGAAGTAAAAAACAAAGGTATGGCATTATTTCCAAGAAAAATTAATAATCATTATGCGATGTTGTCAAGACAAGACAATGAAAACATTTTCCTTATGTATTCTGAGGACCTCCATTTTTGGTACAACAAGGAATTGATTCTTAAACCAACTTACCCTTGGGAATTCATCCAACTTGGAAATTGTGGATCACCTATCGAATTAAATGAGGGTTGGTTGGTCATCAGTCATGGTGTGGGTCCAATGCGGAAATATTCCATTGGTGCTTTTCTGTTGGATAAATTAGATCCAAGGATCGTAATCGGAAGATTATTGGAACCTCTTCTCGTCCCAAATGAAAAAGAAAGAGAAGGTTACGTCCCTAATGTAGTCTATAGTTGCGGCAGTGCGATTAACGCAGGTGAGCTAATTCTACCATACGCAATGTCTGATAGGTCTATCGGTTTTGCAAAAATCAACCTAAAACAACTCATCAGTGAACTCACTAACAAAGAATAGGAAAATTAAATATGACCATAGAATCCAAAACCAATCAAATCCTTATTTGCCAAAGAAAGATCTTTGTATCAATGAACAGAATATCGGTATTATTCCAATGACATTTCCTGTAATCGGGATCGGTGCCTCTGCCGGTGGACTGGATGCATTAGAATTATTTTTTAAACATCTACCTATCGATACTGGTTATTGTTTTGTAGTGATCCTACACCTAGATCCAAATCATAAAGGTATGATTCCTGAAATCTTACAACGTTATACTTCAATACCAGTGATAGCTGCAGTCGATGGTGTAAAAGCAAAACCTAATACAGTTTATGTATTACCTTCAAACAAAACCATATCCATTTCCAATCGAGTTTTATCTCTATCGAAACCTTTAGAACAAAGGGGTCTACGCTTACCAATTGATTTGTTTTTTTCATCTTTAGCAAAAGATTTCAAAACAAAAAGTGTCGGGATCATTTTATCAGGGATGGGGACTGATGGAGGAATTGGACTTCAAACAATAAAAAAGGAAAACGGATTTGCATTTGTCCAAGACCCAGCAACAGCAAAATTTGATGGGATGCCTTTAAATGCAATTAAATCAGTCAATGTCGATTTAATTGCTTCACCGGAAGAATTAGCAATTCGGCTCGTATCCTTTTTAGATTCCCAATCTGAAATGAATCAATCTGATTTACCGCCTGAAGATTCTATAAAATCATTAAGGGTGATACAATCACTCTTAAAACAAAAATCAGGGCATGACTTTACAAATTATAAAAACAATACTTTATTTAGAAGAATAGAACGAAGATTAATTTTTCTAAATTTAGCCAATATACAAATGTACGAAAAATATGTTACAGAAAATCCAGATGAATTATTATTTTTATTCAAAGAAATTTTAATAGGTGTTACACATTTCTTCAGAGACAAAGAAGTTTGGGATAGAATTGAAAAACTAATAGTGGAAAATATTTTCGAAAAAACTTCTCAAGAAATAATTAGAATTTGGATCCCTGGTTGTTCGACAGGTGAAGAGGCATACAGCCTGGCAATTACCTTTTTAGAAGCTAAAATAAAAAATAAAAATTATCAAAGTTTTATTTTTCAAATTTTTGCTACTGACTTAGATGAGGAAGCAATTATCAAAGCAAGACAAGGACTTTACTCTAAAAATATTGAAAAAGATGTTTCCTCTAAACGACTCAATACTTTTTTTACGAAAGTTGAAGATGGATACCGAATCAATCCAAATGTAAGAGAATTAGTTGTTTTTGCAAATCACGATATCATAAAAGATCCTCCATTTACAAAACTAGACATTATATCTTGTCGCAATATGCTTATTTATATGGAGCCAAATTTACAAAAAAAAATATTAGGATTATTTAGATATTGTTTAAATCCAAATGGATACTTAATACTTGGGACAGCAGAAACCTTAGGCAACCAAACAATATATTTTAAAACCATTGATCCAAAATTAAGAATTTTCGAAAAAAATCAAGTTTCCATTAAAAATGAACCCATTGATTTTCCAACTTCTTTCAAATCAGAAAAAATCGCGAATTTTGAAATATCAAAAATGAAAGAATCAGAACCAAACATTCAAACGTTAACGAATGATATCCTGCTTCAAGAATATAGCCCACCAAGTGTTCTTACCAATGACAAAGGGGATATATTGTACATTACAGGAAAAACGGGAAAATACTTAGAACCTGCGGCCGGCAAAGCAGTATTGAATATTTTTGCAATGGCTAAAGAAGGATTGAAACACGAAATCACCATAGCATTTAGAAGAGCCCTAAAATCAACAAATCCCATCACACTAAAAAACTTAAAGATAAACTATAACTCCAGTATCGTATTAGCAGATGTAATCATTCGGAAAATAGAAAAACCCGATGTACTGTCTGGTTTAATTTTAATTGTTTTTGTTGATGTGCCAACTCTCATTCCTATATCTAAAGAAAGTCCAAAAGTAATAAAAAACAAATACCAAACACAAATGTTGGTCTTGGAAGCTGAACTTCAAAGAACTAAGGAAGAACTTCAGCTCACAATCGAAGAGATGCAAACATCGCAAGAAGAACTTAAATCGACGAACGAAGAATTGCAATCAACAAATGAAGAACTTCAATCTACAAACGAAGAAATAACTTCTTCCAAAGAAGAAATGCAAAGTTTAAATGAAGAATTACAAACTGTCAACGCTGAACTACAAACCAAAATTGATGAATACATTTCAATAACAAATGACTTTAAAAACTTATTAGATGGAACTGATATTGCTACGATATTTTTAGATAAGGAATTAAGAATCCGAAGGTTTACGAAACATGTAACTAGAGTATTTAACATGATACCTACTGACATCGGAAGACCAATCATGGACTTAGGTAGTAAACTAGATTATCCTGAATTCATTCAGGATGCACAAGAAGTATTAGATACCTTAATATTCAAGGAAGTTGAAATTCAATCTAGTGCAAAAATTTGGTATTTAGCAAAGATAA
This sequence comes from Leptospira ellinghausenii, assembly GCF_003114815.1. Lineage (NCBI taxonomy): Bacteria > Pseudomonadati > Spirochaetota > Leptospiria > Leptospirales > Leptospiraceae > Leptospira > Leptospira ellinghausenii. The sequence continues at coordinate 10,244 of NZ_BFAZ01000002.1, forward strand.
TGCCCTATCGAACAGTAGATGATCGAATTCATGGACTCGTAATTACTTTCACAAACATAACCAAAACAAAGGAAATGGAATTTGCTTTAAGGAATACAAATGAAACTTTAGACATTCATTTAACGGAAGTACAAAACCTATTGTCCGAAAAAGAAATCATACTGAAAGAAGTTCACCATCGCATCAAAAACAACATGGGGACTGTATTTGGAATTTTAAATTTACAAGCTGATACAATCACCGATGAAACGATGAAAAATATCTTGGTAGATGCATCGTGTAGAATTCAAAGTATGATGACCTTGTATGATAAATTGTATCGATCTAGAAATACAACGGAAATTGATATTTCAGAATATCTACCTGATTTGATTGAAGAAATTATTAGCATCTTTCCAGAGGGCCATTTAGTTTCGAAAACGATCCAGTTAGATAAAATTGCCCTCAACTCAGATATGATTTCTACTTTAGGAATTATTCTGAATGAACTTGTCACCAATACTATGAAGTATGCATTTAAGAAATTTGCGAAAGGTGAAATTTCATTAGCGATCCATAAAGAAGAAAACCAAATCATATGTATTTATAAAGATAATGGAATCGGAATTCCAGAGAACATTAACTTTGAATCTTCCACAGGATTCGGTCTTGAATTATTAAGAATTCTTGTAAAACAATTAAGAGGAACAATTCATTTAGAAAGAAAAAATGGAACTGAATACACGATTCGTTTTCCTATGAGATACCTACCAAATACTTAAAACCTAAAACAACTAGATGTGAATCTACTTCTAAGTCATACAAAACGTTTGGTAATTGCCGACGCCACCTTGCTGGACTTCTTCTCCATAATCATAACCAAGTTCTTATATCCAGAAGCGAAGTCAAATATTCGTGACAGATTGTCCATTTTAGGAAGTAGGTCATCTTAAAGGTGAGTATATTTTAGACATACAATCGTAACTAAGACAACATATTTGACTTGGTTGGATTATCGATAAAGGTCGAGCATGTTTTCTGCGCGATTGCCCTTATAATTTAGCATCTCATATTTGTTGGATTTGAAATCGAATTCAAAGTGGTAACTAGCTTCCGCGTCGTTGTTTTCTCCCATGTAGTACATTGTAAAAGAAGATCCGTTTTCGATTTCTTCCCGTCTAGGTTCGCTTTCAATATGACTTGTTTCATCATAGTTTTTTTCCTTAAAGTGAGGTGATAGCCATATTCAGAAAAAATGTTTTTCATCGATGACATAGATTGATTTTCTTTTGATAAAATGATTTTATTTCTAGAGCAATGTTCAGAAAACTGCTTTAGTGACTTATTACCTATATATTTTGCTAATTCTTTTGCATTTCCATCATAATTCGTTTTCAAGAAGTCTTTGACGACTGGATGAATTTTTTTCCAAATAAATTCTTCTACAGTTTGTCCTTCATACTGATAAGGTCGATGTTCAGGATCTTTTGGATTGGTAAAATAGAAGATACCAGGTTCTATTTCTGTAAATAGATTTCGAATATCACGTTCTTCCTTCTGAGAATGGGAGTTGGAAATACATATGGTCAATGAAATTAAGATGATTGTATATATTTTGGATTTTTTTTCAACGTTAGTCCCAAACCAATTGCTATCGAATCTTATTAAAAAGAAAGAAGTGAAGACAAACTACCATAACCAATTACTGAAAGCAACAAATTTGATTAGATTTGAGATAAAAGGGATTAGGCGATAATTTAAACAGGCTTATTTGGAAACTAATTGTTTGAAGTATAAAATCGGGAGAAACAGAGCGTTTTGGATCACGCGAGAGGGATAGAAAGGGCGCGTTAGCGGTCGTTTTGCGACCGAAGCCCTGGATAGCCCGACCCCAAGTGATAGATAAAGATTCACATAGGGCAAGTTACTCCATTGGGTGGAGTGGTTTTTTTTGGGGGCTCGCCCAGAAGTATCTACCATGTTTTAGTGGATCAGCGTTTCTTACATAATGTGTCGGATAGGAAACCATTATGTGACATAATTCCGGTGTAAATCCACAAACCCCCTCCCGAGTTAGGGTGGAGGGGAGTGGCTCGTGGGCAGGTGTCACTTCCCGCCTACCACAAATGTCTTCTGAATGAAACTAACATTCCTAAATTACAGATTTTATTTCCAAATAGTTCGTATTTGGTCGCTAAAGCAAGTAATGTGAGTTTCAGAAACACAAGTTCTTTGTTCAATAGAACTCGTTACTGCAAGTCATTTATGAGATGTCCATTTTTGTGACTGCATCAAAAAGAGGTGCGTTCATTTCTGGATCAATGATGTAGATGATCCTTTGTGTACTCGAAGTTTGGCCTGCAAGGTCAATGACTGCTCTCCGTTTGTCCATTCGAATTTCATTGATATCAAAATCGGCAATTCTATATTTAATCCCTTTTTTGAACAAAGGTTTGATGGTGCATAACCTTTGGATTTTTGGACGTGTTTGGAAACGATCCACTTCTAAAATTTTGCAAATATCAAAATGCACCTGTTTTTCTGAATCAATAGATGCTGTGATAACATAATCACCCACGTTGATGATATTCTGATTATTAGTTAAACTCGCGCCAACATAGTCTAACAAATGGCGTATGTTTCGATTGCTATAGGAAAAAAAAGAATCATTCACAATCATTTTTAATGCTGTTGCTGAACTGAATGCAGGTCGCCAAGGTTGGTTTGTTGTTAAACTTGCATATTCACTAGCAAGAGATAAAATTGCTATATCTTCTTCAAAATTGACTGAGTTTACATTTGATTCTTGGATCCGAAGTTGTGCATCGATATCAGCAACAATCATTTTTTTACTTGGGTCTTTGATAAACTTATCTCTAATTACCATTAACTTTCTAAATACGGTATTATTGTCAGGGAAGTTATTATTAATTGAATTCCCTCGAAAGGGTCTATGATGGTTCAAAACTAGAGTACGAATCTCTTGGGTAATTTCAGGTGCGGCAAGCGTCATCAAATAACTGATAATCGGATGTTGTTGGATTGCATTGTATTCTTCTTTTGTAAGGTTTGGTTTGTCAGGTAAAACTAATTTTGAATAACCTATATCTGCAAGAAAACTTGCTGTCATCACTGAAAGATGGTCTTTTTTGTTTGGTTTATTATCATCACCTACACCAATCTTTTTAGTTCGGACTTTCATACCCATCGCAACAATTGTTCGTTTGGTCATTAGTTCTGATTCAACTGGTACACCCGCATGATTCAAAATCTCTAATATATTAAATAATCCGAATTCAAAATCTGGATTACTTGTGAAGTCATCTAAAACTTTTCCAATTGATTTGTGTACTCTCAGCGCATGATCCGAATTGAAAGCTTCTTTTTTTAACTCAAGGATCAATGATTCGGTTTGTTTTGCAAATTCTGTAGTTTTGTCTGGATCAAAAAGTTTTGTTTGGCGAGGGTCTGTTGTTTCTCCGGATGTGACTCGTAAATGTTTTGTGTCTGTTGTGAGGCAATAGGCTCCTTGTAACTCAATCTTTAAAAGTTTGCCAAAATCCTCTTCTGTCGCATTCTTTTTTTTTGCCATGATGAGCTTGCCATTGCGATCATAAAGATCGAGTGGGATTTGTTTGCTCTTACGATAACTGCTTAGCAGATCATCATTAAATTCAAATTTAGCAAGTTGGTCAGGGGAAATTAAAGGAGAATCGCTCAAATTATATAGTCCAATTATGGTATGATTATCTGACGATATAGGACGAATATAATTGAATTATACCAATGAATAAAGCCTTTAATCGTAAAAAAAATAACGAATTCTCATTAAAACAATAGATTGGAAGGGTTTAGGATCAAATCAGTGTTCAATTCTTCATTTCTTTTGCCATCTCATCTAGTTGAGTCATAATCCCTCCAGTAGACTTACTACTTTCCGAAATTTGTTTTGATATTTCCACTATGTTGCTTGCGTATTCTGAAATTTTGACAGTGATTTTTGTTGACTCTTCAGTGGCTAGTTTTTGGGAATTAGTAGAATTTTCTATGGTTTTACTGGTTTCATAAATCCGAGTGTTAAGATTATCAATTGTTGCAATCGCTTTGTCTATATCTTCGATTTTAGAACCAACACCGTTAATTTCTGATTTGATGATACCGATTGCTTTGCTAAGTTTTCCCATCCTTTCTGAAGACCGATTGATAAGTTCGTTACTTTCACTAATCAATGTAAGGTTTTCCTGAATGATTTTAGAAATTTCTTTGGAGTTTTTTGTTGTGGCATCCGCTAATTTTGAAATTTCTTCTGCAACAACCGCAAATCCTCTTCCATGTTCACCAGCTCTGGCTGCTTCAATCGAAGCATTTAATGATAACAAGTTTACTTTATCTGCAATGTCATTGATCACAGAGACAAAATCAGAAATTTCTGTACTTTTTTCTTGGAGGATGTTGAATTTATTAATCGATAGGTGGATATGTTCAGAAGTTTCATTTGAATAGTCCATAACGACATCTAGGTTTTGATAGATTCTACCAGTTCCAGTTTGCACAGTTTCATTGATGGTTTTTAGATCGTTAACCGATTGGATTGAAGATTCTGATTCATGATACAATGATTTTGCAATCTTGTTATTCGAGTCAGCTTTGGATGATAAATCTTGTAATGAAATAGATATTTCCGTTAAGGATGTTGCCTGGTGCTCTGAAATTTGTTTTAGTTCTTCTGAAATTGTATCCTGGTTTCTGATCTGCTGTTTCATCAATTCAATCGTATTTAAAATTGTTTTTGCCATTTGTAACAAAGAGTCCAAAGCTTTTTTTGCTTCCTTTTGTTTTTCAACAGCTAAATTGAGAAGTGTTCTAGTTGCAGTTGCTCCTACAGTTGCTCCAATCCCGACCCAAACAAAGATTAAAAATCTTACGATGATATTACTTTTAGGACCACCTGGGATTAATTCTGGCCTTAGAGTAAACAATACAAATTCAGAAACAATTATCAAAACAAAGTTGTAAATAGAGGCGTTCCTGTTGAAATACAATACACTTAAAACAAATGAAATGTAAAACGTTGCTGAAAGTTCTGTTGCCCCGTAAATTACATATTGGAATACCAATAAACATAATGTAACTCCAGTTATAGAAATATAACTTGATGTCCAATGGGTTTTTAATTTTGAGGATAATAAGAATCCAACAATCAAGATAGAAGTTGCTAAAACAAATTCGATCAATATACTCTGGTAGGTCAAATAATCGGATCCTTTTCCGGCAACTTTAATCGAAAGTGTTGCAATGTTGGCTAAGGCAAGGATGGAAAGAAACGATAAAAACATTCGTTTGTTGTTTCGTAACATCACCTCCGTGAAGAGGTCATCGGAAATGGTCATCGTATTCTTTTGAAAAAAAAGTTTATCAAACAAACTGTACCTTCTTTGGAAAGGGAATGGATTTAGGTCAGTGTTTCAAAATGAGATCTTCTGGCAAGAAAGGTCCTAAAAGTCGACAAGTGTCCAGAATTTACATTGATTCTAAATATCGATTTTTTTTACGCAAACTTGGTTAGGAATATGGGTTCTTTTCTTTTCCGTACGCTGGGGTAAGGTTTCATGCATTGAATCAAACAATGGTAAATGGACAGTCAATTGGTTCTATTTTAGACGCAGGGTTTGACTGAAAACTCAAACTTATCTTGGAACATTCAAATCCTTTTTAAAGAAAAAAGTATATTCTGCGTAGGTGTTATGCGATCTTTCCGGTGGAGGAGGAAATTCCCATGAACTGATTTCTTTTTGTAAACAACTGATCAGTGAATCAGATGGTAAATCGGATTGGATGAGTTCCACTTTTGTAGGAACACCATCGGGTTCGATCTGCCAATCGAATTGGATTTTGCCTTCTTCGATTTTAGGATTTGTTTCTAAGTATAAATTGTAACAAATTTGAATTTTCCGTTTGTGTTTGGTGATGGTAAAATTCACTTCTCGTTTGTGGTAAGGTGAGAGACCTTTTTTATCCACTTCCATTGAGGGTGGCGTGAATTGATTTCCATTTGAGTTTGGTCGAAGGAAAAGAAAATACAAAATGCTTAAGATAAAGGTAGTTATTGTGACAAGAATGATTTCTTTTTGATAGGGAATCTGATTTTTCATTTATGAATGTAATTTATGTTTTCAATCCGTTTTACTTTCTAAAAAACACAAAGGCTGCACCAGACGTTAAAGCTGAATTGTTTGTACTGGCAGTTGGTCCATTGGTAATAGTATTTTGATTGCTGTCCTCTAGGTTCACCCCAACGACGGCAGTATCTCCTGAAATAGAAATCGCATTGCCAAATCTGTCTTCGACATCGGCATTGGGAGCTTTGAAATAAGCCCTAAATGCCCAAGTGGAACCTGACCTTTGGAATACATAAACCGCACCGGAATTAGATAGGCTGTTGTCATCATTAGGCATCGTTCCATTTGTAACCGTTGTTTGGTTATTATCTTCAAAAATGGAACTAACTAAGATCGTATTCCCTTCGATAGCAACTGTGTTTCCAAAACGATCGTCTGCTCCTAGATTGGGAGGTTTGAGGTAGGCTTGGTGGCTCCATGTCGAACCCGTTCTTTGGAACACATAAGCGGCGCCTGCTATGCTAGCTGAGTTGTCGGAGCTGGCCGTAGTTCCATTTGTGATTGTAGTCTGATTGCTTGATTCAGCAAAGGCGCCGACTACTATAGTGTCGCCATCAATCGCAACCGCATTGCCAAATTGATCACCGGATTCTGCGTTAGGTGCCTTTAAGTAGGCTTCTTGAGTCCAGGTCGTGCCAGTTCTACGGAAGACATAAGCCGCTCCTGCATTGACTGCTGAGTTGTCGACACTGGCACCAGATCCGTTCGTAATTGTAATCTGATTACTCGCCTCTAAATTAGCACCGACAACAATCGTATCATTTGAGATGTCAACTGTAATACCAAAACGATCACCTGCTTCCATATTAGACGGCTTTAAGTAGGCTTGTTCTGACCACGTAGTGCCGGACCTTTGGAACACGTAAACGGCACCTGCATTTGTTGCTCCCTCATTGGCTGGAGCAGGAGATCCATTCGTAATGCTTGTTTGGTTGCTATCTTCAAAATAGGCGCCAACAGCAATGGTATCACCTGATATAGCAAGGGAAATTCCAAACTGATCATTTGCTCCGGTGTTAGATGGTTTTAGGTAGGCTTGCTCTGACCAAGTAGTGCCTGATCTTTGGAATACATAAGCTGCACCTGAATCAGTAGCTCCTTCATTCGGAGCAATAGCATTAGGCGCATTCGTAATCGTCGTTTGATTGCTATCTTCTTGGTTTGCTCCAACCACTATGGTATCTCTATCAATCGCAACAGAGACTCCAAATTGATCTGTTCCACCTAAATTAGAAGGTTTTAGGTATGCAGCTTGCGACCATGACGAACCAAATCTTTGGAAGACGTATGCCGCACCAGCCGAGCCTAATGAGTTGTCACTACTCGCAGTGGGTCCATTCGTAATTGTCGTTTGGTTACTTGACTCACCTGCAGCTCCCACCACGATTGTATCACCAGAGATGGCGACAGAATATCCGAAGCCATCATTTGCATCTGCATTTGATGCTTTGAGATAGGCCTGTGTTTCCCATAGTTTTGGAGAATTACCAACGCGGAATCCACAAAAGGGAATTGGAGTTTCCGATACGGAAGCGAGTAACAAGGTCTCTATATATGCTTTTGATTTTTGATCGCAGGGGTTATTTAATGTTAATGGATTACAACTTATGGAAAAATGAATTAACAAGATTCCAATGGAGTTTCTCACTAATAACGAACGAAACACGAAATTTCCTTTCTCCATCGCTTCCATCAGGTTCGTTTTTCCCAGCACAAAATTGCTAACATTTGTTAAAAACAATTTAAGATTCAACCAAGGTTAGCAAGTATTTTCTTATTTTTTTGATAGGAAGTCTCTCGATTTTTTAAGTTTATTTATATGAATGTAAGAACGATCTTATTTCGAGTCCAATGAATAAACATCCTTCGATAGTAATCTGTTTATGTAGATTGCCCGTAAAACAAAACCAATCACAATCAATTGGATTGGAATCAAAATCAAGTCCCATTGTAGTTCGGACAAATTGGCTAAATATGGTCCATTCAAATGGAATGGAGGTAAAAATGGATACCTCATGAGAACTGTTAATGTTGTGACAACAATGGTGTCTGCTAATCCAAAATAATAGGAAAGTGGATATCGTTTTTTGTTCACATAGAAGAGGACAACCATCACAAGAATACTCATTGGTTCCAAAAGTAAGTAATTGGAACTAACAAACGTTGGTAAAGATAGAAGTACAATGCGATACCCAGCATGGCAATAAATCCATGATAATGGTGATGAATTAAAGGTAAACATTCCCTGATTGGTCTCGGTAGTTTGAAATCTTACTTTACTCATTTCTTGCAGTAACCAAATGAGGAGGAAAAAACAAACAAATCGGCTGATCATACCGCGATATGTTCCTCCATCAGGAGAGAAAATCATAACAAAGATATTTCCTAATACTGCAAAGTTGATATAACGGGTAAACCAAGGAAGGTACTTTTGTTGTTTTGATTTGGGCAAACTCACATAACCAATCACAGCTCCTAATCCAAATGGAAGGAGTAGTATCATTTTGGTAAATCCCATGATAGAAACTATATCATGATGGGATTGTAAACTGAATTGGATTCCGGCTAATAGTGATACAGTGATAACGATAAAAAGAAGTAATTTTTGACGATAAATGCTTGAATAACAAACAAGAGTTACAAACAAAATGGAAATAGTTTGGTTCCAAAGGAGTAGGCTAAGATTAACTCCAAATTCATGATTCATATAAAAATATTTTCAAATAAGATCATGTTTGGGGTGACTCTGCTCGTTTTCATACTAGACATTATTTTCAATTTCGAACCATTACGTGTCATGTGATTGGTAAAAGGTTCTCACATAGTCATCCAAACAATTGGATTTGCAACTCTAACTTTCGCAATTTATTTTTTTGAGAATGGTTCTACTGATTGATTGAATTCAATGGCAATTCATGTAAGGATTAGGCACTTTTGAGAATTTTGAGGAATGGCCAAAAATTTTTTAAAAAATCACACATGGGTAAATAAATTGATTATGAATTCTGAATTCAAAAATTCTTAATTGTATGTAAGAGAAAAGAGTTTTATTGCTAATGACAAAAAAAGCAAAAAATTCAATGCAAAACTTGATTTTGATAGGCTAGAATCTTATCATCATTTTCATTCCAAGGAATTAAGGAATCACCGAAAATTCCATTATAGAATAAGTTGATTTTTCCATTGATGATTTTCTAAGTTCTGGTTTATGTAAAGGTGATTGTATACTCACTGATTTCGGATTTGTTAGGAACTTTCCCTAAAATTTATCAGTTTGTTTTCGCAATTCTGTCTCGTCCTAATATTTTGGTTTTGTTTTTACTTAGGTCTTATTCCTTTGAAAATGTAAGTTATAGTCTTTTTTTTTACCAAAACTGAGAACTCGAATTGATTCCATTGGGTTTATTTTTTTACTATGAAATTGTTCCCAAACTTCTTTAATCGAATTGCAGTATTTGGATTTTGTGTTATAATCAATGGACATTAGGTATCCATTTGTCCCCTTTATGAAACAATCCTTCTTTTTATTATGTACCGTTTTTCTTTTCGCCAATGTCTCCCTTCAGAGTGAAACCATTCTTTTTAAATCTGGAGAAAAAATCGAAGGTTCCGTTTTAGGCCAAGATAAGGATTCTGTGACAATCAAACTAGCAGACGGAAATACGAAGGTGTATCCAAAGTCATTGATCCAAAAAGTTTTCTATGGGCGGAAAACAGATTCTGCGGCTCTTAAAAAAGAACCTCAACCTTCTGAGAAAGAAAAAAAGCAGAGAGAAGAGAAGGAACTTGCTGAAAAACAAAAACGGGAAGCAGAAGAACTCAAAGCTAAAGAGGAAAAACTCAAAAAAAGAGAAGAACAACTATCAAATGCAAAACGCCATTATATAGAAGGTTCCTTAGGCCTAGGAAGTGGAGAAAACCAAATGGAACTCCGTCCTTTCTTTCAATCCATTCAAATTGCGGGGCTACTTTTTGGTGGAGGTGGAGCTGAGCTTCAATCCACTCCATATAAAACAAAAAATCACAGTTTCACACCTCGTTTGTTTTATGCGTGGAACCGGTTAACAGTTGAAATCCGAGGAACAGAAGCAACTGGGAATTTTAATGTAGGTGGATTCCAAACAATCTCTTCAGGTGGTGGAAGTGGTTCATCCTCTAGTGGTGAAAAATCAACGAATGCATTATTTGGAAACGGAGATACAAAGTTCCAAAAGGTATCAACAAGAATCGGTTTTACACCATACCCACATCCATTTTTTGATTTTCAATTTGTTGCTGGAGTGGAGCGCATTTGGACAAAGAGTAACCAAGAAGTAGCAAGTATTGGTGGATTGACAAGTACAGGTAATAATCCCTCGCGCGCAGATTTCCGTGATTCGACCCATTCGCTCAAAGGTTATAGCGTAGGGATCGGATACGAATGGAAATTTTGGGATCGTTTTTCTCTACAAGGGCAGATTTTGCATTTGGATATGCAAGGACCTTCTTCGTTTCGAAGTAACGAATTTGGATTTGAAACATCACCATTTAAATATAGACAATTTGGTTTGGACTACCAATGGAAATCCACTGGAACAGAAGTGAATGTAAAATTGTCCACAAAAATCAAAGGTGATGTTAGTTTCTTTTTGGAAGCAAGTAACATGGTTCTAAAAAACAAATTAGGATCGGGTTACATCACAGAAAATGAAGGAGGAGGAAATTCTGATCCTTCTCAAATTCTAGTGAAAATATATGCTCCACAAATCCTCATTCCTATGTTATTGGATTCAAAGACGATTCTCACTTACGTTCAAATTGGTGCAAATTATCGCTTTAATTTTTGAACAGAACTTATGAATTTAGCTACAATTTCGTACAAATCGACCAAAGTTCTTTCTAAATAAAATCAAATCCTATGCAATAAATTATTGCATAGGATTGAGAAATCAAAAATCATTTCAATTAGGCTTCAAAATGAATCCAAAGAGACAAAGATTTTTACCTCTCCTCTTCCAAATTTGTTTATTGATTCTAATTTTAACGGATTGTAAGGCATTAGAAAATAATAATCTTTGTGATCCAAATTCAGATACTTTTAAAGAAGTTCAAATTTCGAAAATCTTTACTAAGGATAACTCTCCTATTTGTGGTAAGGATTATATATCAAACATTATCCCTTATTCAGTCGGAGGATCCGTAACAGGGTTAATCAGTTCTGGATTAAGGCTATCACTCAATGGAATTATTACATTGTCGGTTGAGAATGGCAGCAAAAATTTTTATTTTTTGAATATTCTCACCAGTGGATCTTCGTATTCGGTAAAGGTATCTAACCAACCTGCAGGGTTTTTGTGTTCCGTCACAAATGGTGATGGCATCATTAAGAATTCTGATGTGAATTCGGTTTCTGTTTCTTGTGCTCCCACTTGTAATCCCTGTAATTTGTTCCTAACGAATTCTGGATACCCTCCAAACCCGGGAAGTGCGAAAAATTTTGATACTTCCTGTATGGCTGATGCAAATTATCCTGGTACCGGAAATTATAAAGCAATGGTTGTCGATGGAGTAACTAGGAACGCATCAATTACTGCCAATATAGGTGATGGACAAATCGATTGGGTATTCGCACCGAATCGAACATATCGTCAATCAGAAGGAATTATCGGTACAACAAATTCGGCAGGATTATTCGTAACTACTTTGTCAGTGAGATTCTCAGTCAATTCAAAGTATTGGACTGGATTAAATACCAATTGGACAACCAATACAGGTAATACTTGTGACTTGTGGAGAAGTGCGACTGGATCATTTACGGGTATTATGGGGCAAGGAAATTCTACGCTGATTGCTGATATCACAGCTGGTTGGACTCCTGATCCTTGTAATTTAAGTAACCAACAGTTAATTTGTGTCGAACAATAGTTTCCTTGTTTGAATTAATTCCACTTAGAGTTTGTTAGGCGGTATTGCAAATTCCATTTGATCGCTTATTCTCGTTCTATTTCCCATTTTTCTGCTGATTTGAGAATTTCTTCGGCGAGATAAGCAAGTGTTGGTCCCGATTTTTTGCGATAACAGAGGTAAAATTTTCGATCGGTGTTCCAGTCATCGAATTTAATTTTCTTTAATTTCGAATTAATAGAATATTCAGATAAAAATCCAATTCCAAGTCCTGCTTCTAATGATTTGACCACGGATTCTACACTCCTAAGTTCCATCGCGATGTTTGGGCCAAAATCTTTTGTAAATGATTTAATCTTTTTTTCGACGGCCTTTCTCAGCGCGGAACCTGGATGGAAACATACAAAAGGTTGTTTTTTTAAATCCTCAATTTTGATTTTTGTTTTTTGGAAGATTGGATGGTCTTTTGCGGCAACAGGATAAATTCTGTCGGATAAAAATTCCAATACATTCAAACTCGGTTCCGAAATGGGTCCGGTTAAGATACCAAGCTCAACTTCACCTTTTAATACTGCGTCCTTAGTTTCAGAGGCATCTCCTTCTCGAACGGAAAGGGAGAGTCCTGGTCTTTTTTTTAGAATATCTTTTAAGATTTGAGGTAAGATCCAAGCAGATACTGTCCCACCTGCAGAAATAGAAAAGTTACCTTTTAATTCATTCTCTTTTGAAAAAGCATTTTGAATTTCTTCCCACAACTCTTTCATCCGAATTGAATATTGATAGAACCTTTCTCCTTCATGCGTGAGTCGAACTGATTTTCCTCCTCTTTCCAATACAGTGATCCCTAGTTCCTTTTCTAAAAGGAACATTTGTTTGGAGAGTGCTGGTTGTGTTAAGCCCAATCGACTTGCTGCTTTTTGATATGTTCCTGATTCTGAGATTTCTAGAAAGTAGATGATCTGTCGGAATTCCATAAATACATATTACTTTTAGTTATATATTTCATAAAACCAATTTATTTGCATTATATTCAAATTTTTGATATTGTATTTACCAAGAGGGAAATATGGGACAGACTCTATACGACAAAATTTGGGAAAACCATCGGATCATAGAAAGTTCTGATTCTGAAACGATATTATATGTGGACAGGCATATCCTCCACGAGGTGACTTCAGCCCAAGCATTTGAAGGCTTAAGAACTAAGAATCGTCATGTGAGAAGGAAAGATCTCACCTTTGGAGTTGTGGATCATAATGTTTCCACTAGGGATCGGAAAAACAGAGATGCTGCGGGGCCTGTCTCACGTTTACAAATTGATACTATGGAGAAAAATTGTAAGGAATTTGGGATCCAATTGTATGGCCCAGAAGATCCCGAACAAGGAATTGTAAATGTTGTTGGCCCAGAGATGGGTTTTACAATCCCAGGTTCTGTGATTGTATGCGGAGATTCTCATACAGCAACCCATGGTGCCTTTGGAGCGTTAGCGTTTGGTATTGGTACGAGTGAAGTGGAACATGTTCTTGCGACACAAACCTTAAAACAAGCAAAAACCAAATCAATGTTAGTTCGTTTTGTTGGAACACCTGGATTTGGGATTACGGCAAAAGATATTGTCCTAGCACTCATTGCAAAAATCGGAACTTCCGGAGGAAGAGGATATACGATAGAATATTCAGGTGAATGGATTGAATCATTATCGATGGAAGCTCGAATGACCTTATGTAATATGAGTATCGAAGCCGGTGCAAGAGCAAGTCTTATCGCACCAGACGAGATAACATTTAATTATCTTAGAGATAAAAAACACATTCCAAAAGGTGAAAGTTTTCAAAGAGCATTCGAGTATTGGAAAACGTTTTTTTCAGACGTCGATGCTATTTTTGATTCTAAGATCGAATTGGATATTTCAAAAATTGAACCACAGGTCACTTGGGGGACAAATCCATCACAGACGATATCAATTGGAAGTGTCATTCCTAATCCAGAAGAGTTCCAAGAAATACGGGAAAGAGAAACTGCAAAAAATGCTTTGGCTTATATGGATTTACAACCAGGGACTCCCATGTCTGAAATTAACATAGATAAGGTGTTTATCGGATCTTGTACGAATGGCAGAATTGAAGATTTACGATCTGCTGCGGAAGTGGCAAAAGGAAAAAAAGTTCATCCGAATGTACAAGCTATTGTGGTTCCTGGTTCTCGGGGAGTCAAACGGCAAGCGGAACAAGAGGGTTTGGACAAAATCTTTTTAGCAGCGGGATTTGAATGGAGAGAACCTGGTTGTTCTCTTTGCCTTGCAATGAATGACGACGTTTTACAACCGGGAGAAAGATGTGCTTCCACTTCGAATCGTAATTTTGAAGGAAGGCAGGGAAGAGGAGGAAGGACACATTTAGTGAGTCCTTCCATGGCAGTCGCAGCAGCAGTGACTGGAAAATTAACAGATGTGAGGAGTTTCGCATGAAAACAAATCATTGGACTATCCATTCGGGAGTTGTTGTATCCAATCCAAGAGAGGACATTGATACCGATCAAATCCTTCCTAAACAATTTATGAAGTTAATCAATAAAAATGGTTTTGGTACCCATTTATTCCATGATTGGCGGTATTTAGATTTTGAAGGAAAGGCATTGAATCCAGAATTCATTTTGAACCAAGAGGGATTTATGAATGCGAGTGTTCTCATCGCTGGAAAAAATTTTGGCTGTGGTTCGAGTCGGGAACATGCACCTTGGGCACTTGCTGATTTTGGATTCCGAGTGATTATCGCACCTTCTTTTGCAGACATATTTTCAATCAATGCTGCTAAGAATGGAATCGCACTGGTTCGATTGCAAGAAGGAGAAATCCATACTTTGTTGGAATGGGTTTCCAAACAAGGAATCGCACAAATCCAAATCAATCTAGAAACATATGAAGTGAAAGCGGGGGAACATAGCTTTTCATTCCAATTGGATTCTGCTTCCGTGAATCGAATCCGCAATGGTTGGGACGACATCGATATCACTTTGAAACACGAAAACGAGATTTTGGAATTCGAAACAAAACAAAGGATGGAACGATCGTTTTTAGAAGTCTGTTGGTGATTTGATTCTACTGAAATGAATGTGAAGTTTCTTTGTCTATTTCAATGGATTTTTAAATTTAAAGATTCGATTCAATGATACATCAATCCATTGGAATAAGTACAAAATAAGTAGTTCTCCGGTGAAAAGTTGATCATTTAAAAAATATTTCTGAATTCATTCTGAAATCAATTATGAATTAAAAGAAAACTAGGTGATTATACGAAAGAATAGTATTGAAATATACAATTCAATTACTTGAGTATCAAAACAAATCAAAAATCTCGGGTTAGATTTATTCTAAAAAATAATATGTAACTGTAGTGTAGTTCTTTTTCTTCACGTCCTGTTGTAGTGTAGCAGGTAATTCAGATGAAGAAAGTATCCTTTACATTCTTAATTCATAAAGCAATCATTCTAATCTTTAGTACGGTAATATTCAGTTCCTGTATGGCATGGCCTGTTGGTTCAGCAGCTTTATTTGGTATTTTTGGCGGAAATTCTTCTGGAGGATCAAACTCACTTATTTCATTATTATTTGGAGGAAACTCTGGTAAGTCCCTATCTTCTATTGAGATATCACCTAAGAATGTTCAAATTGCAAAAGGGACTTCTGCTAACCTAAAAGCTACTGCGATTTATTCAGATTCAACGACTCAAGACATAACATCCGAAACTTCTTGGACATCTTCCGATACCAACTTGGTGATAGTGGATAAAAATGGAGTCAGTACATCTGTCGCTGCAACTTCAACAGGGACAACAATCATTACCGCTGATTATCAATCTATGAAAGCAGAAGCAAGAATCTCCGTTACCTCCGCTACTCTTAAAACAATTCAAGTGACAAGTAAAGAGGTAACTTTGGCCAATGGATATAAAGCTCAATTTCAAGCAGTAGGTCTTTTTTCTGACTCTACCACACAAGATCTTACTTCTGATCCTTCAATCAATTGGCTTTCATCGGAAACTGCCGTTGCAACGATTAATACTACAGGGCTTGTGTCAACAATAGGAGTTGGTTCTAGTTTAATTACTGCAAGTTTTGGTTCCGTTTCGGACACTGCTTCTTTGAATGTCTCTAATTCTAGTTTGGTTGCGATAACAATCTCTCCAGCAAACAACACGATGTCTATCAATGACACCAAACAATTTCGTGCAACTGGAGTATTTTCAGATAGTACTACAGCAGATATAACGAATCAGGTTACGTGGTCAATTTCATCAGGAATTAGCCATGCGACGATATCGGCTTCTACAGGTCTAGTCACAGCAACATCAAGTGCTGGGACAGCAACTGTCCTTGCTACAAAAGGTGCGATTTCAGGAAGTACTAGTTTGATAGTTGCGAATTGTAATTTAACTGGCATCACAATTACTCCGACGAATCCTATTGCTCTAGGGACTGGAATTCAGTTTACGGCAACAGGTTCTTACTCAAATTGTTCAAGTCAGAATATAACTTCAAACGTTGTTTGGAATTCAACCAATACCGAAATTGCAACCATTAGTAATTCAACACTCAATGCAGGTTATGCTAGTTCCGTGAGTGCTGGAACGGTAATCATTGAAGCTACAAAGGGGGCTATTGTTGGAAATACGGCACTTGAAGTAAGGAGAATCACTTTAACTTCATTAGCGATCACTCCTTCCACTTTTTCTATACAACACATTTCAGGTTTCCCGAAGACCCAACCATTTTCTGCATCTGGAACGTATTCAGATGGTACCATTATGGATTTAACTTCTCAAGTTATTTGGAGTACATCAAATACTTCAGTTGCCACGGTAAGCAATTCGTCACCTAATCAAGGTATTATTTCAACAGCTGGTTCAGGAAATGTACAGATATTGGCAACAAAGGATGGAATCACTGGAACTGCAAACGTTACAATTACTTCTGACAGTACATCGCCTGAACTATCAACAGTGACTGGATCAGGTGCAAATTATGTAATTGTTTCTTTCACTGAGAATGTAAATATTACACAAGCTGGTTCAACTGCAAATTGGAAGGTTGCAGATCCAAATACCCAAGCAGGATCATGCGCTACGTTGGATAATTTTTCTGGTTCTACCCAAACTGCTGATTTTTCTATCAGTTCTATAACACCTATATCTCCTTCCGAATATAAGATAAATTTTTCTGCAAACACACAGGCAAAAGTATATACAGTCCTCGTAAATAATACAGGTGCTGGTGCCATAAAAGACCTTGCTAATAACCAAATTGCTTGTCCCAATTCATTAAACTTTACTGGGCAAGATTCCGTTAAGCCGTATCTTTTAAGTGCAGTTAGTACGAATTCAACGACGATTCAGGTTATATTTTCTGAAGCAGTGAATTCAACTGGAGGTGGAGTAACAGATGCTACTGTTCCATCTAACTGGATCATAACTGAGGATGATAGTTCATCTAATAATAATCTTTGTGCGGATCCTACTTCTCCATCAGTATCATCTGTGACGAAAGTCAGTTCTAGCACTTACAAACTTAATATTGTTGGTTGGGCTCAGTGTACAATCCGATATAAAGTTGTCGTTGCTTCTACAGTTGTTGATATAGCTTCAACTCCGAACACTATGGGTTCACCCAGTTCGCTCAATTTCATTGGTGTGGAACAATTGAAATTGATTTCAGCGCAAGCAATTACTGCGAATAGCATTAAGCTTACTTTTAGTAAATCTGTGAAAGCTGATTCTTCTTGTTCTACTATTTCTTCTTGTTCAGAGAGATACAAAATACCAACAGCACTGGGAAGTGTAACCAATGCAATGGTAGGGACTGGAAACGAAGATAACACTGTGACACTTACTCATCAGACAGCTCAAGGTGGTTATGTATATACCGTAATTGTTGCTAACAATGTTGATGATGATCAATTTAATAACACTGGTAATTCATTTAAAGGAATTCGAAATGCGAGTGATTCTGAATATGTCCAATCCCAACCGAAGGATAGAGCTGGTTTTATGGGACTTGGAGCACCAATTGATTCATTTGCAGATGGAGCATACTTTGATGATCCTTTCCTGGACGGTACTACCTTTTCCTTTTCATTTAATTATGATGGCAAAGTTTATTTGGGAACAAACGATAAAAATTCAGCAGCATTTCGATTTGAACCTTCTGGTCTTAATTCAACATTAATAACATTTAGTTTTCTCAATCTTTTGTCTCCAACTTGCTCTAATGCGACTGGATTTGGTACCAATGCATCGGGGACTTGTGGAGCAGATTCCATCGGCCCTAATTCAGAGTATGGAGTTGTCGGTTTTACAAGTATTACTTCAACCATCTCATCTTCTAATTTTGAACTTCTATATATTGGTAATTTAAAGGATGGGGTCAATAAGGTCTACTACACACAGGATAAAGATTCGGTACTTGATTGGAAAGAAGCAACATGGTCAGCAACTGGAGGAGGGAATACTAAGAGTATTCAAACAATTTATGGCTTCAATGATCGAGTTTATTCCGCAGCATCTTCAGCACATGGAACGCAAGCCCCTGCAGTTGCTGTTCATTCATTAACAGAAACAGGTGGAGAAGTTGCCTTAGGAGCGGGTTCCGATTTATCATTAAGAAGTGTCAATTATATTGGAAAAAACGCGAGCATAGATAATCCTTGTAAGGCTGGAAATAGTAGCTGTGTTGTGGGCATAGATAGTATGTTATATGTTGCAAATCCAACATTAGGTGGACCAAAATTGTTTTTAGCAAATAATGGAGGTGTTGTACATTCAACTACGACTCCTCCCACTTCAAGCGCACATTTTAGCTTGGCTTTATCTTTGCGAGCTGCTGAACGTGGGAATGCAACTTTGGTTCTACCTGGATCACCAACGGGTTTACAAAAATTAAGTCCTGGTCAAAAAGGAGCACCATTAATGGTAGAATACAATGGTCGATTGTATTTAGCTAGAAACCTTTCCGCCGGTGAGACGAATAGTACTACCCAGACAACTAATAACGGAGCCGAACTTTGGAAATGTGAAGTGAGTTGTGGGACAAATTCGAATTGGAAAAAGATTGCAACTGCATCCAATTTTGGTTCCGATTCGAACAACAAGGCTATCTCATTATTACAAGTGAATGGTAGTTCTCTTTACATCGGATTTGACAATCAATTCGGAACAAGGATCTACAAATCTACTGCTACTGAAATCAATCCTACTGATGATGGGAATGGGCATGCGGATTTTACTCTTCAATCTGTTCAGGGTCTCGGCGGTGGATATACGAGAATCTTTTCATCTACCTCTGTATACGATGGGATTAATTCCTATATCTATGTAGTTGTTGGGACAGGTAGTAATGCTGTTAAAGTATTTAGGCAGACTAATTGATTTGATGGAAAGTTAGGTGATGATGCGAAAATTTATCCTGCGAAAAATGATTTTGATCAATGTGGTTTGTTTGTTAAACCGTTGGTTCATTTGAAAATTTAACGTTTCTCATTAATTGAAATTCGATTTAATTGATGAGGCATGAAGATTAACGAGGATAGATTTATGAAATTTAATTTGGCATTAATTTTACTTTTTACAACTACTCTAAATGTTAGTTGTTATCATTCAAGATACAAGGTTGATTCTTGTGAAAGATGTAAGTATTATCTAAAGGAGTCAACTAACGGAAAATCATATAAAATTCATTCAAAGTTTTATTTTTGGGGGCTCTATCCATCTAAATTAGAATACGGTATGGAAGATTTGTGCAAAAATTCGGATGTAAAAGAAATCCACGAATACACTTCCTTTTCGGATGGAATATATGAAAATTTTACCCTTGGGGTATATACCCCAAGGACAATGGACATTAGTTGTTTTTAAATAGGAATGTTTATGAAATGGATTACAATTTTTAGTATTTTGTTTTTTTTTGGCCGATGCCATACAACTGTGATTAAAATACAAAAAACAGAATTAGATATTAATAAGATGGAGCTTAAACAAAATCAAACACATCAGACAAGTTTGGTGTTTGGATATACTGAAGTTTCTGATCCTTCTAAATCAAATTGTAAGAATGAAAAAACCAAGGCAATTGTATTGCATAGAGATTGGAAAGATAAACTAATCCATGTCTTGATCGGTGGAATTTATTCTTCCAAAAGTATTTCGATTTATTGTGATGAATGAAAAATTTAGATTAGATGATCTAAGATTCGAATTATTGACATCATCAATATTTTGTGAATCAGGTTAATTTGTAGAAAGTATAATCGATCCTAAATTCTGAGAATTTACAGAAATCCCCCACCCGAGTTAGGGAGGAGGGGAGTGGCTCGTGGGCAGGTGGCGCTCACCCCTATAACACACCCACCTGATTTGAAAAGAAACAACGCAAGGAATCGCATTTTTTTGTTAGAATGTTCATGTTTTTGTTCCCCAAGGTGGGAATTCGGAGGAAAAGATAAATAGTTATCCAATTAGATAACTATTGAAGTTGCCAATCAGTCTGGATATAGAAAGTTAGCCAAATGGATAACAATAACCCAAGAAACCTGCTCCTTTATTTCCACCCGCTGGCTTCTTTTTGTCACAAGGTCCTCATAGCATTGTATGAAAATGGAACCGAATTTGAACCTAGGTTCGTAGACCTTTTGGAGGAAGAGTCTAGATCGGAATTATTTGCCTATTGGCCTGTCGGGAAAATTCCATTATTACGGGATCGCCTGCGAAACCAAATCATCCCAGAGACAAGTGTCATCATTGAATATATCAGTGAATTTTATCCTGGGACTGCCAATTTACTACCATCTCTTCCTCAAGAATCCATTGAAGTGAGACTCTGGGACCGATTTTTTGATTTATACATCAGCGATTCTGTACAAAAGATTGTTTTGGATCGTATTCGGACTGAAGGGCAAAAAGATCCATTTGGTGTTGAACGTGCTTATGAAAGATTACCTGTCGCATATGGTATGTTAGAAAAACAATTGGATACAAAAAACTACATTGTATCTGATCACTTTACCATGGCAGATTGTTCCGCTGTTCCTGCTTTGTTTTATTCCGATACTCTTCTTAGCTTTCGCAATGGTTATCCAAAACTAACCAATTATTTTGAAAGACTATTGGAAAAAAGTTCCGTCAAGCGAACATTAGACGAAGCAGAACCATATTTTCACATGTATCCTTTTTTTGATCAAATTCCAACAAGATTTTTGAAAGAAAAAAAGTAAGGACTTTTTTTCACGATTTTAGACACTGAAATGATTCCAATATGAAAATGACCGAACCTGGAATTGAGCAAATTTTTCATGCACTTGCTGACCCAAGTCGTTTGCAGATGGTGGAACGATTGAGTTTGGGATCTGCTTCCGTAAAGGAATTAGCTGAACCATTGGATATGGCATTACCTTCTGTATTAAAACATTTGAAAGTATTGGAAAATGGTGGGTTAGTGCAATCCAACAAATCAGGCAGAGTTCGAACTTACGAATTAAATTTTTCTAAATTGAATGGCATCAATTCATGGTTAGATGAACGGAAGTCGGCTTGGAATCGTAGTTTTGATCGATTAAGTCAATTTTTAATCGAATCTTCAGATGAAAACTCGGATGGAGTATAAAGTAAACTAAATGTTAGTCACCAATACATCTTTTACCATTGATAGAATTTTACCAGCTTCTAAAGAAAAAGTTTTTGCCGCTTGGTCGAACCCAGAGTCAAAACGCAGGTGGTTTTCATGTCATGATGATTGGGAAACTGTGGAGTTCAGTTTGGATTTTAAAGTAGGTGGAAAAGAATCCAATTTAGTGATCACACCTTCTGGAAGTCGGCATGTTTTTGATGCGACATTTTACGATATCATTCCCAATGAAAGAATCGTATATGCATTTGGAATGTACATGAATGATATTCGGATTTCAGTTTCTTTGGTTACTGTCATCTTTGATTCATTAATAGAAGGTAGAACTAAAATGTCATTTACCGAACAAATTGTACTACTTGGAGGAGTTTCCAATGAAGGAGTGCAGAAGATCGAGATTGAAGGTAGAATCGAAGGAACAAATGCTGGTTTTGACCGACTCACCAAAGAATTTTCCTAAAGTCTAAATTCAGATGTGCTGTGACCAAATGAAAAAATCCATCACATCTGATGATACTTCTAAAGATTTTTTTCAGAATAAACTTGGTTTCTACCTTTTCGTTTTGCTTCATATAAAAATTCATCTGCAAGATTGATGACAGATTCTGGATTCGTTGTTTGGTCCTTAAGGATGGAGATTCCTACACTAGTCGAACACCGGAGTTCTTTTCCCTTGATTGGTATTTTTAAGGAATGGAAGGTACTTCGAATTTTTTCAGCAGTCACAATGGCTCCATCCAAATCGGTATTTGGTAATAATACCAAAAATTCTTCTCCTCCCCATCTTGCTGGGAAGTCCTGTTTTCGTAAGGAAGTTTTTAATACATTAGCAAATTCGATGAGCACTAGGTCTCCAATTTCATGACCATAAGTATCGTTAATGGATTTAAATAGATCTAAATCGAACAATAGAAATGCAATTGGATAGGTTGATGTGCTACGGTGTTGCCTTGCCATTTCAATTTCTAAATTGGAAAAAAAAGATCTGCGATTTGAAATGCCTGTTAGTGGGTCAGTCATTGCAATTGCTAATAATTTTTCGTTCACATCCGTTAAGGAAGAAAACAACTTTGATACAATTTGATTCACTATGAATGCACTTCCACCAAGTAATAAAGAGGATATAAATATGCTGAGTAATGTAGGTTTTACGGGTGGCATTAAGATATTCACGAGTGGTATCACATCATAATACACAAAAAATCCCATGGCACTAAATAAGACTGTTGCTAAAAAGGCATTGTAAACACCATAATTTCGATCAAGTGACATACTACTGAGAGCAATTGAACCTAGGTAACCAAGTATAAAAAATGAAGTGATATGTCCTGTACCATAAGCAAGGACAGTGAGCCAGATCAAATCGAAAGTTGCTGGAACATAACCACTCCACCAAACATCCTTTTCTACTAAGATATCAAAGTGGATGAGTAAAAACCAAATCACGGAAAAAACTAAATGCACTGATCCAATCACAACAATCCAAGGAAGTTGGAAGTGGTAAAATACCAAAACCATCACAAGAGTATAGATACATCTTGCTAAATTTGCAGTTTGGAATTTTTCGGAACCAGAGTTCGTTTGGGAACTCGCTCTTAGGTTTAATTGTTCTGTATTTGCTTTCATTGAATATAGGTTCTATCGATAAATGATTGTGTATACTAGGGACAAGTCCTGAGAAACAAGATGGGGATCAGAAAAGGAAAGGGGCTTCACCATGACGACGTCTCAAATAAATTGTTTTTTTACTCTACGTCAATGAAATAAAATTCGTAAGATTCTTAGTTGTCTCTTTTTGCATGACTCGGCATACGACACACTGATCTAATTTTATATGTCACCGATTGAATTGTTCTTGGAAAAAATACTTAAGTCAGTATTCGTTATGGCAAGAAATTTCTTTCATTTGACAAATTAACGATCTTGGTTGGAATCATTCTATCAAGAGGGTTTGGATTGGAAATTCGAGGAAACCAATATTATAAATACGTAATTCTCCTTGTATCATCTATGATCCTGAATTGCGAACTCCCAAATCTTGGGAATGGTTGTGATCCTAACTCGGAATCCTTTCGTGATTTTTATTTAGCAAGAATCCTCACAGATGATGACCGAGAATTTTGCGGTTCTCGTGCCCCTAATAAATCCATTTGTGAAATGGACCCTCTTTCCATCATCCAACCTCGACGTTGGAAGTATGTGGCCGAAGAACTAAAGAAACAAGCTGCATTCGGTACTGACGGAGTGAGTTTTCAAACATTCACCCAACCAGAAACGGGTTTAGCAAAATGGCTTGGAGGTGTTCTTACGAACCAAGAGTTGGTGTATTCTCTTCCTTACAATCGTTCTGATCTTCTCGTCATTGAACCAACGCAAAATTCCTCAACCAATGTGAATACAACATCGACTGGATCTGCTCAATGGGAAGGAGGGGTTCTTGCACCAAATGGTAAAATTTATGGAATTCCACGAGATGCAAACCAAATCCTTGTTTTCAATCCTATCACGAATCAAAGTTACTTTTTAACTTCCCCTCTAACAGGTGTTGGTAAGTGGCGCGGCGGAGTGCTTGCTCCGAACGGACTCATCTATGGAATTCCCAATTCAGCAAATCAAATTTTAGTCATAGACCCTCAAACAGATTTGGTTCGTACCATTCCTTCTCCTGTTTCATTATCAAATATGTGGGAAGGGGGAGTGCTTGCTCCCAATGGCAAAATCTATGCATTCCCAGTTGATATCGATTCAATTTTTGTTTTAGATCCTTATTCAGAAAGAACGTATACAATTCCATCACCAAAAACAGGTTTAGGAAAGTGGAGGCATGCTGTTGTAACATCTGATGGTATGTTAGTTGGTATTCCCTCAAACGATTCTGATTTTATCTTTTTGGATCCTAGCAATGATTCAGTATCGCTTCGTGTTTCTCCATCAGGAGGGTCAGGAAAATGGAGGGGCGGAATTTTTTCTGCCGATGGAAGGATTATCACCATCCCTGCAGATATCACAGATATACTTGCGATTGATCCCGTCACTTTTGCTTATACAACACATAGTACTGGAATTGGGTCTGGAAATAAATGGGGTGACGGGGTATTGGCACCTAACGGAAAGATAGTTTCCGTTCCACATACGTATGATTCAATCCTGACGATTAATACTGGTTCTAGGGGAAAAATATGCAAAAATCTTCTACTAAGTTCGTATTGGAATGTATATTAATATACTAAAAAAAAGAAGTATCTAAATTTCATTTGACTTTGTTCTTTTTTCACACTACTTATAGACATGCGATGGAAGGCCTCTCAATTTTGGAAAAATGCATCGCCAAATGAGCTTCTATCATTTTTTTCCTCCATTGACAAAGGTGAAGATCTTAAATCATTAGCAGAACATATGTTGTCAGATACTGAGTTTTGCGACTTGGTATTCGAATATTTATGGTTGTTACGCACAGAGGATGCGACAAAACAATTTCTAAACGATCCAAACATAACTCCAGAACTTTTGATGAGATTCATCTATTTTGGATATGGAAAACAGTTTTTATTAGATCATTTTGATTCCAATGCCTATTTTTTGCAAATTCGAAGTATGTTTGATTCCGCTCAAAGTTTGAGAATTTTATCTCTTGGTGAAGAGATGGATCGTGATCCCACTTTAAAAATTCATCTCCTTTCGAATTTAGACCCTCAAACTTGGGAGGCATACTTTGATCTTTTGGAAGAAAAAAATATGACTATGCAAACCTTACTCGGAATATTTTCGAACCTAAGAGAGAATGAAATACGTAAGATTTTATTAAACAGTCACACTTTGTATTATTATTTAAGAATGATGATGGTTTCCGGAAATCAAAAGACTGAAGAAATCAGCGAAAAGGAAATGGAAAATCGAAAACGACTTGAGGTTATTTTAAGTTCCATACATGTTTGGGAAACTTTTTGTCAGGAATTAAAGGATAAGTATGATTTACAAAAAGAAATCAATTTAACTCCCAAGGAAAGAAATTCCAAACGTATGTCTCTCGTTTTAAAAGAACTAACAAAAATTCCAACTGCAGAACGAAACGATGTATTGGTGTATTTAAAAGGTAATGGTGTTGTTCTTGATTCATGGGAAGAAACAACCGTACAGTCTGCCCTTCTAAATTTTGATCGAGTGGGAAAATATTTTTAATCTCTTTTCGTCAACTAATTTAGTTCGATAGAATTTGATTCCTTTAATACGAATCATATTTCCAAGGTAAAACCAACATTGATTTGGCGGAATGGACCTGGTTGGATTCCAGTCGGTAATCTTCCAGATACATATTGTTTATCTTGGATGTTTTTTGCATTGATGAAAACCGACCATTTGTCTGGAGATCGATACCCTAAACTTGTATTCCATAATTCCACTTTTGGAATGATCCCTTTATTGCCATCTTCCGATTCATCTTTTGTGTTTAGTAGATCTGAATATTGTTTTCCAATGTATTGGTATTCTAATCGGCCATAGTATCCTTGAGGTGACGAAATAGAAATCGCAGTCGTAATCGTTTCTTTGGGAACATAGGGTAAATAATTTCCTGTTGTATCACTGGAAATGAATTGGTAGTTATTGACTGTATAAGCAGGTACAATCTCTATCAATTCTCGGCCATCACTTGTTTGGGATACTGGGAAAGGATTAAAACTTCTCGATTTAGCTTCAATGCGAGAGTAGATCAACTCAATGGGAACTCTCCATTCTGCTTTTTGCATTTTTGCTGGATCCCAAACAACAACAGCTTCACCACCGGTATGTGTAGAGTAACCTGTGTTTGCAGGTCTGATTCCATTTTCACCCCCAACTTCGTTCACGTTGATGATTTGATCACGAAAATACATTTTATAACCAACTAGTTCTGTATAAAGATAAGAAGTTAAATCACCTCTTATGCCAGATTCGTAATTTGTAGAAGTTTCTGGTTTGAGTCTATAGTCATTCCCTTGTGGGCTAAAGGAAGTTCCAAAGGTAGGAGGAGAAAATCCTTTATGAGCTCCCGAAAACCAAATGAACTTCTTTGTAATATCATATGTGATTCCAATTCCAGGAAGGATGATATGAGTTCTGGATTCACTTGCACTCCTTCTATTGACAGAAACATCATTGGGTAAAACAGCACCTATTCTGTAATCTTCTTGTGTCGCTTGCCTTCTAGTTGTAATTGCTTTTTGTCTCACTTCTTCATATCGAATCCCTGGAATCAATTTCCAATTCTCAGACAATTGGATTCTGTCTTGGAAATAAGAGGCAAAGGCTTCAATTTTTCTTTCTTGTCGGTTTAGGTTAAAATTCGGTAAGGAAGGTTGTAATAAGTTATTTGTAAGGGATTCTTCTTGAAGACTTGCTTTGGTTAGATACCCTAATGGATCGTCAGTTTTTTTTAGATTTGTCTGAGTAAGATTATTTTCAGCGTGGAATCTTAAACCAAGGTCAGTTTCATGTTTGATACCAAAGGTAGAAAATTTGGACTCCAGTTTTGTTTCCAAACCGCCAACTAAAAAAGATTGGTCTCTGCTCGTATATGTTTCCCGCATATAGATACTGTCACCAGGTCGATTTCCAAGGATTCCAGGAGAGTAGGTCCTGAGAGTATCGGTTGGTGGATTCAAATACCCACCTTCATCGGATTTTCCAGATAAAAAGTCTTGTCTTGCCCAATTTCTTTCTGCTTGGGAAACATAGCCTCGAATGATGATGGCATGTTCATCTGTTAATTTCCAGTTATGTGAAATTATGGTTTGGCTACGATTTAATTGTTTTTCATCATACTTGGCCGGATTGATTCTTGGGTCTTTCCAAAATAAACCTTGCGACAAACCTAAGTAAGTCGACTGCGCATTTTGCATATGATAACCTAATTTGATAGTTGTGCTATGGTTCTCATTCCAATCTTGGATCCATTTTAAATTTCCTTCTGTTACATCAAAATTTTGATAATTACGAAATCCATTTCCTTGTTTTCTTAAGAGAGAAACTTCAAAAGCACTTGATCCAAAACTTTTACCATAGGAATTATAAGTGGAAAGGTATCCATTTTCACCACCTACGTTTTTTGTATAAAAGGTTGATTCCACTGGCGGGCGTTTGGTGACAAAATTTACAATTCCACCAATTGTATTTGGACCAAATAAAATGGATCCAGATCCTTTGATCACTTCAATTCGTTCCATTCTTTCAATTGATGGAGAATAATAACTTTCAGGTTGCCCATAAGGAGAAAGTGATGTAAGAATACCATCTTCAAGGATTAATGTTTTTCTTGATTCTTCATTACTTACCCCTCTAAATCCAATATTGGGTGTGAGTCCCGCTGCGTCTTGAAACCTAACACTTGCTCCAGGAGCCCTTCTTAATGCTTCCATTGGATCAGTTGGTGATGCTTCCTGTAGATATTTATTATCGAGGATATATGCTGAGCCTGGGATCTTTTTTAGATCTTCTTTTTTGTTACCAATAACATGGATTCCATCGTTCTTTTGTAGAGTTGGTTCTTTCTCTTCTATCCCTGATTGTGCGTAATTTTTTGTGCTCAGTAAGAAAAAGAGGATAACAAATAAGAAAAAATGGAATCGGAAAGTATTCATCGATTGAGTCCTTTTAATGGTAAAAAATTAATTTCGATTTTAGTTAAATCTACATCAGGTGAAAACAAGGGCCTTGCTTGTTTGCCGTTCATTGAAACATGGGATTGAACATACACTGGTAGGTCTCTTTGGCCTGTTTCAATTGCTGCTTTCGATTGGATGTGTTTGGCATATTGAATGATATGTTCAGGTTGAATGACCATCATTCTATACTGGTATTCTGTGAGTTCGTTCCTTGGATCTATGGTTTTGCCTTGGACAAAAAAGAGGGCTTCACCCACTTTATCGGCTACCATCACTTGCCATGAAAATTTAATCCCTTCTTCTGTCCAAATTACCTGACCTGGATAAAATAAGTGGCGAAAGGGAATCAGAATTTGAAATAGAAGAAAAACGATGAGAATCCATTCTCTTGGAAACAAATGTCTGTTTGTTGGTTTTTCATTCTCTTTGTTTTCGAACTGAATATTGATATGATTTTGTTTTAAAAATCGATTCCATACTTGTTTTGGCCAGTTTGGTGAAAAAAATACCAAAGAAGATAAACTCATCACAATTGGGAAAACACCAATCGGAAATAAAAACGAGGTAAACGAGTGAAAGAGAAGGACTACAGTCCATGTTACCAATCGAAATCGATGGAAACATAATAAAAAAGGGATCGATAGATCAAATAGAATTCCTATCCAGGAAAAAACGTAAGCGGTAACAGGTAGTCCAAGAATTGGATCGAGCCAAGGAAGTTTCCCTTCAGATTGGTACAACCATAATTTTAATGGTAATGCTTCCCACATCCAATCAGGTTGCAGTTTAGCAATTCCACCGAAAAAATAGACCAATCCAATTTGCAATCGGAATGCATAGATCCATAGTTTTGCAATTGGCATTGGAGTATGGATCCAATTTTGAATTCCTAAAGTTGGTGTATCATATTTTGAGATAGGAGATAAGCAAAGTAAAAAACCTAGAATGGAAATCAGGTAATAATGATTCAGGTAAATGGTTGCATCTATAAAATGGAACCAAGTGAATCCGATCGTAAAAATCATAAGATTCGTGCGAACAAAATATCCAAATAAAATCCCTATCGAAGTCAAAAGTAAAATGATAAATAAAAGGTATATGAACGAAGGTGGTAAATTCGGGACCCATTCTAGGCCAAAATGTTTGAAGAATAAAGTTGGTTGGATGAAGTAAGTATGGATCCATCCAAAATAAAAGTATCGAATGATTAAGATCGTAGTTGTAAGTCCATAACCAAATCTTAGAAACTGTAAGGATAAAGAGGAGACGGGTTGATTAAAAATCTTAATCACCGTCATTTGTACTCGCTCCAATGGTTCCACCGAGGGAGCTAATTAATTCTGTATTGATAATCACTCGGAGTTTTTTGAATTCACCTAACATTGATTCTACATCTTGGTTTCCGTTTGTGATTGCATTTTGGAATGTACCATACTTTGTTTTGAGGGAATTAACGGATTCCGTTGTTGTTCTGATTTGTTCTTGTAACCTTGGGACAATGGATTCATTACGGAGAGATAAAAATCGATAGAGCCCCACGTCACCTAAATCAGAAATACCTTGTAGGTTTTGGACGAGTGAGTCTAAAGACAAATTTGCATAAGGAGTTTCCACTTTTGTAATATCTTTCACTCCCAGATTGGTTGCGCGTAACCCAGAAGGTTCGGCAATTTTAATATCGATCATCGTGTTACAGAAAAAAACTAATTGGTTTGTGATTTCCGTTAAACCATCTTTTGTATTTGGGTAATCAACACTTCCTTTCCCCGCACTTGTGAAGGAATTATAAAAAGAAGAAGATCTGGATTTATCCCAATGGTAAAGTAATAAGCCAGATTGTGTTTTAATGTCTTGGATGAGTTTGGTTAGATATGTTTTTCGATTTGTATCTGCAAAAGCTGTATTGGTAGTTGTAACATTGTCTTTGAAAAGTAGGTATTCGATTGCATCCATACCATCAACTCTTAATCCCGTTGGTGCTAGATTAGAAGTGATTTTGGATTCTATAGAAGTTGGATCAATCGGATAGGATCTAGTAAAACTATCTAAATATAAATACACATTATAAGGAATGGAAGCGGGACCAAAATAAGCCCATTCAATTTGCCGATACGCTAAATCAGCTTCCATCCAAGCATTTCTTACGTTTGTAAGGTTTGTAACATCAGTTGTTGTTACATATGCATTGGCAGCGGTCTGCAGGTTTGTGATTTTGTTATTTAAATTGGTATATTTAGGAAGGATAAGATTGTTGGAAATATCAAGTAGTAAACTGGAAGTTGAATAGTTTCGAAAGTAGGTATCAACAAGTCCTAATATTTGAGCGTTATCAGAGGATTGACCAGGTTTTGTTCCACAATTGATCAGAAGTATGTAGAAACTATAGAAGATAATTTTTGATCGAATACTGTGTTTTTTCATAATGATTTTAGAAATGAAATTAATTTGGTTCTCTGGTCTTTGGTTAATGACTTAAAACTATTTTTGGATTGTTCTGCCTCACCACCATGCCAAAGAATCGCTTCTTGGATTCCTCTTGCCCTTCCATCATGTAACAGAAATTCATGTCCATTCACTCTTTCGATGAGTCCTAATCCCCATAAAGGTGTTGTTCTCCATTCATTCCCACTCGCTTTAAAATCAGGTCGAAAATCACTGAGTCCATCTCCCATATCATGGATGAGTAAATCTGTATATGGACGAATCTCTTGGTTTGCAATTTCAGCGATAGGGTGGTCGCCTGTTTTAATTCTTGGGATATGACAAGATGCACATCCTATTTGAATGAAAATTTCTTTTCCTCTTCTCACATCTTCTGATTTCCATCCCCTTCGTCCAGGAACACTGACTAAACTTGTGTAGAATGTAACTCTCGCTAGACGATCATTTGAAATTTCAGGGTTTGTTCCGTTCCCTGTGGGACTGGAAGAACATAAGTTTTGTCCTGTTGCACAATTTTCTGTAGAAAATATGGATGTTGTGAGTCCAATATCTCCAAGAAAGGCACTCGCATTTTGGTGGTTTAAGTTTGGTTGGTTTGCCTTCCATCCAAATCGACCTAAGAAGGATTTTGCTTGTGTGGTATCCCAAACAATATTGGGTCTACCTGAAATTCCATCTCCATTTATATCCAATTCATCGACAAACGATCGTATGGTGGCTTCTGGGATTGCTTCCAATAAGCCAAGTCCTGGCATCATGGGTGCTGTTCTTGGTGAGATCAAATAAGATCCAGAAGCATTGTTTGTTGGGTGGTAAGGTTGGCCGGGATTTGTTACTTTGATCTGAGTGGCACCACCTCCAACATTCCAAGTGATTGTATAATTTGGTTTTCTTAAAGAATAGGATTCTCCATCGGGAAAGATTCCCGGTTCTTCAGTGTAGGTAATGGTAACAATGCCTTCCTTTGGAATTTGAGTGCCAGTTCCATATTCGGTAATCCCTTCTGTGTTCAATTGGGTGCCGAAATTTGTCATCGCAACTGGTCCCCCCGTTGTTGGGTTGTTTCCAGGAACACTCAAACGTATTAACATGGAAGATAAACTCGTTCCGTCTGCGGGGGGGCGGCCTCGTCCATCTTTTACATGGCAACTTTGGCAAGACCTGTTATTAAAAACTGGCCCCAGCCCAGCAACAGAAGAGTTACCTGCGGGTAACCATGTTCGGTTAAAGTTGGCATTCCCATCTTGGAAATCAATAGACCTTCTGGAATCTAAAACATTGGCAGCTTCTAAATCAAATGCAGATTCTGTGGAATCAAATGTTGTGGTTTCTCCGCCACTGTATTGTTCGCAAGGGTCATTCAATGAATCTCCCGAAGAACATGTCGTGGCAGATAAAACTGCCAAAAGTAAAATTGAATTTTTTTCATCATCATTTGAATGTGTTTTGCAACTTACTATGACAAATGATATTAGAACAAGGATAAGGTGGATGTATTTCATTTTTTCTTTATTTATTCTAGAACAAGACCATCGTCGCCGATGGAAACTCCGAAACTTGCTGCTGTTCTTTGCATTGACTTTGCGATTTCTTGTACGGCAGGTTGGATTTGATAACGAAAGAGTTGGTAATCTGCATTTTCAGTAGCAGAACCTGAAACATTGACTGTTCCAATCATTCGATCAAAACGACTGGAGATAAGGTT
Organism: Leptospira ellinghausenii; assembly: GCF_003114815.1. NCBI lineage: Bacteria > Pseudomonadati > Spirochaetota > Leptospiria > Leptospirales > Leptospiraceae > Leptospira > Leptospira ellinghausenii. Next base: position 42,743 of record NZ_BFAZ01000002.1, read on the forward strand.
GCCACTGCAGGTTTGGTTGAGGGAAGTGTCTTCGGAAAATTCATTCAAACAGAATTGTTCTGCTGTCGTGATCCGATCTTTGATATAATTTGTTTCTTTTCCTAATAGGTTTTTCAATCCATATCCCGTAATGGTTTTGGAACCAATGTATGTTCCGTTAAAGATATTTTCTAAACCTTTGGCATCATAATAAAAGTCCGCTTTTGTATTGTCTGAGAAACATGAATGTTCCTCTTCTTGGTCACCGCCAAAAACACCAGTCATTCTTTCTCCTCCCCATTCACCACCTGCAAACTTGGCTATCCCTCTTAGGATATTTTCAAAGGAAGTGGAACTCGATTTGAATTTTTGAACATAGGATCCCGACAAAGAAGGATCCCATGCATTTTTAATGAGCAGTAAATGTGATTCTAAAATTTCTGTAGCATACAATAAATAAGCGGAACGTTTTGCTTGTGTACTTCCCGATCCATTCGCAGTGGTAAAGTTTGTTTGGGTGATGGTTGTACCTGGTGTTGAGTTATTTGTCGCATCAACTCCCCATAAGATATATTCTATAGCGTGCCAACCAACGGAAATATTTTTAGCAGTGTCTCCATCGGGGCAAGTTCCTCCTGAACAATCACCTTGGTTTGCATCGATTAATCCTTGTTTTGTGACCGTTCCTGTTAACACAACTGTGTCAATGTATCCTTCATCTAATGGCCAGGAATTCATCAATGGTTCGAGTTCCACACCTCCTGTAAGATTTGGATTATCAACTGGTCCTTGGCTAAAACGGAAAATTTCCGCTTGTAAGTAACTTCTCCTAGCCTTCCTCCAAAGGGTTCTGATTTCGTTTAGTTCGGAAAGAGTAGGGGATGCTTTTTGCGTAAAAATAGTTACCTTTTCCCTCATCAAAACTATGTCCGCATAAGCATCGCTATAGTTTTGAAAGGCAATTTGTGAATAGGTTTCTAAAAAGGCGGCTTGGTTTCCACTTGCACCAACAACGGCTAAGGAAACAAGCAGGGATGCTTCGTTATTATCTTGTTTGGTGCATCCTATCGTGGATATCCCAAGTGTTAGTACGATGGTAAAAATTCGCTTCCAGAACATCAGTTGTTTGTCTCCTTTTGATAATGAGAGTTAATCTCAATATCAATTAAACATGGTTCTCTGTGGGGGTGCTTAGCGTAAATGAAAAATTGGAACCAAATGTAGTGAGATTTATTATGAACTTAGTTCAAAAAATTGCAACGGTTCGGAAATAAATTATTTGACACTCGTTCAAAAAGACACCAAAATGTCTCAATTATTCAAAGTATGTTGCAAATATTCCGATTGGGAGGAAATATGAAGACAAATAAAGCATTCAGTTTGGTGCTCGCTTTGTTTCTGGCAGGTTCTTTATCTGCGCAAACACAAGGTGAAATGTTCCAGAGAGTTGGGGTCGTAGGAGATTCCTTAAGCCAAGGATTCTTTGGTGTTACTGTAGAGAAAAAAACACAGGACTGGGCTTATCCCGTACTGGTTTCGAAACAAGCAGGAGCATCGGTTTCTTATAATGTTTTGAAAGGACCATTCGTAAACTTAGAAGATGTACTTAAGTGGGATTGTGGGATTTTTTGTATTGCGGAAAGCATCATTGGTGGAAACAAATCCACTGTTTCCTTGCCTTCACATGCAGGGATCACAGGTGCAGAGTATACAACTCTATTAAAAACATCTGGTAAATGTGAAGATATCACAGCTACGAAACAAGCAAAAGAATGGTACTGGGCAAAGTGGTATTGGTATACATATCGTTGGGTGACTGTTGCTGATTGTAAAGAACCAGACAAATTTCACAGATTTGGTTTACGAGATGCAGGAACACAAGCACAAGTGATGGAGAAAGTAAAACCAACTTTCTTATTTGGATCTGCTGGAGCAAACCACGTACTTTGTACAGCACTTCATACTTCTACTGATTGTTTAGATGAAGCTCGTTTCAAAAGAGACATTCGTGAATTTTTCAGAAGAATGGCTGCTATGGGAAGTTTAAAAGGTGGGGTTTTATTCACTGTTCCAAACGTAACAGCAATTGCTTTCCTTGAACCTTACAAAGATCCAAGTGGCAGAGCAAACTACTCTGGACTCAAAGCATTTTTTAGAAACTCAGTATCAAATCCGAACCAAGTTTTGGATGCGAATGAAATCGGAACTATTTCCAACTTCTTAAATATGTTGAACAATGAAATCAAAGCTCAGGCTGCTACAATGCGTTTTGCAGTTGCTGACTTACGTGTGATTTTTGATGACCTTAAAGAAAATGGAAGACCTATTCGTAGTGCTTCAGGTTGGTCACCAGGAAATGCGCGAGCAAATTGGCCACTTCCTAACCAACCAGGTGTTTTTGGTTTAGATGGTGTTCACCCAAATATGTATGGTCACTCACTATTTGCTAATGAGTTGATTAAAGCAATTAACACACGATATGGATATTCAATTCCACAAGTGAGTGAATACACTGCTTGGTATTACGATACATTGAATCGAAATCCAGTTGATTTGAAAAAATTCTTAACAGAGAATATTTTCGGTCAGGCAATTTCTTGGGTAGTATCAATCTTTACATAAGGTATTAACGATGAGTAAACGGTTTATAGGAATTCTTTCGGTTTGTAGTTTTTTCTTAGCCTTGTTTGTTTTTTCTATTTGGAAGTTCACTTCTGATAAAACAAAACAAGATACAGTTATGTCAAATTCCGATTTTGGCAGTTCAGAAAAACACGCAAATTCGTTGTTTGATGATCCAGAATTTGCGGATGCTCCCAATCCTGAAGAATTGGAATTGGCACAAGCGGAAGTGCTATGGCCGTTTGCTCTCGAAAAAAAACCAAATCGTAAGGAAGAGATTAAAGAAGAGTGGAGAGATTTTGCGGCGAAATACCCAAATAATTTCTACATTCCGCGTGAAATTCGCGCTCCTCTCACTGAAAAACAAGAGAAAGAACAACTTGATATGTTGGATTCTTTTACCGCAATGGATGCTAGTTTTTCAGCAAGCCAATCGAAGGAAAAATGGGCAGACAAACCTTCGAGTGAAGAGCCGAATGTTGGAGAACGTCCTACTCCTAAAGCGCAAAAAGCTTACTTTGATTTTAAAATCAATGAATTAGAATCACGTATCCAAATGGTTGAATATTGGCTCGAAAACAAAAAACCTGATAGTGAAGTCAAAGGATCTGCTGAGAAAGATTTACAAGTCTGGCGCAAAGAACTAGCGACATTAAAAGAAGTAAGGAACCAAGTTCCAAATAGTTAAACATTCAATCCATTCCAAAGAATAAAGCTTCCTAATATTAGGAAGCTTTTTGTTTTACAATCCTCACCAAATATAAAACCATAGATACATCCATGCAACTCTTAGATAAATCATTCATTTTCCTTTTCGTATGTGGCTTAAGCCTAAATTGTTTTGGTGGTCCAAACGAACCTGTAACTCAGGAGGTAATGCCTGTGGAAGAAGAGATTCCGACTGAAATGCTCCTCAAAACATTGGAATCTGGTTCCAATTTTGACAGAGGCCAAGCTGCGATCCAACTGGGAAGCCGTGGGATCACAAAAGCAATACCTAGTCTTCGAAAGATGTTAAATGAAAAAGATCCGGGCCTAAGGGCGGGTGCAGCGATTGCCCTTGGAGAATTAAAGGACAAGGTCTCTTCCTCTACCATTGCCAATCTGATGTGGTCCGATACTGAAAATCCGAAAGATGTTTACTTAGATGCGCTAACTCGCATGAAAGAACCTTCTGTCGTGAATCGAATTTATCCATTATTAGAAGATGATAATGCAACTCTACGATTACAAACTGTAGATGCTTTGGTACAGATTGGAAATCGATCAGTAGGTCCTCAAATTTTGGCCTTAGCTTTAAAAAACAAAAACAGAGAAAAAGACAAAACCTTTGCAATGGCTCTTGGAAAATTAAATGTAAATTCCGCTGAATCGTATTTGCTCAATCTAACAAAAATCCAAGATGAAACTCCAACACTCGCTGCATCCTATTTAGCTCTCGGTAGGATTAAAGCAAAAAATGCCAGTGAAGTACTCATCAAAGCACTTACCTTACCTTATGATAAAGGAAAAGAAAATGCTTCCATGGCACTCATTGAAATTGCTAATCCAAATGTTGTTCCTAAAGTATTTACTGTTTTAAAATCTGATAATTTAGAATCAAAAATGTACGCAACTGATGTGTTATGTGCAATTCCTTCTAAAGAAGCAGCAAAACTTGCCTTTGGAATTTTAAATTCTGATGAAACGAGAAATTGGGGTTATGCGGCAAAAATCATTGGCCGTCAAAAGTACAAAGAAGGAAAAAATCGAATCGAAGAATTGCTCCTAAAACCATCAACACCTGAACGAGATAATTTTGCAGAAGCACTTGGATGGATTGGAGATCCAAGTTCCATTCCTATCTTACGCAAAGTTTTACTCTCTGGGGAAAAAGAGGGACCATATGGTTCTGCTTGGGCACTTGGAGTTATGGGAGCAAAAGAAGCAGTACCAGATCTTATAAAAGCCTTAGACAAAGGGGATGCCAAATTGATGGGATATGCATTGGAAGCACTCGGGTCCATTGCAGATCCAAGTGCCTTACCAAAACTAAAGGAACTATTATCAGACCGTCCTAAAATGGCTCCTCAAATTCTATCAACCGTTGCGCTGATACCAACCGAAGAGGCAAGGTATCTCATCGAAGATTCCACTCGCTCTAAGGATGCAGAAGTATACCGACCTGCGATGGAAGAAATTGCCAAACGAAAAGACAAAAAATCAATTCCACTCTTGATTTCATTTGTAAACGGTGATAACGCTGAAAAACGCAAGTTAAGTTATTATGCGCTAACAGCCATTACTGGTCAAAAATTTAGAACGGCTAGAGAGTGGAATGTTTGGGCGAAGGCAAATCCATAGACCGTGCTGAAATTGGAATCCAGATTGTTATGGGCCCTATTAAAGGGTTCATCCTATGTTCTATAGAAAAATCTATACGAATCAAAGATCACTGGATTTCTTTCAAAGATTCTTTTTTGTCTTATGAATACAATCCTCTCTCCAATCGATTTAAAAAATTTTTAATATTCGGTACACCGTATTGTTGTTTAGGGATGTAACTTGCTATGATTTTCCCATCTTTTAATGCAAAAAGTCCATGAGCTAAACGGTGGGAGTTTTTCACTCCAACACCTAATTTCTGTTTAAAGTTTTCGACTTCAATTTGACTACAGTTTTTCAGGGAATACCCGCGAGCTTTCAGCTGTGGATGTAATTTTTTTATCTCAGCCCAAGAATCTTTTCCACATGATGCAAGATGAAAAATTTTTGCAGGTATTTTCCGTTTGGTAATTTCAACTTCTAAATCTAAAACTTGTGCAGAACAAGCAAAGGATTTTACATTGGGTAAAGTGGATAGAAATATGATCCCCTTACTTTTTTGCAGATTCGGAAATTTATTTTTTGCATTGAGTACTGGGGTAAACCGATATTTTCCTTCAATCGGTTTTCCCAACCTAGGTCTCTTGCCAGTGAGTTCCACTGGCAAATCTCCTAAATAAACTTTCATTTTGAAAGTACCTCGGTTTCTGTTTCTCCTGCGGGTGTTTCGATCATTTCATCCCAATTCGGAAACGGATCTTCAAATGATGCCCAAATCTCTGGACCTTGTTTGTATTCTTCATCGGTTAACAAACATTTATCGAGAGAAGATCTTATTTTTTTTTCATTCATGTCCCTACCAATGAGGACAATTTCCTGTCGTCTGTCACCCCAAGGTTCTAACCAATGTTGTTTGAGATTTTCTAAAACATCTGGGTCGTCTGGAATATCTTCGTCCCTGATACTTGCCCACCAATACCCTTCTGGTTTATATGAAGAAAGATTACCAGCTTGAGAGTACAACACAACCCAATCCATTTTAGTAGCAAGCCATACAAATCCTTTTGCTCTCACTAGTCCGTCTTTTTCAGAATCCAACCAATCATAAAAACGTTTTGGATGCATGGGTTTCCGATTTACGTACACAAAACTTTTAATACCGTATTCTTCAGTTTCGGGAACATGTTCTCCCCTTAATTCTTTCAACCACAATGGAAATTGACTCGCTTTGTCAAAATCAAACTTGCCCGTATTGAATACTTTATTAAGAGGAATTTTTCCAAAATCTGTAGTGATGATTTCAGCTTCAGCATTGAGCGAACGTAAAATTGTGAGAAGTTTGTTTTTGTTTGATTCGGATAGGAGGCTAATTTTGTTAACAACCAAAGTATTTGAAAATTCAACTTGGTCTACCAGTAAATCTACTAAATCTCGATCATCTTCCTCTCCTGCACCTAATTCTCGTTCTTTTAAGGAATCTAAACTTTCAAAATCCTTTAGAAAATTGACTGCATCAACCACAGTGATCATGGAATCAAGTTGAACGAGGTTTGATAAACTAACTCCTGCTTCATCTTCAAAAGTAAATGTTTCAGCAATAGGTAATGGTTCTGATATTCCAGTTGATTCGATTAGTATGTAATCAAATCGATTCTCTTTTGCAAGTTTAGTAACCTCAATGAGTAGATCCTCTCGTAATGTACAGCAAATACAACCATTGGACATTTCGACTAGAGATTCGTTTGTTCGACTGAGCGAAGCACCATTCGCAACTAACTTGGCATCAATATTCACTTCGCTCATGTCGTTGACAATAACGGCAACACGTAAACCTTCTCTGTTCGAAAGAACATGGTTGAGAAGGGTGGTTTTACCTGCGCCTAAAAATCCTGATAAAACAGTTACGGGTATTCTTTTGTCCAAGTGGAGACCTTCCTTATGCAATCAAGTTGCATTTAAAATAGAGGGTTTTTTTTGTCAAATAAAAATGCAACACAGTTGCAAAATGATTTGGGGACTTGGTATTCAGTTTTGCTTTCTTTCGGATCAATATCGAATTGAATCTGGCAACTTTTTTTGATATGTTTGATTGATTGGTCCTAGATAAGCCTTCGTGGGATCCATCGAAAAGTATTTCCTTGCAATCTTTGTGGGAAACACCATGATAACTTCCGAACCTTATGGACGAATACAAATTACAATCAGCCAAAACCATTAATACCATACGTTTTATTTTATTTGGAATTTATGTATTGGGCATTTTAGGAAGTTTAGGTTCACTTCGGACTGACCAATTGGTTGTGATGGTCATTGCCACTGTCTTTTATGGGATTTTTGCATTTACACAATTGTATTTATTTCGACGTCATCTTAATCCTTATCCTTTTTTGTTTGTGATAGGTGATGCAATTCTTGTAGGAATATCTACCTGGGGCCAGTCACTCATCACTTTAGATTTATCCGCCGCTGCTCTTAAACTGGGAGTGAATTACACAATTTGTTTTTTTGTGATATTGTATTCAGGGTTTTTATTTTCTTCTAAACAAACTATCATCGTCGGTGTACTTCTTATTTTTATCCATATTGGTTCTTTGGTATTTTCATACCAGATGGGAGTAAGTTTTGTAGATAGAAACGATGTCCATCATTTGCCCCATTCTTTATCTTTACCTATTGAGATTGTGAAAATTGTTTTTTTAATCTTAGCAACTTACTTTATGAGTAAGATGGTGGGACTACTCATTTCCATTCGCGAAGAAGCAATGGTAGGGAAAAAAGAAGCAGATACTCATGCTAAAATAGTTACTGAACAAAAACAAGCAATGGTCGAGACAGGTGAAAACTTAAACCAATCTGTGGCAGCTTTGAAAGTTTTTACTGATGATTTGAATGGACTTGTTCAAAACCAAGCCGCATCCATAGAAGAAATATCGGCTTCCCTCACCGAAATAGCACAATCAACAGAAAATTCATTTTCCTTTGTCAAAGACCAATACCAAAGGATTGAATCTTTAAATGAAGAAAGTAAAACATTAGAAGGTATTGTCACTTCGGTTCGTACTGAAACTGAATTGATCTCTGGGTTAATCAAAGAGTCTTCCAAATTCAGTAATTTGGTCACACTTTCCATGGAAAATCTAAACAACGTACTTTCCGAAGTAAGTGATAGTTTTCAAAAAGTGGAAGATGTTAACCAAATCATGAAAGAAATTGCGGATCAAACCAACTTGCTTGCGTTAAATGCTTCGATTGAAGCTGCAAGGGCTGGAGAACATGGAAGGGGATTTGCTGTAGTCGCACAAGAGGTAGCCAAACTAGCAGATAATTCTGCAACCAATGCGAGTATCATTTCCAAAACCATTTTAAAATCAAAGTCAGATTTGATGAAAGGGAATTTATCTGCGAAAGAAGCAAATTCTCTTGCCAATAACCAAGAAAAAGAGATGTTAAATATCCAATCTAAAGTCATAAGTTTTAATGAAAAAATCATCGAATTACAAAAATTAAATGCAAGGGTAGTTGATTCACAAAAAGAATTAAAAGATATTTCTTCGCAACTGGAAACCATTGCCAAAGAACAATCCATAGGTAACCAGGAAGTGATGCGTGCGGCCCAAAACATTGAAGATGCAGTCCAAGTAGTGGCTGAGAATACTAGAGTGCTTGCAGAACACATCGAAGACATCCAAGTCCTTGCCAATCGCATCAAATGATCCTTGTTTAACACCATTAAGTTAACGGATTGGACATTCGTTCAGGAATCCACCAGGGAAAATCATTTGTAATTCTTTTCACGATATTGAAAGTTGAGTGAAAGTCCTTGTTAGGAGCCAATAAATTGTATGATATCTAATAACTATTTTAATGATAATGATGACCTAATTGATCATTTTGATTCTCTCACACCTTGGAATGCGGTCATTGACCAATATGAACAAGGGTTCGAAGATTTTGCAGAATTCCAAAAATCAGGAAAAGAGGAACTCACCTTTGCTCCTGGCAATTACGAAGATGCGATTGAATTTTACAGATCCACCCTCGAAGCCGGTGGTGACATTGCTGGAAATGACATCTCCCAAATCGCCAAACAAATGGATGAAGAGGGACTCAAATACAAGGATGGGCAAGTTGGGTTCCCAAAACCAATGTTAGACGTAGTAGAAAAAATTAAATCTGCTGGTTTATTGCCCTATGGAATCCATAGACACTACGGTGGACTTGGATTACCATCTGTCGTTCAATCTATGTTATCTGAGTGTGTATCACGTGGTGACGGATCCCTCGCAATCACTCTTGGTTGTATGAACCTTGCGGAAACTGTGGAACGATTTGGAACAGAAGAGATGATCCATGAGTATGTTCCAAAAATGGCTTCTGGTGAACTTTGTGGTGCTATGGCACTCACAGAACCTAACTATGGTTCAGATCTCCCTAATTTACAAACAAAAGCAGTTAAGGGTGAGGATGGTGTTTGGAGAATCACTGGAACCAAACGGTTTATCACACATGCTTGTGGATTTGGGAATGCACCTTCCATCATTTTAACCTTAGCACGAACTGGCACTACAACCAGTGGAGCACGAGGACTTTCCTTTTTCTTGGTTCATTCAAAAGATGTATTTGTTGCATCCATCGAAAAGAAAATGGGTCTTCATTGTTCACCTACTTGTGAAGTTGTCTTTGAAAATGCGCCAGGTATACTCATTGGTGAAGAAGGAAAAGGACTCGTAAAATATTCAATGGCAATGATGAACCAAGCAAGGTTAAACATTGCAGCCCAAGCTATGGGAATCGCAACTGCTGCTTATTTTGAAGGAAAAAAATATGCAGAAGAACGTGTTCAATTTGGAAAAACTATCAGTAACATCACTGCTGTTAAAAAAATGTTAGAAAGAATGGAACGTGAAGTTGCTGCAATGCGTTGTATTTTATACGAAGCTAGTTTTGCAGTCGACCAATACCGTTGGAAAGAAGAACGAGGAAAAATGAAAGGCCTTACTGAAAAGGACATCAAAAAGGATGAAACCTTTAAGAAATGGGAAAAACTAGCCTCACTCTTCACACCACTTTCCAAATACTACATTACGGAAATGGCAAACGTAGTTGCTTATGATGCCCTACAAATCCATGGCGGTTCTGGTTATACGGAAGACTATGATGTTGCAAGGTTGTATCGAGATGTGCGGATTACAAACATTTACGAAGGAACCACACAACTCCAAACAGTAGCTTGTATCGGTGGTATCGTTTCTGGTATGACAGAAACTGGAATTTACCGTGAATACTTAAAATCGGAAATGTCTGGTTTTGTTTCTTCTTCTGAATTAAACGAACTCTTCAAACAATTTGAAACTGTTGTAGCTGAATATGCTGAAATTGATTCAACACCTCTTCGTGAGGAGTTAGCATTTGAAGTGGTAGAATCTGCTGCAAGATTCCATAACAGTTTGTTACTCGAAAGAAGTATTGGAAGATCCAAAGTAGAAAGACGAAATCATAGAAAGACACTTACTGAAAGTTATATTTTAGACAGTGCAGCGATCTTGGCGTCTAACCTAACTAAAATTCGTGGAAAGAAAAAAACTCCAGTCACTGCATAACCACAAACTGGATTCACCTCTACTTCCTTGTTACGCTTGTTTTGCGAAGGAAGTTGACGATGGTATTTCTGCAAATGTTACAGACACACGATTCTCCTCTCCCTTTTCATGGAGGGGAGATTTTTTTCCTCCCATTCTTGACGATCCAATCCCCGACCACTTAGAAAAGATTTCCGATTTAGGCATCCCTCATATCTTCGATATCCACACTCATTTTTTTCCAGAAACCATTATGAAACTCATTTGGCGCTGGTTTGACAATGTGAACTGGGCAATCGGTTACCGGCTGTCAGAAATGGAAAGGGTCAACCGTTTGCACCATAATGGGATCAAACAATTTACCACCCTCAACTATGCTCATAAAAAGAAGATGGCAAAATCACTCAATGATTGGACCTACAACAATTATCAAAATTGGCAAGGTGCCATACCATTTGGGACATTTTATCCGGAAGAAGGTGTGTTCTCCTATGTGAAAGAAGCGGTTGAAGTATATGGTTTTTTAGGATTTAAACTCCACTGTGAAGTATCCAAACTCAATTTAAACGATCCAGAGCTCAGTGATTGTTTTGGTTATTTGGAAAAAAAAGAAATTCCAATCGTCATCCATACGGGTACCGCACCATTACCAGGTGAATTTACAGGGATTCAATTTTTTAAACCATTTATCCAAACCTACCCAAAATTACATGTAATTGTCGCTCATATGGGAGCCCATGAAATATCCGCCTATGCTTCGTTACTTGATGAGTATTCCAATTTAGCTTTGGATACAACTATGGTCTTTGTGGATTTTTTAGCGACTGGTAAGGAAACAGATGTTGATGAGGCAATCCCACTTTTGGAACGTTACAAGGATCAGATTTACTTTGGATCCGATTTTCCAAATATCCCTTATAATCTAAACCATCCCATTTCCAAATTTTTGGACCTGCCCATCTCCGACAAAGCCAAACAAAAAATCCTCTTCGAAAACGCTAAAAACCGATTTTTTAAATGAAACGTGGTTGCATTTGCAACAGCGTTGCAAATGATGTCCCAACAGAGGTACTTATGAATTTCTTAAAACCAATCATTGTATTTGTGATATTTGTCTCTCTGGGCAATTGTGCGGAACTTTTCCAAGCTTCCAAAAAAGACAATAATAATGATGCGATTTTTGCTGCTCTATTGGCAAACTCTGGTTCTTGCGGTCAATCGGCACGCTCTGGCGCTGCGGGAAATGGAACGAGGTATAATTTTTTTGGTTGTTCTGGTGACGCGACAACAACCTTACTTGGCTTAGGGTTTACTGCGCAGAATGTGAGTTTTAATGGTGGCCTTTCAGGAACTAGTGATGCATCTACAATTGTCACACGTGCCAGTAGTTTATCTTCCTCTGGTGGGGAAAAAAAAGCAGGGATTGAAATTACATACGTCTTGAATTCAGGTTCGTCCACATTAAAAGCAATTTTGCCTGGAGAAACCAATTTCAATGGACCTGGTTTTCTGATATCTGCTACTACCATTCAGAAATTAGTGGATAATGTATCTTCCGCTTTTAGCACTCCTGCATCATGGGGAACTTCTCTCGGGATTGAAAAAACTCTTTGTTTAGAAGTACATGAAGAAAATGGTGCACATATCTTTGGTTGGGAAGGATCTTGTGATTCTGTCAATCGTGGAACTTACCAATTTGAAGAGGATAGTGTGATAGTGAATGTAAATGGTGACCGAGTTGGTTTAAGACTTAATAATGTCATTGTCAAATCGATGACTATCTATTCGTCTGTAATAGGCACATCAGGAATGATCCGATAAGGAAATAAATATAAGTATTGTGAAACTTGGATTCCATAAACATTTTTCCTTTCTTCGGCTGGTGGTTGTTATGCTACCAGTCTTTTTTGCATTTTGGTTGTATGCGGATACAAATGACTGGGAAAAAGAACTAGCTGAACCAGATTCCAAAAAACAATCAAACTCACTTAAAAGCAAATCCCAAAATCCAGAACCCAATGATTGGGAAGCAGAACTTGACAAAGATTTAAAAGACCAAGAAACAAGAAGTAAAAGTACAGAAGGAAGTCGTGGAGTCACCTCCAACGTACAACAGCCCAACCAAATCAATCGTTCTGCACAAAACTTGATGATGGATGTTTCAGCCGCAATAGACATTGTTGGTGCATGGGATCGAAACAAACCAAGGGGAACAGGGGAACGTATCGATAATAAAATGGATGTTCGTTCTGCTGAGTTTGGATTTACGGCGGCGGTTGACCAATGGATGCGTGCTAATTTTTTGGGTGCTGCTCATGGGGAAGATGGTAAATATTATTTTGAAGTCCATGAAGCCAATGTTTTGTTCCCATTTTTACCTTTTAATACTTCCCTCAAAGTGGGACAGATGTTCCTCGATATTGGAAGGTTGAATCGAATTCACCTTCATGACAGACCCTTCACGATGAATCCAATTGTACATGAAAAATTCATAGGTTTTGAGTCTGCTATGGACACGGGAGCAGAGTTTAGTATTTTATTACCATGGAAATGGATTACCCAGGAATTAGTGTTAGGTGCAACAAATGGAAAGAGGTGGGGGCACGCCCATACGGAAGGCCAACAGAAAAATAACCCAATGGGTTATGCCCACCTCAAACACTTTTATTATTTTGGAAATAACTGGGGAACCCAATTTGGATTTTCTGGAGTTCGGTATGAACCAACAACAGATAGAAAAAACCAAAGGTATTTGTATGGAATGGATGCGGTTTTAAGGTGGAATCGTTCCAATCTCAGGGAACTCATGATCATGTCGGAAGGTTGGTACCAACAAGAAATTTTCCCAGAACAAATGGACCCAAGTACCTTCCAAAAATCGAAAGCAGCATCCAGAGACCAGTGGGGTTACTATTTTTTTGTGGATTATAAATTCCACCAACTTTGGTCACTCGGGTATCGGTATGATTATTTTACGGATAAATCACTTGTCGACAAAAATGGAAAACTAGCAGACAATGCTATAGAAGCACATTCGACTCAAATTACGTTTCATAGTTCAGAATTTGGAAGGATACGTGGTTCGATCGAAAGGCGATACATCCAGGATTTTTCCAAACAAGAATTCCAGGAACAACGCGAGTGGAGATTTTATGTGCAAGCAGTCGCCATTTTAGGTTCTCATCCAGCACATAGTTATTAAGGAAATAGGAAATCATGCCTCAATTTGATTCTGCATTTTACCATCATCAAAATTCAAAAAATAAACCTATCTTTCATTTTCTGATACTCTCTATCATTTTGTTTTTATCCTCACCTGTACTCGGAAAGGTATCACTTGTGGCAAGTATCTCTGATATCAAATACATCGCCGAACAGGTTGCAGGTGATAGGGCCGATGTTTATGGAATGATCCGTGGAGTGGATGATCCGCATTTTGTCATGACTCGTCCTGATTTTTTGGTCAAACTGAGTGAGGCGGATGTTTTATGTGTTGTGGGACTGGATTTAGAGATTGGTTGGATCCCTTATCTCCAACAACAATCTCGGAACATGAAAATCCAAAAAGGCCAACCAGGGTATTGTGACACTTCCTTTGGAGTGAAAATCCTTGGGGAACCAACTGTGATGATGGATCGTTCCATGGGAGACATGCACATTTATGGGAACCCTCATTATTGGAATGACCCGATTAATGCCATCCAAATGGCACAAAACATCAAAAATGCCCTCACAAGAGTGGACCCACTCAATGGAGAATACTATGAAAATAATTTTAATGCCTTTAAAAAACGTTTAATCCAACTGACAAAAGAAGAGATGAAGAAAATGGAACCCTATTTTGGCTTAAAAGTAGCCGTGTTCCATGATCAATTTGTTTATTTGGCATCTCGGTTTAAATTTAATGCAAATCTTACCATCGAAGAACGTCCTGGAGTTCCACCTTCTGTTCGTTATATGGACCAGGTCATTGGTTATATGATCGCAGAAAAGATAAAAATTATCTTGATAGGTCCCTATCATAATCCAAAGTATGCTGAGTACGTATCGTCCAAGGTGCCAGGATCGGTAGTAGTCACTCTCCCAGTTTCTGTTGGTGCACTAGACACCACTAGTTATGAAGAGACATTACGTTTGAGTTTACAAAAGATACGCGATGCAATCGACAAAACTAAATAGTCTAGAAGCTCACACTACCTTTATCCATGCAGACCACTTGTCCGTTGGGTATAGAAAAGAGTTTCCTGTTGTCTCAGATATCCACCTACACATTGAATCTGGCAAAACTTACGCCCTAGTAGGTGGAAATGGAGCTGGAAAAACAACCTTGTTTAGAACACTCACGGACTTACTCCCACCACTTGCGGGTACCATCAGTTTTTCAAAATCAATTACCACTTCCTATGTTCCCCAAGCGAAAAAAATGGCATTGGATTTTCCTCTCAGAGTGGAGGATGTTTTACTTATGCCAAAAAATATCGGACTGAGTTTTTTGCCTAAATCCAAATTCTCAGAAGAGGATAGAGAATTAATAGAACGAACTGGTGTTAGCTCTTATTTGAAAAAACAAATTTCAATGTGTAGTGGTGGGCAACTTCAAAAAGTTCTGATTTTACGATCCTTACTGACAAAAGCAAACTTGATATTTTTAGATGAACCAATGGATTCATTAGACCATAACGCAAGGGAACTCTTTCAGTCTGTTTTATCTGAATATTTAAATCAAGGAAATCGCTCTTTGTTTTTTATCACCCACAGTCTAGAACACGATTGGGGATTTGGTTTTGATGAAGTTTTGGAAATCGATGAAGGGAAATTATTCAACATCACAAAAGGAGAAAGGCCTCCCAATTGCCACCACCATGACTAGTCTCCTTTCCAGTTGGAATTTATTTTTACCTCAAATTTTAGTCGGTAGCCTTGTAGGAGCTTTATTATCTGTACTCGGTATCCTGATTGTTTTAAGGGGTATGACATTTTTTGGTGTGACCCTTTCACAAGCGGTTACGTTTTCAGTGGCTTTGTCTTTATTTATGGAATGGCCTGGTGAAATTTTTCCCATCCTATTCTCTTGTATTTTAGTTTTTCCTTTATTGTATGTGCGAAAACTTCCTGGCATGAAGGAAGAAGTGATCCTCGGTATCTTATTTGTTTTCTTTTCTGCAGCATCTCAGTTTATGTTAGCACTCGGCGGAAATGTTCAAAATCATTTGATGGCAGCATTTTTTGGAGATATTTTAACCTCTCAAGTCAGAGCAGATTCAATTGGCATCTATGTTGCCATTTTCTTTTTTATCTTGTATTTGAGTTTTTTTCGTAGGTTTTTGTTTATTAGTTTTGATCGGGACGAATACAAAATCCAAGTAGGCAATCCACTTCCGTTTGATCTTTTGTTTTATATCATCCTTGCGGCCTCTCTAACAGTTGCGGTAAATTTACTTGGAACCTTTTACAGCATTGCTCACCTTTTGCTCCCTGTGTTTGCACTACTTCCAATCATTCGTTCTTTAAAAATTTTAACTGTTGTTTGTGTTTTGTTTTCGATCACTTCGACTTGTTTAGGATTTATGGTATCTCTTATTGGGTTGGAGAGGAACGGTGAAATGATTTATTTTCCTACTTCCTCCAGTATCATCCTTGTTCTTTGTTTTTTTGCATTTTTTATTCATATCAGTCGGTATCTAATCACTTCCTTTTTTTCGCAAAAAAGCCGATAGGAAATCTGTGGAAACCATTCCTTGTAATACCTGTGGCAAAACTTCTTTTACCCATTTACATACGAAAAATAGCCCATTAGGGGAATCATTTTCGATTGTTAGTTGTGATCATTGTGGACTCGTCCAAGTGAACCCACAGCCAAGTTTGATAGAAGTCAAAAAATACTATGATGATTCTTATTTTACCCAGAGGACGGAACGTGGGTATGATAATTATTATTCCAGTGACCTCAGAAAAGAAATCTCTCGTGTTTTCCAATTGAATCTACAAGATTTAGATTTTTTTCAATGGGAGAAAAATCGAATCAAGGAAAAGGAATCTCCAACGACCAAACTTTCCTCACTGGATATAGGATGTGCTGCCGGCTACTTTGTCGCTTATATGAAAGAAAGAGGGTATGATGCCAAAGGAATTGAAATTGCAGATGGTCCAGTCAAATATGCTAGGCAAACTCTTGGACTTTCGATTTTCCAAGAAAATTTTTTAGACTGGGACCTTGGTTACCAAAATCAATTTGATGTCATCACTCTTTGGGCTACAATCGAACATCTACACAAACCCAAAGAAACGTTAGAAAAAATCATGAAACACTTGTTACCAGGTGGGATATTGATTTTGTCCACTTGTCGGTATGGATTCCTTGCAAAATGGAATGGAATCCATTGGAGGTATTTGAATGTACCAGAACATCTTTATTATTATTCTTTTTCTGGCTTAAAACAAATACTTAGTTCACTTGGTTACAAATCTCCCAAAGCCTTTACCTACGGAAGTGGGCTCACAAGCCGAAAAAATGCCAGTGTTTTCTTTCGATTCCGAAAGGCATTTTTTGATCGTTTTGTGAAATGGTTCCGCATGGGAGACATGATGGTCTTTCGTGTGACAAAAGAAAAATCAAACAGAAAGTGATTTTAAAATATCCTCAACACAAAAGTGAACAACTTCCTCTAAATCGGCAGTTGCATCTACAAAAATTGTCGATTCAGGTAAAATAGCCAGATAGTTTTGGTAAATTCGGGTTTGTTCTGAACTTTCATCAAACACTTCTTGTTTTCCTCCACGAGTATTCCTTCTCTCTAAGGCCTCTTCTGGAGATAAGTCTAAAAAATAAACATGGTTTGGTTCTGGGAAACCTTTGTCTTCATTCATGTACAAAATGTCCGCAGCATGTTCTTCATCTCTACCTTGGTAAGCTGCAGTTGAAAAATAATATCTGTCTTGCACAATAGATTTACCATTCTTTAACGTTGGTAAGATGATATCCTGTACAGATAGTTCCCTGTCTTGTAAAAATAGTTTTAATTGTTCTTCTTGGGTGAGTTTGATTTTCCCTTGGAGGAATTCTCGGATTTTTTTACCGAAAACACTATCAGTAGGTTCTCTGTGCCATACATTTGGGAACAATTTTTCATTTAGAATTTCAGAAACCCTCTTTGAAACTGTTGTTTTCCCTGAACCATCGATCCCTTCGAAGACAAAAAACTGCGACTTTACTGGCATATCTCCTCCATATTCAGAATCATCGTTTTTTCCTCGACTTATTTACGAAATTCGACAGTTTAGTCTAAGGAGCAAATACATGAAAAAAATTTCGTCTATGCTAATCATTGCTTTATTGGCTGTATTTATGATCAACTGTGCCTCTGAAGAAGTGAAACAACCGACTCAGCCAGTGGTAGAAGAACCAAAACCTTCTAAAAAGCCAAAATTGGATGACTCATTCAAAACAAGAGCAAGAGACATCAAGTAATTGGTGTTTTTCGTTCGGAAGCCACTCAGGGAGACTTGGGTGGCTTTTTTTTTACCATTTTGCTAAAAACTTCTACAATAATTAGAGATTTTTACAATCCTTGTTCGCTAATGCTAAAAAAACAAGCATGATGCAGTAAACTTCACTACATTGCTCATTGGTACCCTTCTTGCAATAGGAATGTATGTACCCCTCTATGCAAATAGAAAGTGAAAGTCATAAACTGGTTCGCGAATGGAAAGAGTGGCTTGCCAGCGGAGAACTCACACCCGTTTTCCAACCTATCTTATCCTCAGAATCGACTGGAATTTATGGTTACGAGCTCCTCGGCCGATTGTCCACTGACCAAGGTTTATTTAGCTTAGGTGATTTTTTTCTCACTCATACCTTGGGTTATGATGAATTGTTTTTTTTGAAAAAACAAGTGGATGAAGAAATTCGATTTTCCGCCTTACAGAAATTTGCAAAAGAAGCACCTCCCGAAACCAAACTTTTTTTAAACATATCACCGAACATTTTGTACCATGCTCTCCTCAATTTGGAAACAACCCTACCACAAACGATTCGAATGGTGAGAGAAGTGGAACTTGATCCATCTAGGATTGTGATTGAAATTACCGAAGAACGTTTTCCACATAATTTGGAACTCTTAAAACCTGTTCTCAATTTATACAGAAAGGAAGGATTTTCCATCGCCGTAGATGATGCTGGTTCGGAAGCAAGTAATTTAGATAGAATAGGTTTATTTCACCCTGAGATCATCAAAGTGGATTTACAGATGTTACGTAGATCTACTTTTTCTAGAAATTTTAAAGAGATATTACTCAACTTATCAAAATTAGGTGAGTCCCTTGGTAGTAGTTTGTTATTCGAAGGTATAGAATCAGAAGATGAATTGTACAACGCTTTGAATTACGGAGCCAGGTACATCCAAGGGTATTACTTTGCAAAACCAGAGATGAATTTTTCTGGCCGTTTTGAATACAGATCGGAAATGCAATCTTCCTTGGAATACTTCCATGCACGAAAACAAAAAGAGATGAACCAGCAAATTGAATGGGAAACCATTTGGAAAAATAAACTTTCTGAAATTGTAATGGGGTTTGGGGAAGAAAATGGGATTTGGGAATGGAAAGAAGATTTTTCCACATCTGTTTTTGGAGATGGGGACTTTTTTCGGATGTACATTACTAACCACATGGGGTTCCAAGTATCACCCAATTATGCGAGGTCAGAAACAGGTGAGATGAAACCTGATTATTCCATCTTGGGAAAAAACTGGTCGTTTCGACCTTATTTTTTTGAGCACTTACATAAATCCAAAACTAGTAGAGATGCGTGGACTCTCTCTCAAATGTACCATGATATTTCGGAAAGGATGATGTTACGGACATTTGCTAGAAACTTGTCCGAAAATTTGATATTATTTATCGATGTAATCGTGTCTCGAAGCTGAAAGTTTTTGCCGAACCAATCGGAATGTGAAAACTGGTTAGAGATATGGCAAAAATCCAGTTTTTGCAGTTACCTGTTCCTCCACCGAGTTATTTTGCGGCCACAGGAAATGTTCCACTAGCAGCTGCTAGTTTGGCAAGTTGCCTGGAATCCAAAGAAGATCCTATCCAAGGGATTGTCCCTTCTGTTATTTCACCTGAAGACACCGACTTTTTAGGGGATAAAGACTTAATTGATCGAATCTGCAAAGAAGGTCCTGATTTTTTGGGACTCTCTTTGTATTTATGGAACACCGAACGAAGCCTTTATATAGCCAAAGAAGTTAAAAAGAGAAATCCAGAGATTCAAATCCTAATCGGTGGACCGGAAGTCAACGAAGACAATCCCTTTGTACTTGGTGAGGATGGATATGATATTGCAGTTTCAGGAGAGGCAGAACATAATTTTCGAAGTTTAATGAAAGCTTTGTTAAACAAGGAAACATTGGAGAATGTTGAAAATGTTGCCTATCGAAAAAGAGATGGTTTTTTAAGTCCATTTGGAGTTCCATCACCAGCTAACTTTCCATTAACAGATTTTCCATCACCTTATACAACCGGTCATTTATTGGTGAATCCAAAACGTTCCACTTACTTAGAAACAGTGAGAGGTTGTAAGTCACAATGTACGTATTGTTTTTATCCAAAATCATCCCAAAACCTTCGTACACTTGATATCAAAGAAACAATCCAATTGATATCCAACCTAAAAGAGAAGGGAGCAAGGGAACTTGTATTTTTAGATCCAACATTCAATCATAGACCTGGTTTTGATTCTTTTTTAGATGCGATTGCAGAAGTGAATTCTGATGGCCAAATGACCATGTTTGCAGAGCTTAGATCCGAAGGAGTGACTTCGAAACTTGCCACCAAATTAAGAAAAGCTGGATTCAATCGAATCGAACTCGGATTACAATCTGTGAATGAGGAAACATTAAAACGTGTGAAACGTTACGGTAGTCCCCATAAAGTAGCAGAAGTTGCTAAAATGTTGGCAGGGGAAGGGATTGACCTCTTACTCGATTTGATCATTGGTCTTCCTGGTGACACTCCAGACGATGTCGAAAGAGGGATTCACTTTTTCTTGGAACATGGGTTAGGTGAATGGGTGCAAGCCTTTCCTCTTTCCGTTTTGCCTGGTACAAGTATGCGGAAAGATGCAACTAGAGAAGGCCTTGTTTTTATGCCAACACCTCCTTATCGAATCATCCAAACTCCCACATTTAGCCCTGAGGCACTACGTGATTCCGTTTATTTTGCAGAAGATTTATTAGAGCGAAGGTTAGATGAATTTCCGAGGCCATTTTTATGTGATGTGGCACCTAACAAAAATGATCGATTTGATTGGTATCCAAAAGGCATCAAACAATCGGAATTGGATTTTTTAGAAACGATAAAACGTGGGACTAGGCACCAAAGTGTTTGGTTCCATACCGATTCCCTTTCGAAAGATCGAATGGAAATTATGTCGGTCATCGAAAAAAAAATTGAAGCAGAACCATTTTGCACCATCGATTTTGTGATCCCACTGTTGGAAGTTCCAAAACCTTATGAAATCTTGACTTTAGAGAACTTACTCCATTCCAAACGAAATTCTTATTTGGCAAAAACCTTAGAATACCGAGGTGAAAATTTACAACACCGATTGGTTTTTGTGATCCCACAAGGAAAAGAATCACTCAGAAATTGGAGGGATTCATTCACTGGGGATGAATCCTTTTTGGTTTATGAAACCATTGTTCCAGAAACCATTTCCAAGTTAGATCCGGATGATTCGTTTTTTTATTTGGTCAGTGGTGATGCCATCACAACAAAAGATTGGGAATTATTAAAAGAAATGGATCCAGAGACAATCACATTCACAAGTAGAAAGTGGGAAGAAAGATGGTCTATGGAAGTCTTAGGATACGGCGAATTATAAACGTATTCTAACCGACAACATTTGGTGGTTAATTTTTTTGGAGTTGTTTTCGGAAAAATTCTACGTTTTCTAAGAATCGTTTTTTCTCACCAGCTCTTGAGGAATGCCCTGCGATCGCAAGACCAACAGTTAGGTGGCCTTCTTCATTTTTAGTGATCGTTTTGATCTGACCAAAAGCTGTGAGAGGTGATTGCATTCTAAAAAAAATATCAAACTGAAATCCAGTGAGTTTGGGAAGGCTTTGGATGAGATCAGGATGGTCAACAATCACCTTTAATCCACCTTCTGAAATATCAATCACTGGGAACTTACCATCCGATTTGATCATATTGGAATGTCGAATTCGATCCACCATTTCAAAACATAAAGTTTTCATCTCCATTGCTTTTAAGAGATCAAAGTTTTCAGTTTTACTTTGCATGTGAATGTATCCAATCGGAATGGATTCTTCCTCATCATTTAAATACAAAATAGGTAGGATGAGTTCCGATTTGATTTTTAAATTACGACGATTGTTGATTTCTTTATTGATATCTTCTTCAATTTCGTCAGCAAAAACGATAAAATCTTCATTAGGTGAAGTTTCATAACATTCCCGATTGTTGACATCTTCAAGAAGGAATCCTTTTTTTGTTTTTTTGATCAGACGAATGATTTCACCATCTTCACGGGAATTGAATGTCGAAATTTTGATGAAATCCACTGTATTTTTCAGTTTGGTTTCATAGTCTTGGAAGTTTACTTTCACTGCAGTAGGAACATGAAACATATCAGTTTCAATTTTTGCCTTACTGGAAACCACATTTGTAATCCAAGCAGCCCCAGGAGGGACCGGGATCCTAGAACTTTCTCTGTCTTTTTTGGCAATGGCAATTTTATTCAAGTGTAAGATGTATTGCGAGTCACCTTTATCTTGTTCCACAGTGCATTCTAAATGGAGGTAACGGCCAAGGATTTTGTAGAGAGTGATTTTTTGGCCCACAGAAAGGGTGATTGTTGGTCTAACACTGACGAGAACTTTGTTCCCGTCTTGAGACACTTTTTTGAGGTAACAAATTTCTCCCGAATGGATATCGTCTTTCAGGTTTAATTCCTGATTTAATAGAAATTTGGTCAAAACATGCAGTTTTTTTTCCGTGTCGGAAAAAACATCCAAGGAACGTTTGTTTCTTTCTACTGTTTCCATAAAAGGTCGTGGTACTCACTATTATCGGTCAATTTTCTCCTGAAATTCTCTTGCACTTAGAGTTTTCTTACCTAAAGTAGAAAAAGGAAGGATAATTATGTCAAATCACCCCCTACCAGGATCTGAGCTTCTCGATGGAGTCAGTGGACAAGAGCTCTTCTCGGTCAACATGGGACTCACGTATCGAGATTTTTTAGTACTACCTGGATATATAGACTTCAATCCAAGCGATGTGGATCTCGAAACAAAACTTTCTAAAAATATAACACTCAAAAGACCTCTTATGAGTTCTCCTATGGACACTGTCACAGAGTCTGAAATGGCTATTGCACAGGCACTCATGGGTGGAATTGGAATCATTCATTATAATAATACAATCGAAGAACAAGTGGAGTTAGTGCGAAAGGTAAAACGTTTTGAAAATGGTTTTATCAAAGATCCAATTTTACTCTCTCCTGAACATACACTTGCCGATTTAGATGCCGTAAAAGAAAAGTATGGATTCAGTGGGATCCCAATTACGGAAGATGGGACCGCAAGAACTAAGTTAGTTGGTATTGTTACCAACCGTGATGTTGATTTTGAAAGAGATCGTGACATCAAATTAGGGAAGGTAATGACAACTGAGCTCATCACAGCAAATGTGGGAATCAGTTTACGGGAAGCAAATGACATCCTTCGTACAAGTAAAAAAGGAAAACTACCAATTGTAGACAAACAAGGGAAACTTGTTGCTCTCATTTGTCGTAGTGACTTGAAAAAAAATAAAGAATTCCCTCAATCTTCAAAAGACGACCAAAAAAGATTAAGAGTGGGTGCTGCACTTTCCACCTTACCAGAGTCACGTGACAGAATGGCTGCCTTAGCAGAAGTTGGAGTGGACGCAATCATCATTGATTCTGCTCAAGGAAACTCAAGTTACCAAATGGAAATGATCCAATGGATTAAATCCAATTTCCCAAATACAGATGTGATTGGTGGAAACGTTGTCACAAAAGCACAAGCGGCAAACCTCATTGCGGCTGGAGCGGATGGACTTCGTATTGGTATGGGACCTGGTTCCATTTGTATCACCCAAGACACAATGGCAGTCGGACGAGCACAAGCAACTGCAGTATTCAAAACAGCAGAGTATGCACAAGCTCATGGAGTTCCAGTGATCGCAGATGGTGGTATTTCTAACATCGGTGATATCGCCAATGCTCTCGCGATTGGTGCCTCTATGTGTATGATGGGTTCAATGTTTGCAGGAACAAAAGAAGCACCAGGTGAGTATTTTTATGAAAATGGCATTCGTCTAAAGAAATACAGAGGAATGGCAAGTTTAGAAGCAATGAATAAAGGTGGAGACAAACGGTATTTCTCTGAATCCCAAAAAATCAAAGTAGCACAAGGTGTATCTGGTTATGTTGTGGATAAAGGTTCTGTTTTAAATCTAATCCCTTACCTCGTACAAGGTCTCAGACAAAGTTTCCAAGATATGGGTTACCGAAATATTCCTGACCTTCATAAAGCATTACGTGCAGGACAACTTCGTTTTGAACGTAGGACAGAATCAGCCCAAGCACAAGGTAGTGTGCATGGTTTGTATTCTTATACAAAACCTTCAATGAGAGCTGAATAAAGAAATCACATGCGAAAACTTTGGATTTTATTTTTTTTGATTTCTTTTGTATCTCTTGAGGCCCAAGCACCTGACACCAGTTTATCGGCCCAAGAATTACTTGCGAGGCTTGACCGGGAAATGGATTACGGGAAGGGCCTTGTGAAAGGTACCTATGTCCTCATTCGTAGGAACGGAACATCGGAGACATGGAGAATCAATCGATTTTTTAATGGTGAAGATGCTTTGCTTCTTTTTGACAGAAAAGGGCGAGGCCTCGAATCCAAACTGTTAACAAAAGATGAAGGGGAAAATGTATTTTTCTTCAATGTTCTCAGTGCTAAACTGTTTCGAAAAACAGACGACGAAAAATATGAATCCCTAATGGGAACTGGATTTTTTTATGTAGATATGTCTGGTTATTCGTATCAGGCAAATTATAACCCACTCGTAAATGGTGATTTGGAAATCGGTGGAGAGATGTATTACAGAGTTTCTCTCAAACCAATTCTACCATATTTCTACAAAAAACTGGTGTTACTCGTTGGCAAAAAGGATTTAAAACCTTACCGAGTTGACTTTCATGACCGTGACGGTATTTTATTTAAAACATTAAACTTAAAATATGGACCTGTGAAAATTAAAGACGCAACGGGAAAAGTGGAAGATGTACAAAAAGCTTCTCGTCTGGAAATGTTAGATTTGAACACAGGTAGCATCACCGTTTGGGAAATCCAAGAAGTTGACAAAACTGTAAATCCAGATGCATCTCTCTTTAATGTAGACAACCTAAGCAGATAAACATTGGAACCGGGGCTCATCCTATTTCGCATTCCATTCCAAAAAAAAGACATGATACAATTAACGAAGGAAGAAGTGAATCACCTTCGTGCGCTTCGTTTAGGAAATGAAACCACCATCATTCAAATAAGGGATGGAGAAGGTGGATTGTATGATTACCTTCTCACTCCACATTCGAAGGAACTAAAGTTCCAAAAAGAAACAATTGTTCCTCCAAAAGCCAATCGGAAAAAAATTGCCATTGCTTTGCCAAAAGGGAATCGTTTGGATTTTTTCTTACAGAAGGTGACTGAGATTGGACTGAATGAAGTGGTATTTTTAGTGTTTCGTCATTCCATCCGCAAAGAATTTAATTTGGAACGATCTGAAAAGATTGTGAAGGAAGCGGCAGCTCAATCCAAACAGACTGAAATCTTAAAACTTTCGATTGAAACGGCAAAGGATTGGATGGAAGCACATAAAGAAAGTTTGGTGGTCTTTCATCCTTTTGGACAAAAACCGTTCGAATTGTCCAGTTTGGCAAACAAAATTCCTGTCATCGGGCCGGAAGGTGGTTTCCATGAGGAAGAAGAGAATTGGATGGAATACAATCAGATTCCGAAACTGACTTTACCCGGTGGTGTGCTCAGGACGGAAACTTGCGGGATTGTAGCCGCAAGTTTTTTGGTCTATGGAACGTAAGCTCGGCTTATTTGTTGGTTAAGAGAAGTAAGGTTGTAGACAAACTACAATTGGTAGAACAATTGCTGAAACAGGTTGAAGCAGTTGGATAATTGTCCCCTGTGATGTTTGGGTATTTGGCTGCACAATCCGCATTACAGGCAGTAAGGCTCCCCCCTGTGCAGGAAACGATGTATGTGAATAAGTTTCTTTCCAAAGTTTTATCTTGTCTTTTTTGGCAAGATGTAGAAAAGAACACGACAAATCCAAGTGTCATCAGTAAAAAAAAACGTTTCATATCGTATAGACTCATCTCTGCTAGCATTTCGTCAATCGGTTCGTAAAAATCTTGACCCTTGTTTCTTTTCCTATGTTTTGGATGAGATCCCATTATGGCCGAAACTA
Source organism: Leptospira ellinghausenii (assembly GCF_003114815.1). Taxonomy (NCBI): domain Bacteria; kingdom Pseudomonadati; phylum Spirochaetota; class Leptospiria; order Leptospirales; family Leptospiraceae; genus Leptospira; species Leptospira ellinghausenii. The sequence goes on from NZ_BFAZ01000002.1 coordinate 68,764, forward strand.
GCAAAAAAGTCTTAGAGAAAAAAGGACAAGGCGAATATGAATTCACCGCTTATGGGGAATTTTTGTCCTATTTCCATGCCCACATTGATATTTTCAAACGCCTCTTAAAAGCCAAAAAGATGGATCCCACAAAAGTGGAAGAAGTTGCCAAACAAATCAAATCGTACATGACTGGGAACATCAAAAAAACGGATCAATTTTTTGAACATCTCCCACAGTTTGCTACCTTGTTAGGTGTTTCCAAAGAAGAAGTATCTGCATATCTCAATTCGAATTTTATAGAAGTCCTAAACAAAGTCCAAGAAAAACTGAAAACCCAAGAATTGGAAAAAATGAAAAATGCTCCAGTTCCTAGTTTTTCTTCCATTGCAGAAGAAATTGTAGAAGGATTACATTTTACTCATCCCACTGATTTTGTTTTTGCACAAAAAGGGATATTGATGGTTTTAGAAAATCCTTTAACTGGTGAGATCATCGAACCCCAAGGACTTATGGCTGCTTCTGCAAAAGCTGCATTATCGATTCCATCAGGTTCTGAATCTGAAAAAGAACCGGTCTCATTAACAGAAGCACTCGCCGTTGCCAATGCACCTCCCACTCCGATCGCAAAAAAACAAACATTGATTCCTGAAAAAGAAAAATCCATCTTACAGGAAATAACCGAAACCTTTAGCGATGTTTTAACGGGTGAAAGGTTAGAAGTAAAAATCGGACCAGAAGTAACAGACACTCCTCACTTAGAATCCAATACAAATGGCAATTCTGCTAAAACAAATGAAGAATATGAAATCGAAGATCTTGAGTTTGATGATTCTTCTGACTCTCAATCTGACAAACCAGGCGAAAGTAGTTCCGAAGACCACGATGATTTTTCAGATGATTTAGGAATTGAATACGAGGAAGAGACGGCACCAACTCCTCCACCAGTGGATTTAAATATGGTGCGATTGGGGAATTATTCTGTAAAAGAATTTATGGACCTCGTGCAAACCATCACCACCTACCAAACCAAAGGGGACCAAGTTGGTTACCAAAATTGGTTAAGAACTCTATCGGAGTTTGATAAAGCAGTTGTATCATTACGAACCCAAGTCCTGAAAGAACAAAAAAATGAGGTTGTTGATTGGAATACACTTTTCCAAATGATGAGCTCAAAATCAGAACTAAAACCGGAAGTCTTAAAAGGGATCGTAAAAAAAATCAAAAATTTTCAAATCGTAAAACTCACGTTAGATAGAATGATTCAGGAGTTCAAAAAGGGAAGTCCTGAATTTATGCAGATCGTCAAAATGGCATGGCCTCATATCCAAAAATCGTTTTATGAAGTTCCCAACTACCAACAAGTGCAAACTTTGTTACGAGGAATTTTGTCACGAGTGAATGGCGATCTCCATAAAAAAGAATTTTCAAAGATCTTTACGATGGCTCTCAATTTTATCCAATCCAAATACCAGGTGTAAGTGATGACTAGAGAGAAATATTCTCTCTTTTTGTTACATTGGGAATGGTATCTTCGTATTTGTTGTATTTCTCTACCTATGCTTTTAGGATTTGGGAATGTTAACTTACATGCGCAATCGAATGTAATCGTTGATCCTCTTCTCCAAAAACCATGGATCCCCGATGCAGAAGAGGAAGAGTCGAGAAGTTACCATCGTTTCTTAAGTGAATTTAAGAACAAACAATCATCTGTGAAAAAAAAAGATCGTTTTGGTCGGAATTACCTGGTGTCACCATCCGGCAAAATCAGGTTCCTCATTGATGATGAGTATTATAAAGAATTTCCACTCCAAGCAGAAGCAGACATAGCAGCAAAAGAATTAGAAGTTTTGTATGAAGTAAGAAAGGAAAAGGATGTAGTATTCCTGGGAAAGGGGATTCACCTTTGTTACCGATTAAAACAAGAAAAAGATTCTGGTTTTTTTCCTGAATGGTTGATAAAGTCCAATGAAATTACGAATCGAGCGGCCAATGAATGGTCTGACCAAACCATTCCATTGGATTTGGTGAGTGATCCTTATGGATGTTATGTGGATGAAGTTTCCTTACGAGATTATTTGTATCTGGAATCGGAATCGTTTCGTTATCGATTAAAAATACCATCAACTTTACGGTATGAAGGTTTATACGGAAATCGACTTGGTATTTATGGCGAAAATCGAGATAGTATTTATAGGATTGTTCGATTTGTAGAGTTTTTATCCAATTACCTTCCAGAAGGACAAACAGAATGGGAAGAGGCTTTTCTTTTACAAGTCTCAGGTAAAAAAAAGAAAACATTGCCAAAAATCATTTTGTCAATTGGTTCTAGTTTTGATAAAGTAAGACCTCTACGGAATGCCAAAAATTATTTTGTATTTTGGGACTCTCTTCGATCCTTAAACAAAAACCAAATGCGAAAATTGCAATTCAAACGTTCCGAAAAAGACAATGTTTATTTGAGCGAATGGGTTGAAGTGGATGATATTGGAAACCGAATCGAAATGGAAATGAAGGAATATTATGTATATAACGCTCCAAGAGGTTATTTTTTGTCTTTATCCTATCCAAAACGAGAAAAAAAGAAAGCAGATGAGTATTGGAATACAATTCGAAATAGTTTTGTCGTGAAAGATTAAAATCAATTAGGAATCAAAATGTTTGTTTCTTTTGTTGAAAATAAAAACCGGAAAAAACCAGAACCGAGTGATGGGTCTCCTTCTTTTTTCTTTCAGCTTTGGTTAGGTTTTGCATTTATATTTATATTTAGTATCGTATTATTACCGTTTGGTGTCTATTGGCCACTTTCTCATTCCATTTGGATCTTACTCATCTTCTTTTTGCCTTTGGTTTTTTTGGGAATTCACTTCATCAAATCAAGTGGGTATAAAATCCTTTTTGCTGTTTTTTTGTCATTACTCGCAGGAGGGAATGTTCTATTGTTTTTAGGGGATGCCATTGGTTACAAGTTAGGCCTCACTTCCAAATTTGATGTTTTACCAGAAGAGTCTCATTTAGCACTGGGCAATCGTTATTTGTATTTGAGAGAATTTTACTTAGATGATTCTGATTCAGGTTCGTTTCGGTCTCCCTTACTTGTCAGACGTAGATCAGGTAGTCTTGTTTATGGTCCCGTGATTACATTTCAATACAAAAGGATTCGTGCTGTTTCTGGAAAAGAAACCAAATTACCAATGTATGCTTTGTGTTATTCGAAAGAAAATGGAAATTGTTCAGTCTCTAGTCTATTTTCAGGAGGAGTTTTGTTAAAAGAAACGATCTGGGAAACAAAAGAGACAAAGTTGAATCAAGATTCAATCTTTATCATTTGGAAAGATCGATTGGATTCTGAGTTTGAAACAAAGGGAATATTTTCGTTTTTATTTCTAATTTTTCTCCATCTTGTTTGGGGGATTGTGGTTTATTTTCCATTTAGAAATTAAGCCGACTGAGTTTTTATCTTAATACGATCTTAATGTAATCTTATTTTTCCTTAAACTCTCAAGTCTTTACTAGAAGTATGTTTTATGGGAAGATAGAAGTATGGTAGAATTACTCTATTTTCCTTTTTACATTGGGTTACTGATTTTAGTTTCACCATTTTTCGGTTACTACATGGCATTCATTTTGAATGCAAAAGTTTTACCCGGTGAAGGTATATTCAATCGATTCCTTTACTCAGGTGATCCAACTAGCCAAAACGCTAAACAATATTTACAGAGTTTATTTTGGTTTCATCTTTTAGGAGGGGGATTCCTTTTTTTGGTTTTACGCTACCAGAATATTTTACCTCTTAATGCGATGAAAATCGATGGGATGGATTGGGACTTAGCTCTCAATACTACGATTTCTTTTATTACCAATACCAACTGGCAAGCCTATTCTGGGGAAAGCCAACTCAGTAATTTTTCCCAAATGGTTGGCCTTACCCCTCAGAATTTTTTGAGTGCGGGGGTTGGGATTTCGGTACTGGCGTTTGTGAGTCGAGCCATTGTCTCTTCATCTGAACAAAAGTTTGGAAATTTTTGGCAAGATCTGTTTCGTTCTACATTTTATATTCTCCTTCCTGTATCGATCCTTGTTGCAATTCTTTTGATTTCCCAAGGTGTGATCCAAACTTGGAATGAACCTCTCTCGTTATTAGGAACGGATACTCAACCAATCCCACTTGGACCTGCTGCGTCGCAAATTGCGATCAAACAAATTGGAACCAATGGAGGTGGGTATTTTGGAGTGAATAGTGCCCATCCATTTGAAAATCCAACACCAATCTCTAATTTTATCGAATTGTTTTCGATTCTCTTTATCCCTGCTTCCTGTGTATTTTTGTATGGAAAGATTACCAATTCTTTCAGACATGCATGGGTTGTTTTTTTCATTATGTTAAGTTTGCTCATTTTAGGTTTTTTTGCCGTATTCTTTTCCGAATGGAATCACCCAGGATTTTGGGAAGGTAAGGAAACTCGGTTCTCACTAACGGAATCGTCCTTGTGGTTATCCGCAACAACTGCGGCATCGAATGGTTCTGTTAATTCGATGCATGATAGTTATTCTCCGTTAGCTGGCGGTATTGCTATTTTCCAAATGATGTTAAGTGAAATTATTTTTGGTGGTGTTGGAACAGGTATGTATGGAATGGTTCTTTTCCTCATCCTTACCGTATTTTTATCAGGTCTCATGACGGGAAGAACTCCAGAGTATTTTGGAAAAAAAATTGAAAGTTATGAAATCAAATGGACTTTGTTTGGAATCCTAGCACCAACCGTTTGTATTTTGATCGGTACAACGATTACCATTTTTTTGAACTCTGGTTTTACCGCAAAAGGACCACATGCACTTTCACAAATTCTATATGCTTTTAGTTCTGCTTCTGGCAATAATGGTTCTGCATTTGCTGGATTTAGTGCAGATACATTATGGGGAAATTTATCTCTCGGATTTTGTATGTTAGTTGGTCGTTTTAGTGTGATTTATGCAGTCATCATGGTCGCTGCGAGTTTAGGTGGCAAAATCACAACAAAGTCTTCCGAAGGAAACTTTCGATTGGATACAATTTTATTTGGGATCTTAAGTTTTAGTGTGATTGTGATTGTATGTGGTTTGTCTTTTTTTCCAGTCATGGCCCTTGGTCCGATTCTGGAAGAGATCATGATTCGAAGTGGAATTTTCTTTTAAGAGGAATTATATATGAAATCTAACTATTTTGTTTCCAAGGAATTGTTTCTTTCCTCTACCGGGAATGCATTCCAAAAATTTTCACCCAAATATGCATTTTCCAATCCAGTCATGGCAACGGTTTGGGTAGGAACTTTACTCCTTCTTTTTCAAATCTTGTATCGCATCATCTTAGGGGAACCTCTTCGAAATGAACTCCCGATTTTTTTCTGGTTGGTTTTGACTTTGTTTTTTGCCAATTTCGCAGAAAGTGTTGCCGAAGGGCGAGGTAAGGCAAGAGCAGATAGCTTACGTAAAACAAGATCTTCTACTATTACGAAAAAAGTAAACGCAGTAGGAGATAAAAATTTTACAGAGATCACTTCGAGTGAATTAAAAGTAGGCGATATTGTTTTAGTAGAAGCAGGCTCTATCATTCCTTGCGACGGAGAAGTGATTTTGGGAATTGCTAGTGTAGATGAATCAGCAGTCACCGGTGAGTCAGCACCAGTGATCCGCGAAAGTGGTGGAGATCGTTCTGCTGTCACTGGAGGAACAAAGGTGATTTCAGATTACCTTTATATCCAAATCACCGCAAAACCTGGAGAAAGTTTCATTGATAAAATGATTTCGATGATAGAAGGAGCCTCCAGGCAAAAAACACCTAATGAAATTGCATTGGGAATCTTATTATTTGCATTAACCATTTTGTTTTTTTTAGGTGTCGTAACGTTGATACCGGTTGCGAATTTTGTGGGAAATCAAATTGGTCAAAAATGGAATTTTGATTTTTCAGTTTGGCTTGCTTTGTTTGTTTGCCTAATTCCAACAACGATCGCTGCATTGTTAAGTGCTATTGGGATTTCTGGAATGGAAAGACTCATTCGGTACAATGTAATAGCTAAAAGTGGAAAAGCAGTGGAAGCAGCTGGCGACATCCATGTCCTATTGCTTGACAAAACGGGAACAATTACACTGGGAAATAGGGAAGCACATCAATTTTATCCTGTTGATGGTGTGACGGAAGAAGAGCTTGCAGATGCCGCTCAATTATCATCTTTATCCGATGAAACACCAGAAGGACGTTCAATTGTAGTATTGGCCAAACAGAAGTATGCTATTAGAGAAAGAAACTTGAATGCACTAGACGTTAGGTGGATTCCTTTCTCTGCTTCGACTCGGATGAGTGGTGTGGAAGTATATGAAAACGGATTGGAAGTCAGAAACATTCGAAAAGGGGCGTTTGATTCCATAAAAAAACATATTGAGTCATTGGGTGGAGTGGTTTCAGATAAGAACCAATTAGTGATTGAACAAATCTCCAGAAAAGGGAGTACTCCGATCCTTGTCTCAGAAGGAAAAAAATTACTTGGAGTGATTGAACTCAAAGACATCGTGAAGGGTGGTTTAAAGGAAAGGTTTGGATATTTAAGGAGAATGGGGATTCGAACTGTGATGATCACAGGAGATAACCCACTCACTGCTGCAGCGATCGCAGCTGAAGCAGGTGTTGATGATTTTATCGCAGAAGCAACTCCAGAAGCCAAGTTAAAACGAATCCGAGAAGAACAAGCAAACGGGTATTTGGTGGCAATGATTGGAGATGGTACAAATGATGCGCCTGCTCTAGCCCAGTCAGATGTAGGAGTGGCTATGAACACAGGTACCCAAACGGCAAGGGAAGCAGGTAATATGATTGATTTGGATAGTAATCCAAGTAAACTCATCGAAATTGTTGAAATTGGAAAACAACTTCTTATGACAAGAGGCGCACTCACTACGTTTAGCATTGCCAATGACGTTGCTAAATACTTTGCGATCCTACCTGCCTTGTTTTTACCTCTGGCTCCCTTAAATATCATGCAATTGTCTAGTCCCGACAATGCAATACTTTCGGCTGTAATTTTTAATGCTTTGGTAATTCCTGCTCTCATTCCACTTTCACTCCGTGGAGTGAAGTATGTTCCGAAATCACCGGACCAAGCCTTACTAAGGAATTTTCTCATTTATGGAGGTGGTGGTATGGTGTTTCCTTTTTTCGGTATTAAATTGATCGATGTGATTTTATCAGGAGGAATTTTATGAAATCAAAAGAAACACACCAATGGGAAATCACAATTCGATTTCTTTTTATATCTATCTTATTCCTCGGTTTTTTATATCCATTTGCTATTACAGGAATCGGTAGTTTACTTTTTCCTAAACAAGCGAAAGGTAGTTTAATCGAATCAAATGGTCAAATGATTGGAACGGAACTTTTTGCAAGAAAGGAAACATCACAGTCTTTGTTTCGATACCGTCCAAGTGCCGTGTCATATTCCACTCTTCCGAGTGGTGCATCAAATTTAAGTCCTTCCAGTTTGGATTTAAAAGCATTGGCGGAAGAGAGAAAAAATGAATTAACAGAGATCGGAATTGATCCAATCCAATGCCAAGAACTTTTATATACTTCTGGATCTGGATTAGATCCACATATCACAATTGAGTGTGCCTTAGAACAAACAAAATACTTAAGCAAAGTGACAGGAGTCAGTTTGGATTCTATCAAATCATTGGTATGGCAACATGTTGAATCACCTATGTTTGGATTTATCGGGCGAGGTCGAGTCAATGTGACTAATTTAAATTTTGCTTGGAAACAGATGCACCATGAATGAAGGCAAACGTCCTGAAGATTTTTTGTCTCTGGCAAATCAGTCAGAGCCAAACAAATCTGGAACTTTAAAAGTATACTTCGGAATGTCTCCTGGCGTAGGCAAAACCTATGCGATGTTAACGGAAGCTCACCATCTAAAACAAGATGGTGAAGATGTTAAAATTGGCATCGTAGAAACACATGGAAGGGCAGACACAAAAGCATTGGTTGATGGACTGGAAAAAATACCACTCAGAAACATTGAATACCGTGGAAAAGTTTGGGAGGAAATGGATGTTGAAACGATCCTAAAGGAAAAACCAAGTTATGTGTTGGTTGATGAATTAGCCCATACTAATATTCCTGGATCAGTCAATAACAAACGATACCAGGATGTTCTTTTACTCTTAGATGCTGGAATCAATGTTTTGTCTACTGTGAATGTTCAACATTTAGAAAGCCAAGTTGATTCGATCGAAAAAATTCTGCAAAGTCCCGTCAAAGAAACGATTCCGGATAGTATTTTGGAGAGAGCAGACGAACTCGTGTTAATCGATATTATCCCTGACGAATTGTTGAAAAGACTTTCTGAGGGAAGAGTTTATGTTCCTGATAAAATTGTACAAGCCAAAGAGAATTTTTTTCGAAAAGAAAATCTAACTTATCTCAGAGAATTATCACTTACCTATACAGCAAAGTATGTTGAAAAGAGAATGCCGCAGGGTAGAGAAAGGATTATGGTTGCGATCTCTGCAAGCCCTCATTCAAAAACCTTGCTAAGGAATGCAAAACGATTGTCTTTAGAGAGGAATTCCGAATTGTATGCTTTTTTTTCTGAAAGTGAGGAAACAAAAGACTCTGAATCTGCCTTTGCCATTCGTTCCCATATCCGCCTAGCAAAAGAACTCGGTGCAGAAGTGGTGCATTCATTTGAATCAGATCCTGTAGTGGGAATTGTCTCTGCCGTATATGAAAAAAGAATCCATCGTTTGGTGATGGGAGGATCGAGAAAACGTGGAATTTTTCCTTTGTTCCAGAAAAACATTACAGAAAAAATTTTAAACCAACTTCGAGATGTAGAAGTGATCATCATTCCCTACAATGATGATCGTAATTTTCATTTTGATTTTTATAAAAAATTAATTCCTTCTTCTAGTTTACGCCAATACGTTGCTATCTTTGTATTAACATCTTTTGTTACTGTCATTAACTTATTTTTTATTTCTTATATAGGATACTGGACCGTTTCTATTTTATATTTATTCTATGTGGCTCTTCTTGGAATGTTTTTTAGCAGAGGTCCAGTCTTACTTGCAGCCATTTTATCTGCAAGTTTTTGGAATTTTTTGTTCATTCCGCCTCTGTACACTTTTTATATTTCTAAATTAGAAGATGCCTTGATGTTTATCATATTTATGTTGATTGCTCTCATCAATGGTGGTTTAACGGCAAGATTGAAAAAAAATGAAACCAAACTTAGGTCTCGTGAAGAAAAATTATCAATCTTATATGAATTAGCACAAAACTTATCTAAAACATCTACATCCAAAGAAATCATTGAAACAGGAGATTCCTTTTTTAAACGTATCTTTCCATTTCCAGTGAAATTACATTTTTACCAATCGGGCGAATTTATTCCTCGTATTTCAGATCAAAAAGATTTAGCAGTTGCCTCTTGGACGATTAAAAACGGAAAACCTGCGGGTAGATATACTGATACTTTGTCACTCTCAAATGCAACCTTTTATCCTTTGGTGTCCCCAGGTGGTATAACAGGTGTCATCAGCGTGAAAGCGAGTTTTGAGCCAAGTTTGGAAATGGAAATTTTATTAAATACTGTTGCTAACCAAGTTGCTTTGGCCCTCGACCGAGATGCTCTTTCAGAAGATGCGAAAAAAAACTATTTGATCAAAGAATCTGAAAAATTATACAATTTAGTTTTCAATTCTCTTTCTCATGAATTGAAAACACCTCTAACGTCTATTAGAGGATCTGCTTCTGCCTTATTAGATCCCGATATCGAATCTAATCCGAAAGCAAGGCGAGCTTTACTTGAGGAAATCCAAGAAAGTTCACTTGTTCTAAATTTACTATTGGGGAATTTATTAGATATAAGTCGTATCGAATCGGGTTATTTGGCCTTAAAAAAAGAAAAAGTTTACCCATCAGATATCATTCATGATGCTATTTCTTACCTTGGCAAAAACAAATTGAATCATACGATTATAACAAATTTAAATCAGAATGATATGGTTATGGATTTAGACCGTGTCTTATTTTCCCATGCAGTCTTTAATTTATTATACAACGGTTGTATGTATACACCAGTGGGATCAACTATTTGGGTTTCTATTCATAAATTGGATGAAGAAACATTACGTTGGGTTGTGGAGGATAACGGAAATGGATTACCTATTGATTCTTCTAGGATTTTCCAGAAGTTTTATCGAGGTGAATCGTCGGGTAAAATTGGCACTGGTCTTGGACTTGCCATTACCAAATCCATTGTAGAATTACATGGTGGTCAAATTGAAGCAGTGAACCGAAAGGAAGGTGGTGCAAAGTTTGTCATTGACATTCCACTATAGCACCATAAAAAAAATCTATGAATTATGATTTAATCCTTTTGGTAGATGATGATAGTGCAATTCGCAAAATGTTAAGAATTGCACTTGAAGCAAAAGGTTATCAGATCATAGAAGCAATTTCTAAAAAAGATACAATCGAATCTATTGCTTTGCACTCTCCAAAATTGGTTTTACTCGACTTACAATTACCTGACGGAAATGGATTGGAGGTAATCCAAGAAGTTCGTACCTTTTCCGATGTTCCTTTTATTGTGTTGTCAGTAATGAATTCGGAGGAAGACAAAATTGCCTTACTTGATGCAGGAGCAGATGATTATATCACAAAACCATTTAGTATGGGGGAACTCCTTGCCAGGATTCGTACCGCATTTCGTAGGTTACCTTCGGAAGAAACTCCGATAAATTGGGAAAATGAAAACTTAATCATTGATTTTGCTAACCACCAAGTGTTCAAACATAATCAAACCATCAAATTAACACCAACTGAATTTCAAATCTTGACATACCTTGTAAAAAATTCAGGAAAAATTATCACACATGAAATCCTAATTAAAACCATATGGGGAGAAATGGCACAAAATGAGATGAATTCACTTCGTGTTCATATTACCCAACTGCGTAAAAAAATCGAAGACACACCTAACCAACCAGAATGGATCACAACCGTTCCAGGTGTTGGTTACCGTTGGACAAATTAGTTTTCCATTTCGTAACCATTTCTTATAGTCATTAGTCATTAGTCATTAGAATTGACGGTATTTTCTTAATGTTTTCTTAACTTGAAATAGTTTTTCATAATCTCTCAACTATTGTGGCAAGTTTCTTTTTCTGATACCTTATAAGTATCATGTTGAATCAACTCACAATTCATTTTTGCCTTTCAAACATTTCACAAGTGAAATCAATTGTAAAATTTGTTTTAATACTTTTTGGTTTTTGCCTCTTGTTTTCTCCGATCCAATCAGAGGAAATCAAAAAAGCTGAAGAAGAAACCAAATCTGATACAAAACAAAAAACAATAACCATTCCTAGTTCTTTTCAATTTGGTGGATTTATTGATTCGTATTATGCATACAACCGAAATCTTCCCAAAGATACCGAAAGAAACTACACAACACAAGCCGTACGAAATGGGGAGTTTAATATCAACTTAGCCTATATCGATGCGAAAGTAGAAGAAAAAAATTACCGAGGACGAATAGCGTTTCAATGGGGAACTTCAGTAAACGCGAATTATGCGGCTGAAGTGACGACTGAAAAATACTCAAATCAGGCTTCTGTTAAGAATATCCAAGAAGCCTATACTGGTTTCAAACTTGGGAAAGATACTTGGATTGACATGGGGATTTTTTTTGGTAATATCGGGTATGAGTCTTGGATTTCACATAATAATGTAAACTACACAAGAGCGTTTGCCTTAGATTATGTACCTTACTATTCTTCCGGGGTTCGTTTGTCTCACCAATTTACTGACAAGTTGAGTGGACAGATACATATCTTAAACGGTTGGCAAAATATCACAGATAATAATAAAGACAAATCGTTTGGGAGCCAGATAAAATATATATTCAATCAATATTTTACTCTTACACTCAATCAATTCGCAGGGAATGAAGCACCTAACTTCGAAAGAAAACAGATGCGTTACTACAATAATACAATTTTGGAGTGGAATGTTACTGATCGATTGAAACTTGTAGGTCAATTTGATGTAGGTGCCCAGAAAGCAAAACAAAGTTTTGAATATGCACCATGGTTGGGAATGTTTGATCCTAGTTTAGGGGAATACCGTGAAACTGCTTCGAATGCTTACCGCCAATGGTACCACGGAACAATCTGGGCAAGTTTTTTATTAACTCCAGAATATCGATTGAGTTTTCGAGTGGAAAGGTTTTATGATCCTTTGCAAGTGTTAGCCACCACTGGAACAAGGAATGGATTTATGACCAATGGTTACACCACTACTTTTGATATCTTAAGTTTTGATCCAGGTTTATTACGATTGGAATATGTTTATCGACGTTCTGCCGATTCCATATTTGCAAACCGAGATGCGCAAACTTCAAAAAAAGAAGACTTGGTCATTGTAGCGTTTTCAATGAAATTTTAGGATGAAGATTGTTCCCATTCTAGTGTGAAAAATGAAAACTTTTCTCCCAAAAATGAGGTCTAAAATTCGTTCATAGATGTTTCTCCTTATGAGACCCGCAGGGAGGGGCCAATATCCCTGATTTTCTTTTTTTTCTTTCCAATCCAGTTCCTATTTCTAATTTCTTTCCATGTTCTTTCGATTCCGCATTTTTTTGTCCGTCATTCTTTCACTCATTTTGGTGAAATCCGATTTTTCCCAACCAACACCAGCTTCCATTGAATTTTTTACTCCCAATGGTTTTATCAAAGAACCCAAACAAGTAACAGTACGTTTTACAAAACCTATGGTGGCCCTTGGAGATGTACGCCCAGAGACTGAAATTTTCCAAGTGAACTGTCCTTTTCCTGGAACCAGTCGCTTCATTGATTCTACTACTTGGGTGTATGAATTTGAAAAAGAATTACCAGGGGGAGTGGAGTGTTCCTTTGTTTTAAAAGAGGGAACTAAGTCATTTAGCGGAGAAAAAATACAAGGGGAAAAATCGTTTGGATTCCATACAGGTGGACCTTCTGTAAAGTATGTTACACCTTACCAAGAAAGTACAATTGCAGAAGACCAAGTATTTTTATTACACTTAGATGGAAAACCCGACCTTAGTAGTTTTCAAAAATTTGCTTATTTCCGTTCCGAAGAATTGGGAAATCGAATTCCAGTTGTACTCATCTCTGGTTCTGAACGAAAAACATTTTTGCAATCAATGGGGAAAAAGGACAAAGAAGAAACCATTGTTCTAAAATCCAAACAAACCTTTTTGCCAGAAAAACAAATCCAACTTGTTCTTGGTAAAGGAATTAAGTCTGTATGGGGTGGTGCCATCCCTGAAGATGAAGTTCTCACGTTCACAGTAAGACCTGTATTTTCTGCACGTTTTAGTTGTGAAAGGACAACTGCCGATGCAAATTGTATTCCTATACTTCCTGTCAGTTTATCTTTTAATTCTCCCGTATCACAAGAGTTAATTGAAAAAATTAAGTTGGTGGATAAGGATGGAAAGGAATATCCAAAACAAAAAGTAACAAACAAAGGAAACGAATATTCGGATTGGGTGAGTTTTCCTGGCCCTTTCCCAGAAAACACTGAGTTCCAAATTAAAATTCCCGATATTGTGGATGATGCAAATAGAAGTTTGGCGAATAGTGCCGCCTTCCCATTAAAATTTAAAACTGATGAGTTTCCACCTCTTGCAAAATTCAGTGCAAAGTTTGGAATTTTGGAGTCAAAAGCAAATCCTGCGCTTCCTGTCACCTTACGAAACTTAGAAGGAAGTCTCCCCATCAAATCGACTTCGTTAGGGATGGGTGCAAAAAGTCAAAAAACGATGGACATTGTGGAAATCCAAAAGTGGTTTCAAACCCTATCAAAAGTCGAAAGGAACCAATCTGTTTTCCAATCAACAGCTTCCAATGCTAAAGTAAATTCTTTCCAATTACCAAAACCGAATGGCAAAAAGCCAATGGAAGTCGTAGGAATTCCTTTTGATTCACCAGGTTTTTATGTTGTTGAATTAACGAGTGAAGTGCTTGCAAACCATCTCTTTGCACAAGGCGAAGGAAAAAAAATGTATGTCTCCAGTGCTGCCCTTGTTACCAATTTATCGCCTCATTTCAAATGGGGGAAGGATACCAGTTTAGTTTGGGTGACAAGTTTGGATACAGGTCTTCCCGAAGCAGGAGTACAAATTAAAATTTTAGATTGTAACGGAAATATTCGGGGTGCTGGTATCACTGGAAAAGATGGAACTATGCTCTTTGGAAATATCAATTTCCAGGAAGTACCTTATTGTGGTTATCATGAGTTAGGTTCTGGTCTTACTGTTTTTGCTCAAAAAAATGATGATATCAGTTTCACTTCCAGTACATGGGAAAAAGGAATTGAAAGTTGGCGTTACCAACTCCCTCAAACAAGTGCAGGGTATGCAAATTATTTAGAATCAATCGTTCTCGATCGTACACTTTTTAAAAAAGGAGAGACGGTTCACCTGAAACACGTTAGACGAAGTTTTGGGAATAAGGGTTTAATACCGGCAGAACCGAAAGATTATCCAAATACTGTTGTCATTAAACATGAAGGATCTGGAGAAAGTTATACGGCACCTCTAGTTTGGTCATTCCCTGGTCATGCAGAGTCCGAATTTAAGATTCCAAAAAATGCAAAACATGGTGTTTATTTAGTCACCTATCCTTATAACCAAGAAGACACAAGTTATGGTCGAACCATCACACAATTTCGTGTAGAAGAATTTCGTCTACCAGTCCTAAAGGGGAATATACAACTTGCTTCCGAATCACAAAACCTTGTATCTCCTAAAGAAACAAAAGTTCTTTTTGGATTGGAATACCTCTCGGGAGGTGGTGCATCTCTAGTACCTGTGAAAATTCGTTCACAAGTAGTACCTGGTTATTATAGTCCAAAAGAAGAATATTCTGAATTTACGTTTTCACCGGAAACTATCAAAGAAGGAAAGTGGAAGGTAAGTGGGTATGAGGAAGAAGAAGTTGAAGAAACAAAACCAAAGGTGTTGTCCACGAATGCAAAAACGGATTCTAAAGGTTTTTTAGAATACAAATTTGAAAATCTAAAATCCATTCCAGGGTATGGAAATTTCCAGGTAGAAATGGAATATGCAGATCCTACTGGGGAAATCCATACAATCTCAAGGAGTTTTCCTGTTTCACCATCAGAAGTTCATTTAGGAATTTTACCTGATGGATGGTATTTCACAGAAGACAAAGTGAAACTTCAGTTAGTTGTTTTGGATGCGAAGGACAAACCTATTCCGTCTCAGAAAATTAAGGTAAATGCATACAAAAAAGAATTTTATTCTAACCGGAAACGACTCGTTGGTGGATTTTACGCTTACGAACACTATGAAGAAGTAAATAAGTTAGGAGAGTTTTGCGAAGGAAAAACTGATAACAAAGGAATTCTAATTTGTGAAGGAAAATCACCAGCCACAGGTGACATCATTTTTGTAGCGGAAACAAAAGATAAAAATGGAAATCAAACAAACTCAACTTATAATGTATGGGTGAGTTCTAAAGAAGAAGTTTGGTTTGATGTAAGTGATCATAACCGAATGGACATCTTACCAGAAAAACGATCAGTGGAAATTGGTGAATCCATCAAAGTTCAAGTGAGATCTCCCTTTAGGGAAGGAACTGCTCTTGTCAGTTTAGAGAGAGAAGGTGTGATCGATTATTTTGTTACACCTGTGAGTGGAAAAGATCCTTTCATTACCATTCCGATTAAAAAAGAATATGCCCCCAATGTTTATGTTTCTGTTTTTCTTGTACGTGGGCGAATGGGTGATCCAAAACCAACAGGTCTTGTTGACTTAGCTAAACCAAGTTACCGATTGGGTCTTTCTATGTTGAAGGTTGGATACAAACCGTACAGTTTATCCGTTTCAGTCACTCCCAATAAAAAACAATTCCAGGTTAGAGAAACAGTTGAAGTAGAATTGGAAATTAAATCTTCCGATGGTAAAATTCCTACGGAGTCAACTGAAGTTACATTAGCAGTTGTGGATGAAGCATTATTAGAACTTTCTCCCAATCCAACTTGGAACTTATTAGATGCGATGATGGGGACAAGACCACTGCAAGTGGTAACATCTACTGCCCAATCCCAAATCATTGGGAAACGCCATTTTGGGCTCAAAGCAAAACCGGAAGGTGGCGGAGGGGGGAAACAATCCACTCGTTCTCTTTTTGAAACCTTACTGTATTGGAAAGGAAAGGGTATTGTTGGCAAGGATGGAAAGTATAAATTTAGTTTTCCATTAAACGACTCCCTCACCAGTTTCCGTATTGTTGCTGTTGCCAGTTCCGGTCCTAAAGAATTTGGAACAGGGATGGCAAAAATCCAAACATCCCAAAAAATCCAAACATTTTCTGGAATCCCTCCTGTTGTTCGGATGGGGGATAGTTTACAACACGAAGTGACTTTGCGTAATGCAAGTGAAACCAAAGAACAACTTAGGCTTCGACTGAACGTAGTAGATACTAAAAATGGTTCGGAAGTCAAAACGGAATTAGAAACCAAATCGGCTATGTTATCTCCTGGGGAATCAAAAGTGATCACCTGGGATCTTACGGTTCCGGAAGAGATCGTAAAACGTAAATTTTCATTAGAAGTATCTTCACCTAACGGAACAGTTATGGATGCTTTATCGGTAGAACAAAATGTGATACCTGCTTTTACGGAAAGGGTTTACCAAGCAGGGCTTCTATTATATGAAGCACCATTTAAGGAATCAGCACAAACTCCACCAGGTTCGAAACCAAATACGGGAAAGATGGTTTGGAAAGCTTCCCCTACAATTTTAACAAGTACATCTGGAATCCAAAAGTATTTCCAAACGTATCCTTATTCTTGTATGGAACAAAGAGTTTCAAAAGCGATAGGTTTACGTTCGGATGGTTTATGGAATGATGTTCTAGCAGATCTAAATTCTTTTTTAGATTCAGATGGACTTGTGAAGTATTTTGCTCGAATGGATTATGGAAGTGAATTACTTTCTGCATATGTTTTAACATCTGCTAAACTAACAAACAAAACCATACCTGATGAAGTTTTATCAAAAATTATGAATGGTTTACAAGGATTTTTGGATGGAAGGGTTTATGGAGAAAGGTATCGATTTGGTGCCGACCTTGTTGTCAGAAAAATCATCGTTTGGGAGGCATTAACTCGATACCAAACTTACGAGTGGGAACAAGTGCGTCCCATTTTTGATAACCTTGAATTTTTACCTACTGCTTCACTCATCGATTTATCTGATATTTACAATCGTGTGAATGGAGCGGATCCAAAAGTAAAGAATCGTTTGTACAGTGTTTTGCGATCAAAACTAAATCTTCAAGGTACTGAGTTAATCATTGCTGACTCTGGTTTTACCAATCCATGGTGGATTCTTGGAAGTAGGGATTATACGATGGCAAAATTTTTGTTATGGTCGATTTCAGAACCCGCTTACAAAAAAGATATGCCACGGATTGTCAAAGCGTTTGTCAAAATGCAAAAACAAGGAAGGTATGATAGTACTCTTGGAAATGCTTATTCTGTTTTAGTTTTTGATCGTGTGAGTAAACTTCTGGAAGGTGAAAAGGTAAGTGGTGGGAAGGTCAAAATCCAAACAGAAAAAGAAATTTTAAGTTTGGAGCCCAATGGCAAACAAACTGTTACCCAAACTCTCGGTATGAACCCTGAATCCTTCACTGTGAGTTATGATGGAAAAGGAAAACCTTGGTTGGAATGGTCCGTTCAGTCTGTCCTTCCTTTACAAACTCCTATCTCCAGTGGTTACCGCTTGAAACGTTTTTTTGAACCTGTGCAAGTAGCAAAACCAGGAGTTTTAACCAAAGGAGATACCATCAAAGTCAGGCTGGAAATTGAGGCAGACTCCGATAAAACTTGGGTGGTTGTGGAAGATCCAATTCCACCTGGATCTCTTCCTCTCGGACGTGGGTTCGGGCGGGAATCACAGATAAACCAAGACAAACCAGGAGATACTTCTTATTACTTAAGTTTTGAGGAAAAAACCTTGTCCCTCTACCGGGCTTATTTTGAATACCTGCCAAAGGGAAAACATGTGATTGAACACAGTTACCGCCTAAACCACGTGGGGAATTTTGTCCTACCTCCAACACGTGTGGAAGCGATGTATTCGCCTGAAACACATGCCGAATGGCCTAACGAAATCGTGAGGATTTCGGAAAATAAGGACTAGGAAAAGTTTACGGATAAAGTGGGTTTGGAATGATGACTCTAATGGGTCCGAACCAAGCCCCTTTTTTCCCCATCCGAATTTTTAAAATTTCCCTCTATTATTCAGTTTTTTTTTATCTATTCTTTCTCCTCTTTAATACCAGCTTTACAATTATGGGTGTCGATGTTGGCGACTTCCTTAAACAATACTTAGGTGCCTTTTTTGGCGTTTATTTGACGACAACGGCTAAGGTTTTTGCTGTTTCTCTTTTTATCCATACAAGTTTATTCACGCTGGTTCACTTGGGTTTCTCTTTATGGAATCGTTCAGCTGTTAAATGGTATTTATTGGTTGGAAGTGTTCTATTCATCGAATGTTTTGCTCTTTTCCAATCAATGATCATGTTCCCACAAATTTACGGGGAATTTTTCTTCTTTAGGTATCCTAGTTTTGCACCGTTTTTGTATTTTTTAACTGATACCATCTCACCAATGTTTCTCAATTTTGTTTTGGGGATTTTGGTTTTACTTCTCTTTGTACTTTTAGGGCGCCATGTGTACCTTCATAAAAACAAAGAAAGTTTTTTTGCCATCATACATCTTTTGGTGTTAGGGTTTCTCCATTCCCATGGATTGTACTTACTTGGATTACTTTATTTTGCTTTTGTGATATTACAAGGGAAACACTATGAGAATGTACATATCAAAACATATGGTCTTCTATTGATTTTTCTTTTGTTTTTGTATGTTTTGCCAAGTTTTTGGATGGGCATTTCCTCCTTACGTTACTCAGAAGAAAAAGGAAAACCACCTATCTTCATCTTATCTGCAGATTCATTACGTTACGATAAGATTGGTGCAAGGATCAATGGCCAATCCATCACACCCAATATCGATTTGTTTACGAGAGATAGTTTTGTATTTCATGACCACCATACTACGATTCCACGAACTTTCCCCAGTTGGGCAGATACTCTAACTGGTAAATACTCGATGGAACATAAAATTCGAGACATGTTTCCATCACCGGAAGAAAAACAAAGGATTGGGTCTCCTTCCTTTCCAACACTCCAACAAATCCTAAAAAAAATTGGATATGATCATTTTGCCATTGGTAGTTTTGCGGCTGACATATTTCCAAGAGCCAACTTCGGTTTTGATGAAGTATATGCTCCCAATTTTAATGCAAGGATCATGACGGTCCAAAGGACTGCAGAAACACAAATTCTAATTTTGCCATTTCTTGTCGGTTCTTGGTTTTCGGGAGAAAAATACTTAGAAGAACTTGATGGACTTTCCACTTGGGGAGATGGAGATCGTTTACTCAAACGGTTCGATTCTTTGGTGAGTGAAAGGGGGAACTCTCCTTATTCCATTACCTATTTTTCGAGTGTGATTCATTTTCCATACACACCTGCATATCCACATTACAAACGTTTTACGAACCCACGGTATTATGGGAAATATAAGTATCTTAAATTTGTAGATCCTACGGATTCAAGTCTTCCCAATCAGGAAGAAATCTCCCAAATCCGAAGCTTATTTGATAGCGCAGTTTATGCCTTTGACCAAGAATTTGGTGAAATGGTTGGTTATTTAAAAAAGAAAGGGATTTATGATGATGCGATCATCATTTTGACTGCCGATCACGGGGAAGCACTGTATGAGGACATTCATGGGCAAGGGCATGGTGAACACCTTCGTGGTGAATCTGTCACCCATGTTCCATTGATGATCAAATTTCCGAAATCATCCAAGTTCGAATCCATTCCCTCGACTGAAAAAAATTTCGATGGCATTACATCCAGTATTGATTTAGTTCCCACTCTTTTGGATTATTTTGAAATCCCTTCCCAATTGGAATACCCCGGTAAATCCTTATTAACAATTCTTGGACAAAAGGACTGGAATGAAGATCGATTTGTTTATTCTGAAACTGGAATTTGGTTTTCAGATGTTGGTAACCATTTTTTCCAAAAACAGAGAATCCCATATCCGAATATACTCTCACTGCACCAAGTTGTTCCTGAAGAAGACTACCAAATCATGATCACAGATCCAATTTATCGTGAAACCATTGCATTTTCGAAACACCGAAGCATTCAGAATTCTAATTACAAATTGATCTATATTCCCACGAGGGAAGGTGTCAAGTTTGAGTTATATGACCGCAAAAGAGATCCTTTGAACAAAAATAATTTATACCCCAATCATCCAATGGCTTCAAAAATGAGAGAAACCTTATATAAAACTGTAGTGAAGTGGGAGAATGCTTCACTGGCAGGAGAATATTTAATTCCCAGTTCTTTATCTGACATCAATGAAAATTAATAAGAAAAAAAAGAGGAAACAATGCCGCAACGTAACGACTTAAAATCAATTTTGATCATCGGATCCGGACCAATCGTCATCGGGCAGGCATGTGAGTTTGACTACTCAGGAACGCAGGCAACAAAAGCACTTCGGGAAAAAGGGATACGAGTCATATTGGTGAATTCAAATCCCGCTACCATCATGACGGATCCTGACCTTGCAGATGCCACTTACATTGAACCTCTCACCGTTCCCGTTCTCGAAAAAATCATTAAAAAAGAAAAACCAGATGCCATATTGCCAACAGTTGGTGGTCAAACAGCACTCAATTTAGCTCTCGCCTTACATAGAGAAGGTGTATTAGAAAAATACAATGTAGAACTCATAGGTGCAAAAGTAGAAGCAATTCGAAAAGCAGAAGATAGAGAACTTTTTAAACTTGCGATGGAAAAACTTGGTATCCGAGTTGCAAAGTCTTTTATGGTGTCCGACATGGATGCAGCGAGAAAAGCAAAAGACGAAATCGGATTTCCCATCATCATCCGCCCTGCATTCACGTTGGGTGGTACTGGTGGTGGAACTTGTTATGATGAATCTGAATTTGATGATATTGCTCAAAAAGGTTTATCTGCATCTCCCATTTCACAGATCCTTGTTGAAGAATCCGTGATGGGTTGGAAGGAATTTGAGTTAGAAGTAATGCGCGATTTAAATGATAACGTGGTTATCATTTGTTCCATTGAAAACTTGGATCCAATGGGTGTTCATACAGGAGACTCCATTACTGTTGCCCCACAACAAACGTTAAGTGACAAAGAATACCAAAGATTACGTGATATGTCTATTGATATCATCAGGGAAATTGGTGTAGAAACTGGTGGATCTAATATTCAATTTGCTGTTAACCCGGAAAATGGAGACGTAATTGTCATCGAAATGAACCCAAGGGTTTCCAGGTCTTCCGCACTTGCTTCAAAGGCAACTGGATTTCCGATCGCAAAAATTGCAGCATTGTTATCCATCGGATATACCTTGGATGAAATACGAAATGATATCACAAGAGTTACACCTGCTAGTTTTGAACCTTCTATTGATTATGTAGTTACCAAAATCCCTCGATTTGCTTTTGAAAAATTCCCAGGTTCTGACAATACATTGGGTGTCCAAATGAAGGCTGTTGGGGAAGCAATGGCTATCGGTAGAAACTTTAAAGAAAGTTTTCAGAAAGCATTACGTTCACTTGAAACAGACCGATTTGGTTTTGGAAGTGATGGGTATTTAAAAGAACTGATGGAATGGGAAGCTGTTCCAAAAGAAGAAAGAAAAACATGGCTTACAGCGAAAGTTAAACGGCCAACTGATAAACGAATTTTTTATGTAAAGATGGCATTCGATTTTGGAATGAGTGTCGAAGAAATCCATGAGATTTGTAAAATAGATCCGTGGTTTTTATACCAATTTGAAGAACTTTTCCAATTAGAAAATAAATATCGAAAAGAAGGGAATGTCATCATTGAAGAAATGAAACAAGCTGGTTTCTCCAATAGACAACTTGCTTTCCTTTCAAAAGAAGAACAAATTTTATCCCAAGTCAGAAGTGGGGCAGCTATAGATATCACCAAGGCAAAGGTTGATAAAACCTTAAGAGAAGAAGAAGAAAAAATTGAAGCTTACTTAGAAGAAAAGAACATCAAACCTGTATACAAACGAATTGATACTTGCGCAGGTGAGTTTGAAGCATTTACTCCTTACATGTATTCTTCGTATGATGAAGAAGATGAATCTGATGTAACTTCTAAGAAAAAGGTTATGATCCTCGGTGGCGGACCAAACAGAATCGGGCAAGGGATAGAATTTGATTATTGTTGTTGCCATGCATCGTATTCATTACAGGAAGCTGGTGTTGAATCCATCATGGTAAACTCCAACCCAGAGACAGTATCCACAGATTACGATACATCGGACCGGTTGTATTTTGAACCACTCAGTTTAGAAGACGTGATGGCAATTTTCAAAAAGGAAAGACCTGATGGAGTGATCGTGCAGTTAGGTGGACAAACTCCACTCAAACTCGCTAAATCTTTGGAAAAAAGGGGGGTTCCAATTCTTGGAACAAGCCCTGATTCCATCGACAGAGCAGAAGATAGAAAACGATTTGCTGAAGTATTAGATAAATTAAGTTTAAAATCACCAGAGAATGGTATCGCTTCTTCAAAGGACAAAGCAAGGGAAATTGCAAGAAAAATCGGATATCCAGTGCTTGTTAGACCTTCCTATGTGTTAGGTGGTCGAGCCATGTTGATTGTCAATGAAGAAACAGAATTAGACAAATACATGGAAGAAGCTGAAGAGGTTTCTGAAGATAGGCCACTACTTGTAGATTCCTTTTTACAAGATGCGACGGAAGTAGACGTAGATGCTTTATGTGATGGAAAGGATGTATTTATAGCGGGAATTATGGAACATATTGAGGAAGCAGGGATCCACTCTGGAGATTCTGCATGTGTTTTACCCCCTCAAAGTATCTCCCAACGTATGCTCCAAGAAATTGAAGAAGCTACGTATCGACTTGCTTTAGAATTAAATGTTAAGGGTCTTATCAATGTGCAATATGCGATTAAAGATGAAACTCTGTATGTCCTAGAAGTAAATCCAAGAGCATCGAGAACAGTTCCATTTGTTGCAAAGTCAATAGGGATTCCTATTGTAAAAATTGCTGTAAGACTTATGTTAGGTGAAACATTGGCTTCTTTTAAATTGGGAAAACGTTTTTCTGCTCCAATGATCACTGTAAAAGAAGCAGTTTTGCCATTTAGTAAATTCCCAGGTGTAGATACAATCCTTGGTCCAGAAATGAGATCAACGGGTGAAGTGATGGGAATTGCTGCGACCAAAGGGGAAGCCTTTGTGAAAGCGCAGATTATGGCAGGTGAAGAACCTCCAAAACATGGAACTGTTTTTGTTACCATCAATGATAAAACCAAAAAAGAATTATTAGAACCAGTTAGGTCCTTGTCCAATTTAGGTTATAATATCATTGCGACAGAAGGAACTCATAAGTTTTTATCTGATAACGGCATCTTATCGAGTAAAATCAATAAAATCTATGACGGTTATTTTCCAAATGTAATTGATTACATCAAAGAGAAAAAAATCCATTTAATCATCAACACTCCTTTGTCCAGAGTCACAAGAGAAAATGCATTTACGATTCGCCAAGCAGCAATTAAATACAAAGTGCCTTGTCTCACTACATCACAAGCTGCAAAAGCTCTGATCCATGGACTTGTGGAGATGAAGGATAAAGGGTATTCAGTAAACTCGTTACAGGAAATTCACAAAAAGAAATAAAGAAAAAAACGATACGATTCTAGATTCTTACAATTTTGAATCGTATCTATTTATTCTTATGGATTGTAAGCCTAGACTTAAATCACTAAATTTGAATGTCTTTTAAGAGGATTTCAATTCGTTTTCGGTTCAATCCTAAATCTGACTTTCCTAGTCTAGAAGCTGATCGAAAGTGTAATTGTTTTGTTTTTTCATCAAAATAGAACTCTACATCATCCACATAACGCATGATAAGCGTTGTAAATTCAATATACAAATAATTGTTTTCTTCTTTGATGATTTTGGTTCTTGGATGGTTTAGAATTCTCTCTTTTAAAATGGAGATTGCTTCTACTGTTGGTTTTTGATAGGGCACTGCACTTCGAAAGTGTTCTTTGTCAGAAGGATCTGAAAAACTGCTGATGCAGTTTGGAGTTTTAGGACATTCTAATAATTTTCCAGATCGAATTCCCAAATTGTCTGGCCTTGTTCCCGTACAATTCATAAGGATGAGTAAGGTAATCATTCCTATCATGGTTGTTGTTAATTTTAGTTGCTTCATCTTTTCTCCTTTAAACCTGTTTGTTGATTTTACCTGATTTTTTGGTAATTTGGCAAATCCTTTGTCACTAAAATGTATACAAAAGACTTGCCTTAGTACCTGAGTTAGACTGTTTCTTTGACAACAAGTCGTTTGGACCTTAAGATTGAGAAGATAAACACGAGAAGTGTTCCTATTCCGATATAAAAGAGTCCAGTTGTGATATAACCAGAAATGGGAGGGTAAATCAAATTATATCCAAATTCTGCATTTTCTACTTCTTTGGTTAATTTGCCTTCAAGAGGAGTTTTATCCCTCAATTCATCAGAGGATGGGTAAGTATAAGGATCAAAATTGGCAGGCCACTGGTAAGGATTTCCATAATACAAACTGTAATTTGCATCATTTGTACCGTTATCTTTAAAAAATAAAATTTCCTCTAATGGTTGTACGGTGATTACTTCTTTTAAATGTAAAGTTTGATTCTCTCCATCTTCAATTTGGATTGTAAATTCGGAACTTAATGGTGAAGAGATTGGGATCTCTGCAAAATTTCCTTCTTTTTCATCATGATTGATGGTTCCTTGGAATACTGTGTCCCATTCTTTTTTATTAATTTTCCCTCGAACTGTAATCATACGTTCCCAATTCTTTTCTTCAAAGGAAAGTTTGATGTTTTGGAAACTACTTTGGTTTTCATTTGGAAAAGTAAAAAGCACTGCATTTTCTTCCAATAATGGATTGGGTAATTGATGGGTTTTTTCAAAGTATAAATGTTTATTTTCTTTGGACCTGGTGACAGAAGGAAATTTTAAATTTGATCCATTTTCCACTTCCAATCGTACGTATCGGAATTTGGTATTTCCTAAATCAATTTCTCCAGATGATTGTGAACCATACTTGTACAAAAATACATTTTTTGTTTCTGCAAAACTGTCTGGATTATCACCTAACTTAAGTGTGATTGATGTTTCATAATCATATGAGCTCGTTACTGTTAATTTTGAATAGGACATTCCTTCTGGAAGTTTCGGTAGTTCTAAAACATAAATTTCCATTTCATCTTTTTTGGTGAAGAGTAATTCTGGTTTCAGTTTTTCAGTGTATTTGCTAATTTCCTCTGCATTTTGGATTTTGTAAGGAACTATCTCTCCATTTCGAGTGACACGAAGGTCTCCATAAAATGAATGTTTATAAAACTCTTCATCTAGTAACACTTTTACAATTTGACTTTCTCCCATTTTGGAAGGGAGAGTGATGTCTTTTTTGTATTTAAAATTTTCGACAGGTAATGGCCTTGCGAAAATGGTAGTTGTCGTAAGTAAAGATATAAGTAATGATATTGGGTATAAAGTTTTCATGTAGTTTCCTTTTTGATTCGATTGTAAAATGTTCCCGTAACAATAAGAGTGATTCCTAAAAACAGACCTGCTAAGATTCTGTATCCCAAGGATAAGTTCCAAAAATCATATAAATAAAATTTGGCTACGACCAGTGCCAATGAAACAAATCCGGCCACTTTTATGGAGTGAATGTGTTTTTGGAATCCTATGACCAAAGTACCGAATCCATAGAAGATCAAACAAATGGTGTATAAAAACATGCGTTTTTCTTCAGGAAAACCCAAATGGATTTCCACAAAATTTCCCAGTAGGAAATAAGGATAGGCGGTGTATAAGAATAGTTTTGAAAAATTTGAAAACTGTCTACTATACCAATACGATAATACTAAATACAAACTACCTGTTGTAAAAATAAGAAACCTACCGTTTAGAAATGGAATTTCATTGTAAGAACGATAGGTAAATGCGAAAATATAAAACAAAGCAAAAAACCAAACAGGGAATGTTGCTAAATACATATACAATTGTTTGGAATATGTAGCCGCAATTGTCACAACAAATGCAAAACTAATTAGGCTAAATGCCAAAGCCTTGCCTGTCATTCCCATCACAATCACGCTGATAATGAGTGGTAATCCAAAAAGACTAATGATATCATACACTTTTTTTGTATCACTCGTAAGTTCTATATCACGGAGAGACCTTTGGTAGATTCCATAAAATACGATAAGAACTAGCGTTAGTAGAAATGGTTTTAGTGTAGGATAAAAGATTCCAAACATCCAAAAGGATTGCAAAAATCCAAATCCCAATGTGAGTCCTATGGTAACCAAAGTTAGGTTTGGATTCTCATTTATGGTTCTTTTTAATACTTCGAATTCACGAAGTAAAAATAGAAGGTAGACACCCAATTGGAAGATGAATGGAAAAAAGATTTTTGATTCTTCTAGTTTTGATTCTGCCCAAGTGGCAAAAATTAAGTGATTTGCGATTAGGATGAGTAATGGGATCACCTTCCAAGGCATTTCCTTTCTGATGAAAAAGAAAAGTAGGTTCCATATGAGTAAATAGGTAAATAAAAATGGATAGGAGTTTTGCCCAGTTGATACTAAGATGGGCGATAAGAAAACACCTAAACTCGCAAAACCAAATAATACTTCACTTTTTTCAGCATACGAAATTCCAACAGCTGTTAGGCTTAAAAGGATCAGTCCAACAAAACAAGTTTCTGTTCCGTATAAATCATACCAAACATATCCTGAAAAATAAGCAGAAAATAAAACAGCAATCCCGAGGCCAAGTAAACTAGGTGAAAGGTAAGGCCTTGATTCTCTTGTTTTGGTTCCATACCAAAGGATCGGAAGAGAAGAGAGGATACCTATCCAAATACGAACTGATTCGTTGATCCAATATTCTTCGATTGCTAGATAAAAAAACCAAATTGATGCAAGGATGAGTGAAAATACACCGAGTTTTACAAATAAATTTTGTCCAATCCATTGGATGAACCAATTAGGACCTTCGTCAATCGAGATGGGTTTTGTATCTTCTGTAACAGGTGTTTGTTTGGGATTTTCGAATCTTTCCGATTTGGAAATAACTTTTGATTCAGAAAGAGAAAGGACTTTTTCTTTTAAGAAAAAAAGTTCCTTTTCCATCAATTGGATTTTGGATAAAATTTCTTTTTTTTCTTTTTCTTCCACCTGGGTGAAGTTACAGATGGAAGAAACAAAAGGAAACTATTTTTTATTCTGGATCGTTCCACATCCCATTTTCGCGAATGAGTTCGATGAGTAGGTCGGGAGCTTCCGTTTCAGAGACTCCTTTTTTTACAATTTCCTTCCCTTTGTAGAGGTGGACTTTACCAATTCCTGCACCGACATATCCAAAATCAGCATCTGCCATCTCACCTGGTCCATTCACAATACATCCCATCACAGCAATTTTCACACCTTTTAGATGCCCAGTTTTTTCTTTGATTTTTGCTGTTGTTGTTTGTAAGTCAAACATAGTCCTTCCGCATGATGGGCAGGAAATGTATTCTGTTTTGGTGAGTCTAAGCCGAGTTGCTTGCAAAATATCAAAATTTAAATGTAAACACTCTTCTGCTTCTCCGTCACCAAAGGAAAGTCTTAAAACATCTCCAATTCCATCTAATAAACTTCCTCCTGCTTGGATAGAAGCATCATACATCAGTTGGTCTTTGTTTTTACCTGAAACATTTAAGACAATTGGGTAATCGGATTCTCTTAATAAAAATGCAAGTTTTCGGATCGTGAGTAAGTCACCATCAGAAGTTGAAAAAAGGATATTTTCTATTTTTCTTTTTTTGCATTCTTTTAGGACTATAGACACATGTTCTATGTTAGATGATGGAAAGGTCCATTCCACAGATCGTTTGTCTTTTGCGTATCTAGTCACAAATTGTAAAAGATCATCCCAGGATTCTTCCGATTCCTTTAAAAAGAGAGAAGGGGAGATGACCCACTTTTGAAACCGATACAAATCTTCGGCAAAAGTTTCATACTGGTACATGAGATCTTCAGAGAGTGCAAAGGAAACAGGTAAAGGAAATGATCCTCTCCTCACCATCGTTCCAAGCGTTAGTAAATCTAATTCGGAATCAATGTTAAAATGAATGAGTTCTGGTACTCGACCTGATTTGTTTCCCCTTTGGATGAGATGGAGAACCTCTTCCGATGTTCCCTCTCCAAAAAAAGGAAAACAGGACTCAATTCGAACTGGATTTGTATCTCCAATTTTTGTTTCTCCAACGGCAATTTCTTTGGAATAAAACCGAGCATATTGGTATGGATCTCGAAATTCCGTATAAATACTTTCACGAATCATTGGATTTTCTTTTGCCGTTAAGGAATGAAAATAGAGATCGTTGTATTTTTGAACCAGTTCCTTCGCGACAGGGATTTCATGAATTGCATCTTCTGTTAAGGAGACTCGGATCGTATCACCTAGACCGTCTTCCAGTAAACTTCCAATTCCAATAGCTGATTTAATCCTTCCGTCTTTACCATCCCCGGCTTCAGTCACACCTAAGTGGAGTGGATAATCCATTCCTAAATCATAAAACCTTGCAACTAACATACGATAGGCTTGGATCATCACTTGAGGGTTGGATGCTTTCATGGAAACAACAATGTCACGATAAGAATTTTTTTCAGCGATCCGGATAAATTCCAATGCAGACTCTACCATTCCAAGAGGTGTGTCCCCAAATCGATTCATGATACGGTCCGATAAACTTCCATGGTTCGTACCAATTCTCATCGCAACACCAAGTTCTTTGGCTCTTAAGACAAGTGGAGTAAAAACTTCTTCGATACGTTCTAGTTCTTCATTATAATCTTTGTCAGTGTATTCGATGATTTCAAATTTTTTTTTGTCTGCAAAGTTTCCTGGGTTGATTCGCACCTTTTCAACCCATTCCACACATTTTAGAGCAACTTGGGGAGTGAAGTGGATATCAGCCACAAGTGGGACTTTTAGACCAAGTTCTTTCATTCGTTTTCGGATATTTGGTAAGTTGTCAGCATCAGCTTGACTAGGAACTGTTAGGCGAACAATTTCTGACCCAGCTTTCTCTAAATCTGAGATTTGTTGGATACTTGCGTCCGTATCTCTTGTGTTAGATGTGATCATGGATTGGACGCGGATTGGGTTTTTTCCTCCAATTCCAACATCTCCCACTTTCACTTCTCTTGTCGGTCTTCTTCTGTAAAAAAATGGCGATTCGTTATATTTGGTGCTCATTTGAATCTTATGTTCTCATTATCTAGAAAATTAAATTCGAAAATTTGGGCAAGCAGTATGAAAAAAATCTGAGGCTTTCAATTTCACTCCCTTCCAAACCGAAAATCAATTTAGGAAGAAAACCTGGGCTTTTTGGAACCAATGAATACGGAAGTAAAACAAGGATTACAACGCAAATACCGAGTGCAGGTGACTGTAGCGATTTACCGTGAGGGAAATTTGTCTTACAAAAGTGAAATTTTATCACCTGCCTATTATGATAAACGGCAAGAAGCTCGTGACCACATCCGACAGGAAATCCGAGAACGATTGGCTCATTCCAAATTCTTCCGATCCACACGTTTGGACTATGACTTGGTACGGTATACGGAAGAGGGAAGTTGTAATACCTACCTTCGATATAGCATCCAAGATTCGGACATTTGAACCCACAGAAAAAACTTCACGATTGGTATTTATTACACAAACGTGACCTACCATTTCGTAAAAAAAAACAAGCATATCCCATTTGGATTTCTGAGGTGATGTTGCAACAAACAAGAGTTGCGGCAATGTTACCTTTGTTTGAAAATTTCCTCAATCGTTTTCCAAACCCGGAAGAGTTAGCTAAAGCAAGTGAAGAAGAAGTCCTCGCCCATTGGAAGGGACTTGGGTATTATAGCCGTGCTCGGAACATCCGAAAAGCTGCCATCCAACTTGTTAATCTATACAATGGTTCCTTTCCAAAAGACTTAGAGTTGGTTTTAAAATTACCTGGTATTGGGAATTATACAGCACGAGCTGTTTTATCCATTGCCTATGATTTACCGTATGCTGTACTTGATGGAAATGTAAAACGTGTTCTTGCACGTTACGTTGGTTATACGAAAAACATTCTCGGTCCAAAAGCAGATTTAGAACTCCAAGAAAAGGCAAATGAATTTTTAAACTTGGATTTTCCTGGCGACCATAACCAAGCCATGATGGAACTTGGGGCAACCATCTGCTTACCCGAATCTCCTAAATGTTTGGTCTGCCCTCTCATGGAAGGATGTTTTGCAAGAATCCATGGGAAAACAAAAGACCTTCCCATTCGCGAGAAAAGTCAAAAACAAATCAGTTTACAAGGTGAAATATGGATTGTCCAAAAGGACGATGTTTACCTCCTCATCAAGGAACCAAAAAATCGATTTTTGAAAGGTATGTTCCATCTTCCTTACGGTTTTTTAGGTGAACTACCAAACAATGAATATCAACCTTCCGATTTTTTCCATTTTTTAGGATCTCTTAAAGGGAAAAGCCAAACCTTAGGAACCATTAAACATACCATCACACATCATAAATTAGAATATTCTGTTCCACATTTGAAATTAAATCATACAAGGGATTTGGAATCCTTTTTAAAAACATCAGGTATCGATTTTAAATGGGTAAACCTAGATTCACTTGAAACCGAGTTCCCATCTTCTCTCGCAAAGAAAGTAAAAAAGATTTTGCTTTACTAATCTAAAATAACTCCTACGATTTTTTGGTCATGGCAGAGATCATCGTTTGGTTAGAATTTGTCATTTCCAAGATCCCACTACCAATCTTAGAAGTTTGGGGTCGATTTTCGTTTTTACTTGGTTCTCTCGTTGCAGTATTTGCTTATACTGGATTTAGCTTTCGGAATGGAAAACAATTCCGGATCTCGAGGGAAGTATGGACATGGAATCTCAAAAGTTTTTATTTTTTTCTCATCACCTTTGTCTCCATTTTTGCAACTGGTTATTTAGGTAGTTCCATTGTCCTCATCCCTGGAGCACAGACCTTAGAAAGTCTTAAGGATTTATCTGTTTTTTTATGCCTTAATTTTTTTGGTTACCCAGCCTTACTTGCAGTTCCGTTTGCATATGGTCTTTCTGATTTGATAGAAGGGGTTCCTCCAGATTTTTTATGGGACTGGTTACCTGGGTATTTCATTAATCCATCCTTGTTTTGGATCTCCTACCAAATGATTGGAAAGTCACCAAATTTTAGTAAGGTGAGAATTTGGATTTATTATTTTATATTTGTTTTTTTATTTTTATTACTCGAACCATTTTTATGGGGGTTTTTATGTTCCAAACAATTTGGATCTGAAATTTCCTATCATACCATTAGTTCAGCTCTCATTTTCACAACTGGAATCACTTGGATCCTCGCACCAATGATCAGTTTTTTGTTGTTTCCCATTGTTAAAAAAATTGGATACTTTTGGGCAGAGATCCCATTCCAAGTAAAGGAAGTTAGCATCACAGAACCAAGAATGGTTTGGGTATCATCATCGAATTTTGGGACTTCAAATGAACAATATGCGGAAGAGAGAACCGGGATATCTTTACAATTATTCATTGTGGCCCCATTTGTTTGTTTGGTTTTATTTTTAGTTGGGATTACATCGTATGTGACTTTAAAAAATGCAGAAGAATCTGCCTACCATATGGTTGAAATTTTACACAAACAATGGTCAAAAAACATTCAATTACAATTATCAGAATTGGAAACGAATACAGGATCCATAAGTTCCAATCCCATTCTACTCCAACAGTTATTGGATACTTCCATGGTCAATACCCAAGGAAAAGTGTATTTATTGGATTCTCACCTAACACTCATTTCAAGTTTGTCGAACGAACCAAAATCATCACGACTTCTAGAAACCTTACGAGTCGAATTAAAAAAACAAGCAAGTGACCTTCATTACCCAGAAACCCATTTGAGTTTTTCTGTTGTGACCAAAAAACCACTCTCCAGAGAAAATTGGAATGCCAATGTTTCGAGATTCGAAATCCCTAAAGAAAGGAGTACCATCTACCTTGTCACACTGTTCCCTTATTCCTTTTATTTGAGTGGAGTGTATACAGGGAATAGTGAGTCGGCAATGGTATTTGCTTGGGCAATTCTTTTAAGTCTTATCCTCGCTGTTGTTTTAGCAGAACTTGTCACAAGGCCGATTTTACGATTTTCTTCCGCTTCCAAATCACTGGCAAAGGGAGATTGGGATTTTCCTGTTGGTGAGAGTATGATTGCCGAACTCCGAGGACTTTCCGATGCCTTTCGTTTTATGTCGAGGGAATTAAAATCCAGTTTCGAAAGGGTGAGTGCAAGCCAACAGATGGTGATGGAAACCAATAGCAATTTGGAAAAAATCGTCAATGACCGGACAGTTGCTCTTATGGAAAGTAACAAGAATTTACTGGAGACCATTGCTACCAAAGAAAGGATATTACTCGATCTTCATAATGCCCAAAACCAGCTATTACTCAGTGAAAAATTAGCGGCACTTGGGCAATTTGCAGCAGGGATCACTCACGAATTGAATACCCCACTCGGTGCCATTTCTTCCAGTGTTCGTGCCATGTCGGAAATTTTAAAAAAAGATATCCTTCTCCTTCCGAAATTTTTAGAAACCCTAAATCATGAGGAGCTGGACGATTTTCAAACATTACTGTTGTTAAGTGTTAATTTCGGAGATAGAAGTTCTGGTCTTATGAGTCGTGCGGAAAAAAAGGAAAGGATGGCTCAACTTAAGGAAAAGAATATTTCCAATCCAGAAGATATACTCGACCATCTAACATCCATTGGTGTTACAAATTGGGATTCTCAAATCTTTTCTATCATAGAAAAACCAAGGGCGAGTTTTCTTTTACAAAACGTTGTGACTTTGGGAAGTTTGTATCGATTGGTATATGTGGTTCAATCTGCTACGGAAAAAGCCTCACATGTAGTGAACGCACTCAAACATTATTTGTATACTGACCAGTCCGTTGTCGACTCTAACTCCCAACATGTGAATATTCCTTCAGAATTGGATTCAATTTTAACTTTATACCAGGCAAAAATTAAAAAAGATGTGGAAATCATTAAGAACTATTTTACATCTGATTCTTGTTTGGCGGATCGTGATAAACTCAACCAAGTTTGGATCAATTTAATCAATAATGCTTTACAAGCAATGGATTATAAGGGTAAAATAAGAATTTCAGTCACAACCGAGTCAGATTATGTCCTAACATCGATTAAGGATAATGGAAAAGGAATTGATCCCGAAATCCAAGACAAAGTTTTTTTGCCTTTTTTTACGACAAAAAAACATGGAGAAGGGATTGGGCTTGGGCTTGACATTTGTAAACAAATCGTAGAAAAAATGAATGGAAAAATTGATTTTATTTCAGATCCTACTGGAACGGAATTCAGGGTGTACATACCAAAAGTAATGGAAGGGACAAGAGTTTGAATTTATCGCAGATCAAAAACGAGAAAAATGCCATTCTATGTGTTGATGATGAACCAATCCTCCTTCTTTCTCTCGTACAAGAACTGAAAAGAGAGATCGGGGGCAGTTACACTTATGAAACGGCTCAAAACCCAGAAGAAGCCATGGAAGTGATCGATGACCTCTGCCAATCAGGTGTAGAAGTGATTCTCATTTTATCCGACTGGCTCATGCCAGGGATGCGGGGAGACGAATTTCTCATCAAAGTCCACCAAAAATACCCCCATATCAAATCTATCCTCATTTCTGGGCATGCAGACAGGGATGCGATCAACCGTGTGAAAGAAGAAGCCAAAACCTATGCGATTTTTTCCAAACCTTGGAATACCAAGGAACTTTTGGATGCAGTTCGTTTCTGTTGCAATTTGACCTAAGTCCATTTTTTTGGACTTACGGTGCGTACCATTTACATTCGCAAACTCCGATTTGAAGAAGCTCGGACAAAACTCGAGAGAGAACTCCATGAAGCCTTTATGGATGGGGAAACCTATGTGGAAATCCTACATGGGATTGGGGAAGGGGTATTACGCCGAATGGCGATTGACTACGTGACCTCCACAGGGTTTTTGAAATTAGTGGAATCCGACCCAATGTTTCGACAGAACCCAGGTAGTACTCTTGTCGAAATCCTCGCGCCTTCCAAAGAATACATCAATCGATTGAAAGCATGACAGAACCAAATTCCAAAATAGAAATTCTAGACGTAACGTTACGTGATGGGGAACAAACCAATGGTGTTTCTTTCTCTTGGCAACAGAAATTAAATATCACCAAACACCTTTTAAAGGATCTAAAAACTGATAGAGTGGAAATTGCAAGTGCGAGAGTTTCCCCAGGGGAATTTGAAGCAGTTGGGAAAATCATCGATTGGGCAAAAGGGGAAGGTCTTCAGGACAGGATCGAAATTTTAGGATTTGTTGACTCAGACAAAACTGTGGAGTGGATGAAAGGCACTGGAGTGAAGGTACTAAACCTTTTGACAAAAGGGTCACTAAACCACCTAACAAACCAACTTCGAAAAACTCCCGAAGAACATTTTTCCGATATCAAACAAACAGTGGATTTTGCTCGAGAAGCAGGGATCACAGTGAATGTCTATTTAGAAGACTGGTCCAATGGATATTTACATTCCAGAGACTATGTCATTCAGTATTTACAAACCGTTTCAAAGTTTCCCATCAAACGATTTTATCTTGCTGATACTTTAGGTGTATTATCACCAGAAGAAGTGAGAACGGCTGTGACCGATCTTGTTGGCCTTTTTCCCAATTTATGGTTTGAGTTTCATGGGCATAATGATTATGACCTAGCAGTTGCGAATTGTTTAGAGGCAGTGAAGGCGGGAGTTCGGGGACTTCATGTCGCAGTGAATGGACTTGGGGAACGCGCAGGGAATTCTCCATTAGAAGCTGTGGTAACAGCACTCCATGACAAAACAAAATTTAGAACCTCTGTTGTCGAAAAAGAAATCACAAGTGCTTCTAGGCTAGTAGAAGTATTTTCTGGAAAACGAATCTCGGATAACAGACCCATTGTGGGAGAAGATGTTTTCACACAAACGGCAGGTGTCCATGCCGATGGAGACAAAAAAGGGAATTTATATGCCAATCCCATCCTTCCGGAACGTTTTGGAAGGAGTCGCGTGTATGCACTCGGCAAGTTAGCCGGGAAAGCGAGTATCACTGAAAACTTAAAACAATTGGGTATGGTTCTCTCACCGGAAATTGAGAAAAAAGTTTTGGAGCGAGTGATTGAACTTGGGGACCAAAACAAAACTGTCACAAAAGAAGATTTACCCTACATCATTTCTGATATCACTGGGGAAAACTTAGAATCTAGTTTTCGGATCGAAACATGCACTGTAACAAGTGGCATTGGAGTGAAACCCAAAGCCGAAGTGAAAGTGAAATACCAAGGAAATCTCTATGAAGGAAAAGGGGAAGGGGACGGGGGGTACGATGCGTTTATGAATGCCCTCGGAACCATCTTAAAAACCTTGAAGATCCAAATCCCAAAACTCTTTGATTATGAAGTGAGGATTCCACCTGGTGGGAATACAAATGCCCTTGTGGAAACTGTCATCACCTGGAAAAAAGAGGGAGACAATCACCCGATCCGCACCATCGGAATTGACTCGGACCAACAAGTTGCCGCAGTGAAAGCCACCGAACGAATGTTACATATCATCCTTGGGAATGTATGAACCACTTTTTAATTGTTGGTCTTGGAAATCCGGGAGATAAATACAAAAATACCCGCCATAATATTGGGTTTATGATCTTAGATGCTTTGGCTTCTGAATTTAGTGTCTCCTTTAAAGACGCCAAAAAATATGCAGAAACCACTCTTATCTGGGAAGGGGATAAAATCCATTTACTGAAACCCTTGGAGTTTATGAATCTTTCGGGCAAAGCAACACAAACTCTTGCCAATTTGTACAAAATCCCTCCCTCTCAAATCCTTGTGGTCCAAGACGAAGTCGATTTGCCATTTGGAAAAATCAAAAACAAAATCGGCGGAGGAACTGCTGGCCATAATGGTCTAAAAGACATCGTGGCAAAACTCGGGTCCCAAGATTTTCATCGTCTGCGGTTTGGTGTGGGCAAACCCGAAAAAGGGGGGATGGAAGTGGCTGACTTTGTTCTGCAAAACTTCAATGCAGAAGAAAAAACACAGTTGCAAACACTCATCAAAGACTCTGTTTCCAAAATCGAAGATTGGATCCGAACGAGTCGTAACCTTCTTTTAAAAGAAACCAAGGCATAATAAATGTCAAAAGAACAAGAAACTTCCATCAATCTACGAACCTTATTTTTACAAACCATCTTCTCTATTGTGATCGTTCTCGCCATTGTGTTTGGCCTTGCCTATTTTTTCCGAAGGGAACTACTCGGCTTTAGCGAACACTTTGTACGTATTTTTGGGTTCCTTGGTTTATTTATAGGAATGATCCTCTCGGATAGCCTTCCAGCCTTTGTACCGCCCGATGCTTTTTTGATGTTAGCGATTACCGGTGAGATGGACCCACTAAAAACCATCTTATCGATGTCAGTCGGAAGTATCATCGGGGGAACCTTCGCATATTTCATTGGTCTCTATTTGATTCCCAGATTCCATTTGGGCCGCCAGATGGTTTTACACTATGAAGACAAACTTCTGCCTTACATTCGAAAGTATGGATTTGGTGCAGTGGTTCTTAGTGCACTCACTCCCATTCCCTATTCTTGGATGGCATATACCGTAGGTACTTTTAAGATGCCATACCGTTTGTTTTTTTTAGGGTCCCTCTTTCGGTTTGTTCGTATCTCTGTTTATTTTTATGCAATGTACATCGGTTGGATTACGGGAGGCTAAGATGACCGAAGAACGACTATTCCCTAAGTCAGTCGACGAAGTGATTTTAGAAAAAGTCAGGTTTTTCTTTTTGCCAGACCGGACGGCAGCCTTTGTCAAAAACCTAATTGATGGAAAGGTTTCTGAAAGGGCCCTTATATGTTGCCATTCCGGTTGTGATGTGTGTAATGAAACCATTTACAACTGTTATATGGCAGTGAAAAAGGAATTGGATTTAAACTAAATTGGATTCCCTGTTTTCTAATTCCAAACAAGTGCCTCTTGCCCATCTCGTGCGGCCTAAAACTTGGTCCGAATTTGTGGGCCAAACAAAAGTGGTCTCTGCTTTACGATCCATAACAAAACCAACATCCATTTTATTCTACGGTCCTCCCGGAACTGGAAAAACCACACTTGCCCATCTGCTTGCTGAATCATGGAAATTGGAAAAGCGGTATTTGAGTTGTGTGACAAGTGGTGTCAAAGAAGTGAGGGAAGTGTTAGAAGAAGGGAAACGTCTCGGCACCATTGTCCTTTTTTTGGATGAGATCCACAGGTTTTCCTCCTCCCAACAAGATGCATTATTATCAGCTGTGGAAGAAGGGGAGATCATCCTCATCGCTGCGACCACAGAAAACCCAAGTTTTCGGGTGAATAAGGCACTCCTTTCCCGAATGCTTGTCTACAGGCTCACCACTCTCACCGAAGAAGAAGAGGACCAAATTTTTTCCGCATGCCTCACCAAACAAAACACAAACCGAACGATTCCAGAAGGAGTCAAACAGGAACTTTTTCGAAGGAGTGCAGGGGATGCACGTAAACTCCTTGGGTATCTAGAACGAATCTTAAGTGCCACAAAGGAAGGGGAAGAGGTTACAGAAGAAAGGTTGTCCCTTATCCTTGGAGATACCCTTGTGACCTATGATAAAAATAGTGAAAGCCATTATGATATCATTTCTGCCTTTATCAAATCCCTTCGAGGCAGTGATCCGGATGCTGCCTTGTTTTATTTGGCGCTGATGCTCGAGGGTGGGGAAGACCCTCTCTTTATTGCCAGAAGACTGGTAATCTTTTCGAGTGAAGATGTCGGAAATGCAAGTGTCCATGCGTTACCCCTTGCGATTGCCACTTGGCAAGCGGTGGAACGAGTGGGAATGCCAGAAGGAAGGATCCCTCTTGGGCAATGTACCACTTTCCTTGCCTCTGTTCCGAAATCTAATGCGAGTTATACGGCGATAAATGAAGCATTGGCCTTTGTGAAGGCAAGGAATCGTTCCTTCCAAATCCCAAACCACTTACGAAATGCGCCTACTGCCACTCATCGTAACGAAGGAGCGGGAGAGGGTTACAAGTACCCGCATGATTTTCCAGGACATTTCCTGAAAGAACGATACTTCCCAGAGTCCTTTTATCCGAACCCACCAAGCTTTTATTCACCCTCCAACCAAGGGATGGAGAAAAATCTGAAAGAACAATTGGAAAGGTTATGGGGAGACCGTTATTGAGAGTTTATCTCAAAAATTAGAGATTTTCCCTCGAATCTCGAAAAATACACGAAAACAAAGGGGAAATTCTTTCTCATCTTGACAACTAACCCCTTTCGTGAGAGCATTTTCATACATGGGATCCGCACCGGATAGTTTTGCACCAATCCTCTTACAACTTTTGCTCGGAGTCGGTTTCTCCGCTCTGATCTTATCACTTGCCTTTCTTTTAAACCCAAAGAAAAAATCAAAACCACAAGATACCTTTGAATGTGGAGTCACCTATTATGGAGATGCGAGAGGACTTTTTAATATCAAGTTTTACTTGGTAGCAGTCCTCTTTATCCTCTTTGATATTGAAGCTGTGTTTTTATACCCTTGGGCTGTGAATCTAATTGGATTCAAAGAAGCAGGACTAGGAACGTTTTTTCTTTTTGAAATGTTTTTCTTTTTACTCATCCTTGTGGTGGGTCTATATTATATCTGGAAAAAAGGAGCACTGGAATGGGATTAACAGAAACACTATCCAAACCGGGTGAGATGTTTGGTGACATGTTCCAAGTTGCCACACTCGACAATGTGGTACAATGGGGGCAAAGTTTTTCTTTGTGGCCTTATCCTTTTGCGACCGCTTGTTGTGGAATCGAATACATGAGTACTTCTTGTGCCGATTATGACATCGCGCGTTTTGGTGCCGAAAGGCCTTCCTTTTCTCCTCGCCAAGCAGACATGATTTTAGTTCTCGGAACCATCACTTATAAAATGGCTCCCGTATTACGCCAGATATACGACCAATTGGCTGAACCTAAATTTGTGATTTCTGTGGGAGCTTGTGCTTCTTCCGGTGGGATGTTTCACACCTATGGTGTGTTACAAGGTGTAGACCGTATTCTCCCCGTGGATGTGTATGTTCCAGGTTGTCCTCCCAGACCAGAAGCACTACTTGATGCGCTTGTAAAGTTACAGAAAAAAGTCCAAAGCCAAGGTTTGGAAGCTCGCCGCCAAGAAGTCATGAAAAAGATCCAAGAGATCAACGAACGTAACAAACCCCTCGTAGTGGCATGAAAGAAAAACTAACCGAATTTATCCAAACTCAATGGAAAGATAGTTTGCTCCCGCAAAGGGACATAAACACCAATCTTCTCTACTTTAGCATCCAAAAGGAAAGCCTACCTACCGTTGTACAGACGTTAAAGGATCACCCTGAGTTTGCTTTTACTTTTTTGAATGACCTCACTTCTATCGATTGGTTAGGAAAACGGGAACCGAGATTTGAAGTGGTATACCTCCTTCGTTCTCCGAGTAACAATCACTTTCGATTCCAACTCCGTGTTCCTGTGGGAGAAGGGGAATCAGTTCCAAGCATAGCGGGAATTTTCCCGGCAGCCAATTGGCCGGAACGAGAAGTATTTGATCTTATGGGGATTCCGTTTTCAAACCACCCAAGAATGGAACGACTCATTATGCCTGATAACTTTGTGGGCCACCCACTCAGGAAAGACTACCCACTCGAAGGCCCAGGCCAAGATTACCTCATCGAGGATTTACTGACCATTCACGTAGAAGAGGATATTACCGGTTAGGCGGTAAACAATCAATATGGTAATGTACGAAAAAACAGCCGAACACTTTGGCCAAAAATTCAAAGACCTACCAGAAGGTCATTTACTCGTTAACTTAGGACCAAGCCATCCTGCTACCCATGGAATTTTACAAAACGTAATCCAGATTGATGGAGAACGAGTTGTTGACACCGAATCTGTGATTGGCTATGTACACCGTTGTTTTGAAAAATTAGGAGAACGTTACGACTATAACCAGTTCTTAGTTTGTACGGATCGAATGAACTATGTATCCACTCCTTTGAACAACATCGGTTGGATCCTCACAGTGGAAAAGATGATGCAAATCCAAGTCCCTGATCGTGTGACATACGTTCGTATGATCATCTCCGAACTTTCAAGGATCATGGACCATATCATTTGTAATGGGATTATGGGTGTGGACCTTGGGGCATTTTCTGGGTTATTACACCTTTTCCACCACCGAGAAAACATTTACCAAATTTTAGAGAAACTCACGGGAGCTCGCCTCACGACCACCTTCTGCCGAGTGGGGGGAATGGAACGAGATATTTACCCGGAATTCCAATCCGAAATCAAACTCATTCTAAAGGGATTAAAACCAGCGTTAGACGAATTTGAAGAACTACTCATCAGGAACAAAATCTTCAATGAAAGAACGAAAGGCATTGGTGGGATTTCTTCCGAACGTGCGATTGCTTACGGTTTTTCGGGACCAAATTTACGCGCTGCAGGTGTCCCTTGGGACGTTCGTAAAGATGACCCTTATATGTTCTATGATAAGGTGGATTTTGACATTCCAGTGGGAGAGGACGGTTCCGCTCTTGACAGGACTCTGGTTCGTATGGAAGAGATGCGCCAGTCAATGCGGATCATCGAACAGCTAATTGACGGTATCCCTGAAGGTCCTTATCATGCAGATGTACCACACACTTTCCTTCCACCCAAAGACCGTGTGTATCACAATATGGAAGAACTCATTTACCATTTTAAGATCATTATGCACGGAGTGAAAGTTCCGCCAGGGGAATATTACCATGCCACAGAAGCTGCGAATGGAGAACTTGGATTCTATGTAGTATCGGAAGGGGAAAAATCTCCTTGGCGGGTACATGTGAGACGTCCATGTTTTTGGTACTACCAAGCGTTCCCAGAAATGGTGAAAGGTGGACTTTTGGCAGATACCATTGCGACAATGTCCTCACTCAATGTCATTGCAGGGGAGCTTGATTGTTAATGGCGTATCAATTTTCACAAGAATCGGAAAAAAGATTCCAAAGACTCATCCCACAATTTCCAAGCAAACGATCTCTCATTTTGCCATGTCTTTTTTTATTACAAGCTGACAAAGGTTTTGTGGATACAGAAGGGATGCAATACATCGCCGATCGGATTGGTGAACCAGTTTCTTTGGCACATGTGCACGGTGTGGCTACATTTTACACCATGTACAATAAAAAACCAGTTGGGAAATTCCATATCCAAATTTGTGCCAATATCTCTTGTTATCTGGCAGGTTCTGACTCCATCACGGAACACGTGTGTTCTAAATTAGGAATCGAAAAAGGGGAAACCTCAAAGGACAAAAAATACACTGTGGATGAAGTGCAGTGCCTTGGGGCTTGTGGGTTTGGACCAGTCGCTCAGATCAATGATAAGTATTATGAAAATTTAACTCCAGAATCCATCGAAAAGATTCTTTCTGAATTGGAAAAAGAAGGATAACATGGGACTTAAAACCTTACTCACAACACATATTAATGCCGCTGATTCTCATACCTTAAAACACTACCAATCGGTGGGTGGGTACGAAAGTTTAAAAAAGGCAATCTCTTGTATGACCGCCGAACAAATTGTAAACGATGTCAAAAATTCTGGGCTTCGTGGTCGTGGTGGAGCTGGGTTTCCTACAGGAAACAAATGGGGCTTCATTCCGAAAACCGACAAACCAAAGTATTTAATTTGTAATGGGGACGAAGGGGAACCAGGTACTTTCAAAGACCGGATGCTCATCGAACGATTTCCTCACATGCTTATTGAAGGGATGATCATTGCGGCAAAAGCCATTGACTCCCACCAAGGTTATATTTACATCCGTGGTGAATTTCACAAAGGGATTCGGATTGTGGAAACTGCCGTGGAAGAAGCATACAAAGCAGGGCTTCTTGGAAAAAATATCTTAGGCCTAGGGTATGACTTTGATTTGGCTGTGTATTCTGGTGCAGGTGCTTATATCTGCGGAGAAGAGTCAGCTCTCATCAATTCTCTTGAAGGTAGGAGGGGCCACCCGCGTCTCAAACCCCCATTCCCTGCGGTATCAGGACTCTATGCTTGCCCAACCGTTGTGAATAATGTCGAAACCTTTTGTAATGTTCCGCATATCATCCGTATGACGGGGGAAGAATACAAAAAAATCGGAACCGAAAAATCGCCCGGGACCAGGCTTTTTGCTGTCAGTGGGCATGTGAAAAAACCAGGGATTTATGAAGTGGAAATGGGAACTCCGATGAAGGAACTCATCTACGACATCTGTGGTGGGATGAAAAATGATAAGGCATTAAAAGCAGTGATCCCTGGTGGAAGTTCCTCACCGATCTTAACGGCGGAAGAAGCGATGACGGCAACAATGGACTATGAATCCATTGCTTCCCTCAAATCTATGTTAGGTTCTGGCGCTGTGATCATTTTATCGGAAGAAACCGATCTCGTGGAAACCACTTACCGATTGGCAGAATTTTATTCTCATGAATCGTGTGGGCAGTGTACACCATGTCGGGAAGGAACACACTGGGTCAAAGACCTTCTCCATAAAATCAAAGTGGGAGAAGGGACAGAAAAGGATGTAGAACTCATCTTTTCTCTTTCCCGAAATATGGAAGGTGGCACCACCATTTGTCCGTTAGCGGATGCTTGTGTGATGGCAGTTCGACCTACGATGACGAAATTTAAGGAAGAGTTTTCTCTTCGATTGAAAAAGGAAGTGAGTCTTTCTCACTAAAGGTCACCAAATACGATGGACTGGGCTTTAATACTTGCTTGGGGGATTAAAATCCTCTCTTTGTTTTTTGTAATCTTAACCGGTGTGGCGTATTATACTCTCGCCGAACGAAAGTTTGC
Organism: Leptospira ellinghausenii; assembly: GCF_003114815.1. Taxonomy (NCBI): domain Bacteria; kingdom Pseudomonadati; phylum Spirochaetota; class Leptospiria; order Leptospirales; family Leptospiraceae; genus Leptospira; species Leptospira ellinghausenii. Next base: position 112,069 of record NZ_BFAZ01000002.1, read on the forward strand.
TGGATTTATCCAGGACAGACCTGGTCCAAACCGTGCAGGTCCTTTTGGAATTTTCCAACCATTGGCGGATGGGATTAAGTTCATCGCCAAAGAAGAAATATTCCCAAAAAATGTATCGAAGGGAATGTATCTCCTTGCACCCACAATCTCTATGACTTGTGCGATCATGGCCTGGGCTGTGATTCCCTTTGGCGGGACTCTTCCGGCACCAGAGTGGTTAACCACTCTTACAGGTGTGGCAACCATCGACTTACAAATTGCAAACCCAGACTCTGGCGTTTTGTATATGCTCGCGATTTCCTCTCTCTCAGTCTACGGAATCATGATTGCAGGATGGTCCAGTAACAACAAATACTCGTTACTCGGTGGTGTTCGGTCGACTGCTCAGATGATTAGTTACGAACTTCCCATGGGACTTTCCATTGTTTCCATTGTGATCATGACAGGTTCTCTCAAACTCACAGACATCAGTGACTCCCAAAAAGACATGTGGAATATCCTCTCTCCACCTGGATTTGTTGCGTTTTTTATCTATGTGACAGCCATGTTTGCAGAAACAAACCGTTTGCCTTTTGACCTGGCAGAAGCCGAGTCGGAGCTTGTGGTTGGTTTCCATACTGAATATGGTGCATTTAAGTTTGCTCTATTCTTTTTGGCAGAATACATGAATATGATCACCATGTCTTGCCTCACCACCTTACTTTTTTTTGGTGGATATAATGTTCCTTTCCATCTTGGGGCCGGATCAGAATACCAAGCCTTTATTGGCCTTGGGTTTTTTATCTTAAAAGTATTGTTTTTTGCTTTTTTGTTCATTTGGGTGCGTTGGACACTTCCCCGGTTTCGTTATGACCAACTCATGAAACTCGGTTGGAAAAAGATGATCCCTTGGGGGCTATTTGTTGTCATGTTTGCCTCCATCTACACTGTGTATTGGAAAGAAGGATGGATGAAATTATTTATATGAACCTAGAAACTTCACCATCTCTTTTACTCTTTGTGTTTTTTGGAACGGTTACCGTCATCACGGCTTTAAGTGTCATTTTCCAAAAGAATCCAGTGGTTTCTGCTGTTTCCCTAGTGTTTACCTTTTTTTCCCTCGCAGGGATTTATGGGATTATGGGAGCCTTGTTTATAGCCACCATGCAGGTGTTAGTGTATGCGGGTGCCATTATGGTGCTTGTTGTGTTTGTTCTCATGTTACTTTCTCAAAGAGCTGAAACAATGTCTCGATATCGGAAACACCCTATTCGTTTGGTTTTGTTATCTGTATTTGTGATCGGATTTTTTTTCCTTTTGTATTCCACTCTCACAACGGGTGTCCCTCATTCGGAACAAATGGGAAAAGGGTATGAAAATGCGGAGTATTCATTCCCCATCCAAGGAACGTCCACTGTGAATGCCAAGGGAAACGTGGCAACGGTTGGAGCTTCTACTTATTTAGATTACCTTCTGCCATTTGAAATGATTTCAATTTTGCTACTTGTGGCAGTGCTTGGGGCAGTGATTTTAGCAAAAAAGAAACTCACAGAAATCGACCAAACAAAGGATACGGTTTTATGAATCCAGTTATCAACGGAATCCCCGTTCATTACCTCCTTGGCCTTGCGGGAATCCTTTTTTCCATTGGGGTTCTTGGAGTTCTCATCAGACGTAACATTGTAATCATTTTTATGTCAGTGGAGCTTATCCTAAACTCGGTGAATTTAGTGTTTGTTACCTTCTCCAAAGCTTTATCTCATATCAATGGGGAAACCATTGTTTTCTTTGTGATGGCAATCGCTGCAGCGGAAGCAGCCGTGGGCCTCGCTCTTGTCATTGCGATCTTCCGTCACAAAAAATCCACGAACGTGGATGAACTCCAATCGATGAGATGGTAATCCTATGTTAGATTTATTTCCAATCGTTGTTCTTCTTCCTCTGCTTGGTTTTTTGCATAATGGACTCTTAAAAGATCGAATCCCACACCGATTTGCAGGAGCCATTGGAACCCTCGCGGTTTTTATCCCTTTCCTTATCACCTTAGGTGCGTTTAATGAATTTAATCCAATGGAGCGAACTGCACCACATCTTGTGCCAGTGTTCGATTGGATTCTGATTGGAGATTTTAAAACCTCCTTTGGTTACCAAATCGACCAACTCTCTTTGTATATGACTCTTATCATTACGGGTATTGGATCACTCATCCATCTGTATTCGATGGGGTATATGAAGGGCAATAAAGGATACAACCGGTTTTTTGCTTATCTCAATCTATTTATCTTTTGTATGTTAAACCTTGTCCTCAGTGATAATTTGGTTTTAACCTTCCTTGGTTGGGAAGGTGTTGGTCTTGCTTCCTACTTACTCATCGGTTTTGATTATGACAAATCCTATGCCGCAGAAGCAGGGATGAAGGCATTTATTTTAAACCGAATCGGTGATGTTGGTTTTATCTTAGGGACAGGTTTTCTTTTTTGGTTAGGTGGGAGTTTGGAATACCTTACCTTACAAACCAATTTGAGTGAACTGTCAGAGTTTGCCTCTTATGCCAATCTCATTGCCCTTTTCTTTTTCATCGCAGCGATGGGGAAATCTGCACAGATCCCACTGTATGTTTGGTTACCAGATGCGATGGCAGGCCCAACACCTGTATCGGCTCTCATCCATGCGGCCACCATGGTAACGGCAGGAGTGTTCCTCATCGTACGACTCAACTTTGTATTTTACCTAGCACCGGATACTTCCTTTTTCATTGCATGTATTGGAGCTGCAACTGCACTTTTTGCGGCAACGATTGGGCTTTTGCAAAACGATATCAAAAAAATCCTCGCCTATTCAACGGTTTCCCAACTTGGTTTTATGTTCCTTGCTATGGGTAGCATGAGTTATGTAGCAGGACTTTTCCATCTAATGACCCATGCGTTTTTTAAGGCATTATTATTCCTTGGTGCGGGTTCCGTCATCCATGCCCTCCACCATGAACAAAACATCAAACATATGGGAAAACTTTTTGGAAAAATTAAAATCACATCAATAACCTTCTTACTCGGAACGTTAGCGATTGCAGGTTTTTTCCCTTTCTCTGGATTTTTCTCAAAAGATTTGATTTTAGAAAAAACTTACACCTATGGTGCGTTTGGTTCCGTTCTTTGGACTGTCGGTGTTGTGGCTGCTTTTTTCACTTCCTTTTATATGTTCCGCCTTGTGTTTGTGGTATTTTTTGGAAAGGACAATACCGACTCCCACCACAAAGTGCATGAATCGCCTTGGACCATGACATTTCCTCTCGTGGTACTAGCCGTAGGAGCAGTATTGAGTGGATTTGTCCTTACTCCTCATTTCTTTTTGCACATCGATACATTGGAACGTTACTTTGCTCCAGTTTTGGACAGGGGAACAGTTCTTGCGAACCAAATGGGAACATTTACCAAACACACAGAACTCACTCATCAGGTTGAGATTTCCCTTGCGGCTTTTTCTGTTGGAATCGCAAGTTTAGGCCTTATTTTAGCATATTTCATTTACCAAAGGAAACAAAGTCCTATCCTCGAGGAACATACTGGTTTTCGTAAAATCCTCTTTCATAAATACTACATTGATGAAATCTATGATGTCCTTTTTGTGAAACCTTATGTGTTTTTATCAAAAGGAATCGCATATACCTTTGATATCAAAATCCTAGATCGTTTTTTTCTCGGGATTGGTGGGAGTTTTGGAGTGATTGCCAACGGGTTACGTAGACTCCAATCTGGATTCATCGGTGACTATGCATTGTATGTGGTTCTTGGTACGTTTTGTATCTTGGTTTATTTATTAACAAGGGGGGTGTAAGGTGCCGGAACAAATTTTATCCATCATTATCTTTTTACCGATTGTTTCCTCTTTTCTCATCGTAGTGCAAAAACGTGTGGGAGCAGTGGTAGTGATCTCTGCTTTATCCTCTGCCTTTACGACGATTCTATCGGTGGGCCTTTTTTTCTTTTATGATGCTTCTAAGTCTGGGTTACAGTTTGTGCATTGGATTCCGGATTGGATCCTTTCTGGAAAACTCAGTGTAGATTACCATGTAGGTCTTGATGGAGTTTCACTACTTTTATTTGCCCTGACTACCTTTATGTTCTTTTTATCGAGCATTGCCTCCTGGTCCAATATCCCAAAAAAGATCAAAGAATTCCATATCTGTTTACTTGTATTGGAAACAGCTGTGCTTGGGGTATTTGCCGCAGGGAACTTAGTTTTGTTTTATGTATTTTGGGAGTTAATGGTGCTTCCGATGGTTCTTATGATTGGAATTTGGGGTGGGGAAGAACGTACAAAAGCAGCACTCAAATACTTTCTATTTTCCATGGCCGGTTCCTTGTTTATGTTAGGTGGAATCTTAACACTCTATTTCAAAACAGGAAAAACTTCTATTGAATCCCTTTCCACAGCCAGTTTGGCCCTCTATTCAGAGCCACTCCAATGGTTTTTGTTTTTTAGTTTTTTTCTCGCATTTGCGATCAAAATTCCACTTTTCCCTTTGCATACTTGGATGCCTGATGTGCATACACAAGCACCTACCGTTGGTTCGGTGGACCTTGCTGGTGTATTGTTAAAGATTGGGGCCTATGGTTTCATTCGATTTTGTATTCCATTTTTTCCTGAACAAAGTTTAATTTCACAATCAGGTGTCCAAACCCTTGCTGTGATTGGGATTGTGTATGGATCGATGGCAGCCCTTGTTCAAACGGATATCAAACGGATCGTTGCTTATAGTTCTTTATCTCACTTAGGTTTTTGTATCATCGGTATCTTTTCTTTTACAACGGAAGGAGTGGTGGGAGGAATGTTACAAATGGTTTCCCATGGAATTTCCACTGGGATGATCTTTCTTATGATTGGTATGATCTATGAAAGAGCTCATACAAGAAACATATCTGAGTTTGGTGGTCTTGCCGGCCAGATGCCAGTGTTTTCTACTTTTTTTCTCATCGCAGTACTTTCTTCCATTGGCCTACCAGGAACAAATGGGTTTGTGGGTGAGTTTCTCATCCTTATGGGATCAATCAAATCCAATGTATGGCTTGGTGGTATTGCCGCAACAGGTGTCGTTCTCGGAGCCTTATACCTTTTATGGTTTGTGAAACGATTCCTTTTTGGTGTGAGTAAAACCATACAAGCAAAACCATACAAAGATCTCACCTTTAGAGAAATAGGAATTTTAAGCCCTCTTGTTGTGCTCATTTTTTGGATCGGTCTTTATCCAAAACCATTTTTAGAGATTTTACATACATCATCAAATGTCTTTTTAAATGCAGGATCCATAGAATCTGTTGCAGAAAGAAAACAAATACAAAAGGATTTTCTGGGAACAGGCGAACAAAGATTATTTGCTGATTATATCAGTTTAGGAAAGGAACCAAAATCTTTCGAAGAAAGATTAGGAGCTTATAAATCTTCATTTGCACTGCCTACCTTGGCTTTAAACCAAGAGTCAAATCCAAAACTAGAGGAAAACTTGGAGAATCTAGAGAACTCCATTGAATCCGATTTTAAATTGGAACCAACTCCAAACGAGAAAAAAGGAAACTAACATGTCTTATACTCCTTCTTCGAATGATTTAATTGCAATCTCACCTATGCTCGTTCTTTGTGGAGTTGCTTTACTTTCTCTTGTTGTTCAGTTTTTGATTCCGAAAGAAGAAGAGGGGAAACCACTTTGGATCCTTTCTGTTCTGGGAATCCTTACAGCGATGTATGCGCTTTATCACATTACAAACTCACCTGGATACGGGAAATTTTTTGGATCCCAAATTTCGGTAAGCCCTCTTACAGTATGGCTCAGTGCCATTTATTTAATCGCTGGTCTTATCACACTTCTCATCGCACCTCCCTTTTTATCCCAACATAAAACACTATTCCCTGAGTTTTTTCCCTTACTGCTTTTCTGTTTGTCGGGAATGATGTTTCTCACTTCTGGGTATGATCTGATTGTGATTTTTGTTGGTTTGGAAATTCTATCCCTCGCCTTGTATGTGATGATAGGCATGGCAAGGACTTCCGTGTCTTCTTTAGAAAGTGCGATGAAATACTTTTTATTAGGAAGTTTTAGTTCCGGTTTTATGTTACTTGGAATTGCTTTTTTGTATGGTGGTTCTGGTACAACGAATTTAGACGGTGCCCTACGAGGTTTATTTTTAAAAGGATACGAGGCCAACTTTTCAAAGTTAGGTCTTGGTTTATTTTTAGTTGGAGTTTCCTTTAAAGCTGCACTTGTTCCTTTCCATTCTTGGACACCTGATGTGTATGAAGGCGCTCAAACTCCAATCACTGGATTTATGGCAAGTGCTGGAAAGGCTTCTGCTCTTGGGCTTGTGATCATCATTTTCAATCATGTTCCTGTTGGTGAAATCGGGAATGTTTGGAAAGTACTTATGGGTTCAATTGCACTAATCTCCATGACATGGGGAAATATCGTTGCCCTCAAACAAGAAAATTTAAAACGAATGTTAGCTTATTCTTCCATTTCCCATGCGGGTTATATTGTCGCTGGGATCGCTTGTGGTGCTTCACTTGAAGCATTGTATTATCTCTTTTCTTATTCTTTACTGAACCTTGCTGCTTTTGCAATTATCTCGTATTTGGAACAAGGGAAACATGAAGTCACTGTAAATGGGATCTCTCACTTAAGCGGTGAACATCCGTTAACTGCTCTTGCCCTAAGTGTGATTTTTTTGTCGTTTGCTGGGTTTCCCCCTCTCATCGGATTTTGGACCAAACTTTTTCTGTTACAAAAAATGGCAGAATCGGATCTCCTTTTCAATCGTATCCTTCTTTTTGGAGCGGTGGCAAACTCCTGTATCGCTTTTTATTATTACATGAAAATTACGATCCAATCCTACATGAAACAAGAAACTGGGGCTGTCGCAGGTGTCAGAGATTTGCCGAGTATGCCAACCCTTGGATTTTTGGTCTTTTTGCTCTGTGTGTTTTTTACCGCAGGTTGGCTTTTTTTCCAACCAGGTGCCTTGCTCTAAATCTGTTATAGCAGAATTACATCCAGGATAGCGAAAAACAAGTTGATTCTCTGGGGTATGGAAAAAGGCTAGTGGAAAGGTGGTAAATTCGAATGGCAACGATTGTTAGAAAACAAGAAACGATCCAGGACAAAGACCAAGTGAAAGCATTTTTGACCCAAAAAGGTCTAGTGTATGAGTCTTATAAAACTCCTGAATCATTGGATCTTATCCTTGGCCAAAAAGGTTTATCGGATGCGGAAAAAGAAGAAATACTTTCTGGTTTGGAATACCGTTTTGACCAATTGAAAAAAGAGCATGGATATAAGGCAAATGACCTAGTGGTCCTTCATGATGAAGTACCAGGCATCAATGATATGCTCGCAAAGTTTGACAAACTCCATATCCATACGGATGAGGAAGTTCGGTATATCATCGATGGAAGCGGAATTTTTGGATTCATCATCGACGGGGAACGATTTGAAGTGCATGTAGGAAAGGGTGATTTTATTTCTATCCCAGCCAATACAAACCATTGGTTCACTTTGGACAAACATTTACGAATCAAAGCAGTTCGTTATTTTAAAGACAATTCTGGATGGACCCCTGTGTATGTAGATGAGTCAAAAATCCTCATCAATGCATAAGAGTTTTAAAAAATAGAATTAACATTCTGATAAAAACCATCTCCCGATCTTTTCGGGAAGGTGGGAAATAGAAAAGATTTTATGAAGATTTCTAGTTTAAACTGTTTGTGAAGGATTCTCAATTCATATCCATTTGTTAGGATCCATCCGATTCAGAAATTCCAAACCATTCCACTATGAACTGTAAGGTTTTTCTACCTTGGTAAAAGTTTTCTTCCAAACTTCCTACCAAATCAAAACTTCCATGTTTCGACATAAAGTTTTGGAATTCTTCCCCTTTGTTCCAAATCATAAACTTTAAAGAACCACTCCCTACAATATGGAAACGAACATGTTTTCCTCCACTCAGAGGAGTTAGATGAATTGCTTTGGCATTTTTGATTCCTAATTTGATGTCAGGATTACCCTGGCCAAATGGTTCTAGGTCTTTCCATTCCTTTAAAAGTTTATCACCCATTTCTTCAGGTAAAACAGTAAAGTCAGTCTCAATTAGATGAACTTTGTTGCTTGCACTATCTTCATCTAACCAAAGTTTTGCTTTATCATACAATTCGGATTCAAATTTAGGTAGTTGATCAATTGAGATGGAAAAACCACCGGCTTCTGGGTGACCACCAAAATGTAAAAAATGATGGGAAAGTGACTCTAAGAGTTGGAGTACATTCTCTGGACCATAGGATCGTACACTACCTCTCGCATCACCATTGTCAGGTGCTATAAAAATAGCAGGTTTTTTATAAGTATCTACCATTCTTGTGGCAACTATTCCGCTGACACCTGGTTCCATATCAGGTTCGTAACAATAGACCACTTCTTTCCCCGTTCGTTCTGGTTTTCGTGCAAAATAACGTTCCACTCGGTCCATATTCCGTTTGGTGCGTTCTTTACGTTCTTCATTGATCGATAGGAGGAGTTTGGCCCGAACTTTAGCATCGGATTCTGATTCAGATAAAAGGAGAGAAACTGCTTCTTCGGTTTTCCCCATCCGACCAGCCGCATTCACAACGGGACCAATCGACCATCCTAAATCTTTGGTTGTGATTCCGTTCGGATTGAGTTTGAGTTCTTTTAATAGTTCTTTAAGGCCTTTTCTTTTTTTATCACTGATATAAAGCTTTGTGAGAGATTCTAGCGCAAGTTTCACAAAATGCCGATTTTCTCCCACAAGTGGCATCATGTCGGTTATGGTTCCTATGCCTGCAAGGTCTGTTTCTTCCTCCAATTGTTCAAAAAACTGCGGGATTTTTTGGCATTGGTAAAAAAATAATTTTCTTTCGTCATCTAACGGAATATTGGTGGAAAAGTCTTCTGGGTAAGGATTGACAGCGCTATTAGATAAGTCTAATGTGCTTGCGGTTTCGTTTGAGAGTTTAATTCCATTTTGGAAATAGTGAACTACTTTAGAGCCATCTTCAGCTAAAATGGTTTTGGCATAAAGCTGGTTCCATTCAGAACTTTCATGGAATAAAATCGCAGTTACCAATTTAAAGGATAAGGCAGCTGTGCAGATTTTTTTTTCGGGGTATTCTGAGTCAGTGCGTCTTGGGTTAATGAGTGCGCAGTTTTTGGGAATACGAACGGGAACTTCGTGGTGGTCGAGGACAATCACTTGGATTCCAAGGGAAGTTAATTCATCAATTTCGTCTGCTTGGCTTGACCCAAAGTCAAGTGTGACTAGTAAATCGGGTTTTGCTTTTTTGATTTTAGAAACTGCTTCTTTACAGAGTCCGTATGGATCACTTTCAGAAGAAACCATCACTTCTAAATTGGCCGATTGGAATTCTGGATGTGCTTTTAAAAAGAATGCAAGTAAACAAGTGGAACTAACACCATCCGAATCTCTATCTCCATACAGTAAGATCTTACGATTGGATTTTGCATATGTAAGGAGTAGGGAAACTGCCTCACCAATGTCCGGAAGGGAAAAGGGAGAATGGAAACAAGAAAAATCAGATTGAAGGAGTTCTTTTGGGTGTGTGTTTTGGAAACCCTCCCTACGATCGACTAAATACCGAAGGATGGGTCTCTTAGAATCAACTTTGGTTCGAACTTCGGATAAATTTGGTCCGAAGTGAACCTTTGTTACATGATGCAATTGCCAATAATTTTGGAACCAAATTCCACTTCAAGACCCGGTGTTTTGATATCACCGACAACCTTTCCATTCTTTTTTAATTCCACTTTCTCTTTCGCATCGACATTTCCTTTCAGATTGCCAAGAACCACTAAACTTCCAACTTCCACATCTGCTTCTACATCACCAGTTTCATCGATGATGAGTTTACCATGGGAAGTAATGGTTCCTTTGAATTGGCCTTTGATTTTTAATGTTTGGTTGAAGGAAAGGGTTCCGCGAAACGTGATGTCGTCGCTTATAATTGTGTCTATCGATTCGTCTTTCATCAGTAGGGATAGTGTGTATTCATAGTACAGTTTTGGCAACTCTATCGTTTTCGGTGTTTTGAATTAAACGGAAAAAAGTTCATATTTTGAAGGGAATTCTCTTGTCTCACTGGTTCCATCTCTGAAACTGGGTCTCAAGAATAGGAAACAGCAGTGAAAATAAGACGCTTCTGGAAGTCTGGGTTCATCCTACTTCTAGCGGTTTTCATCAATCTAAATCTGGTTGACGACCGGTTTGTTTCGCCTCTCGAAGATTTGGACTTCCAATACCAATCTTACGAGTTGGAGGAAACGACCCGTGTGCTTTCTTCCTCTAAAGAATCCAATCAGGTTCTCAAACTCGTTCCAAACAAACGAGAACATTCCCTTGTCAAAATTTGCCTCAATCGATTTTCGATTTTGACGACAGAAACTGAATTTTTTACCGAAATCTCTATCTTATTTTTCTTTCTTTACCTACCTCCGCCATTTTTGGCGTAAACGTTGCATGTAAATTACGTCCATTCCCTGTAAAATTTTATAGGGTGGTTTCATATTTGAAATAGGTATTATGTTAGAAAAAATCATTCAGTTTTCCATCCACAAAAGAGCAACGGTTCTTGTGATCACCGCTGTCCTTACCCTTGTGGGTTTTTACAATGCACTCAATTTATCCATTGATGCGATTCCAGATGTGACAAACGTCCAAGTTTCAGCCGTTACTTCTGTGCCGGGTTTATCTCCCCTAGAGGTAGAACAATTCATCACGTATCCCATTGAACTTGAGTTTAACGGGATGCCAAAAGTCACAGAAATTCGATCCATTTCCAGAACGGGTGTGAGTTCGGTGACTGTTATCTTTGAGGATGGAACCGACATCTATTTTGCAAGGCAACTTGTGAATGAACGTCTGAAACAAGCCGAGAATTTTATTCCGAAATCCTATGGGAGACCAGAACTTTCCCCTATCGCTACAGGTCTTGGTGATATTTATGAATTTGCTTTAGTCTCAGAAAGTCATACTCCAGAAGAACTTCGAACGGTAATGGAGTGGGAAGTGGCTAGGCAACTACGTTCTGTCAAAGGGATCATAGATGTGAACGTTGTAGGAGGCGATGCCAAACAATTCCAAATCAAAATTGACCCCAAACGACTGTTATCTCATAATCTCACACTCTCCCATATCACAGAAGCTTTGGAAGGAGCCAATGTAAACTTAGGTGGAGGATACATCCAAAAAGGTGAGGAACAATTTGTCATCAGAGGAGAAAGCCAATTTAAATCCATCGATGATATTTCGCGTTTATCAGTTCGAACTTCAAAAGATGGAATCCCACTTACACTTGGTCAAATTGCTCGAGTGGAAACAGGACCTGCTCTTCGGTTTGGCCTCAGTACCATGAATGGCAAACGAGAAGTGGTAGGTGGGACTGCGATGATGTTACTTGGTAGTAACTCATTACAAGTTGTAGGCCGAGTGAAGGAAAAAATGAAGGAAATTGAATCAAGACTCCCACAAGGGATGAAGATCCAAGTGTATTATGACCGGTCTGAATTCATTGGTCGAACTCTCTCCACAGTGTTTACCAATTTAGTAGAAGCTGCCATCATCGTTTTAGTCTGTTTGATCCTAACACTTGGCACCGTCAAAGGTGCGTTTGCTGTGGCTCTTGCAATACCTGTTTCCATGATGATCGCCACCATTCTGATGAATGCCTTTGGGATTGTGGGGAACTTGATGTCACTCGGAGCACTTGATTTTGGACTCCTTGTGGATGGTTCCATTGTGATGTTAGAGTCCACTCTCCATGGATTTCTGATTCGAAAAAGTTTCCTTCTCTCCAAAACCTCAGCCCAGGACATGGAAGATGGAATGGAAGATGTGATCATGGAATCCTGCATCAAGGTAGTACGTGCTTCCGCATTTAGTGTGGGAATTATTTTACTCGTGTATTTACCACTGATGACACTGGAAGGTGTGGAAGGGCGGATGTTTCGTCCGATGGCAATTACCGTAGCGTTTGCGTTAGGTGCAGCGCTCCTTTATTCCATCACTACATTTCCAGCCCTCATGTCTTATATTTATAAAAAGCCCATTTTACATGAGTCCGCTTTTTGGGAAAAATTCCAAAACAAATATGCGGATATTTTAACCTATGGGATGAAATTCAAACGCCAGTTTACTTATGCCGGGATTGGAGTTGTTGTTATATCCTTTATGCTCGCCTCTACTTTAGGTTCCGAGTTTTTACCAAGGATTGATGAAGGTGAAATCGCTATCGATATCAAACGACTTCCTTCCACAGCAATCAATCATTCCAGGGATTTGAATTTGGAAATGGAAAAGGTGATCTTAAAGTTTCCAGAAACAGTGAGTGTTGTGTCGAGACAAGGCCGTGGTGAATCCGCAGCAGAACCGATTGGTTCGGAAGAAGGTGAGATGATGGTGAAGTTAAAACCCAGGAAGGAATGGGTCACCGCCAAAGACAGAGAAGAACTGATGGAGAAAATGAAAAACTCGATCAATCAAAATGTTCCGTCTTCTTACATCAGTTTGTCGCAACCGATCGAAAACCGTGTGAACGCATTGTTGTCTGGATCAAAGGCCGATATCGTGATTAAAATCTACGGTGATGATTTAAAAACATTAAAATCAATCGCAGATAATTATGCATCCAAAATCAAAAAGATACAAGGTGCCGCAGACTTACGAGTTCAAAAATTACTCGGTCTACCTCTGCTCGAGATCAAAATGAATCGTGGGAATATGGCACGTTATGGGGTAAGGGCGGAGGAAGTCCTAACAACCATCGAAACCCTACGTGTTGGGTTTAATGCGGGTAAGGTATATGAAGGATACAAACGATTTGATTTGATCGTTCGCCTTGATGCTGACGTAACCGATATTGGGGTCATTGAAAATGTTCCCGTTATGACTGAGTTAGGTGGCACGGTTCCATTGGGACAGGTTACAGATATCCAGATGACAGAAGGTCCTGCAGCATTGTATCATGAAGGTCTGAAACGAAGAATCCTTGTAGAGGTGAATGTTCGCGGACGAGATATGATTGGTTTTGTGAATGATGTACAAGCGGCAACAGAATCCATTGAAACAGGTTTACCTCAGGGGTATTATGTGGATTGGGGCGGACAATTTGAGAACTTCACTCGCGCAAAAAACAGGTTGGCGATTGTGATTCCCATTGCAGGTGCCATCATCTTTGGAATGTTATTCATTGCATTTGGAAGTGTTTATTATGCCTTAGGTGTATTTATTCTAGTTCCTTTGTCATTGTCAGGTGGGATTTTATCTCTTGTGATGAGAGGGCTTCCTTTCTCGATCCCTGCAGGGGTTGGATTTATTGCCGCAGCTGGTATATCAGTGTTAAACGGGGTTGTGTATGCATCTGCCTTAAAAGACCAATTAAAAATCACAAGAGATCCATCTATTGCCGTGGTTGAAGCTGCTGTTTATACTCTCAGGGCTGTTGCCACAACAGAACTTGTGGCCATCATTGGATTTTTACCAATGGCTATTGCTTCCAGTGCGGGAGCAGAAGTGCAAAGGCCACTCGCCACGGTGGTAATGGGTGGAGTACTTGTTGCGACTATATTGTCTCGATTTTTATTACCGATTGCATTTGAGTTTTTAGTCAAACTAGCACAAAGACAAGAACTTAGACAAATGGAACGAGAAAGAAAGATGAATGAATATTTTGTAGAAGAAATGAAAAAATACAAAGCATCCGATTCATTCCATTCTACTGATCATTCCCATGGAATTCATTTAGAAAAAGAAGTCCAAGAAGATGATGAAGATACAAAACAATCAAAACAAAATCAAAAAACAAAACGAAAGAGGACATAAATGAAACCAAATTATTACGTAGCACACCCTTGGCATGGATTGGAGTTAGGACCAAAAGCTCCTGATGAGTTAGATGTTTTTATTGAACTAACTCCTCAAGATACAGTGAAATATGAAATTGATAAAGCATCTGGTTTCATTCGTGTTGACCGACCACAAAAGTATAGTAACCGTTCTCCTACTTTGTATGGTTTTATCCCTCGCACTTTTTCTGGAGAAGCTTCGGGCAAACATTGTTCGGAGGTAGTGGGAAGGCCTGATATTGTGGGTGATGGAGATCCAATTGATATTTGTGTATTAAGTGTAAATCCGATCACGCATGGTAATATGATCCTTACTGTGATTCCGATTGGTGGATTACGTATGATTGATAAAGGGGAAGCCGATGACAAAATTGTCGCTGTCCTCAAAGGAGATGAAGTGTTTGGTCAAATCAAAGAGATTTCAGAAGTTCCAAAAGCACTCATCAACAAACTCCATCATTATTTTCTCACTTATAAATTAGATCCGAACTCTCCTTCCACGGGAACTGTCGAAATAACAGAAGTGTATGATCGTGCTGAAGCCATCAAAGTCATTCAATATGGTATAGAGGATTATATCAAAAAATTTGTAACAGTATGAAGCATTTAATTAGATATCTACTCATCCCATTTTTGGGATTCATGACAACTTCAGTTTTTTCAAAGGAAAAAGCTGTATATGAATTACATTCTAAGGATGAGTTGTTTTATTTGGGCGAAGATTCAAGAGCGCAGGATTCCAAAGAAAAATGGAATTTGGACGAGTTAGAAAATTTTGCTGTTTCGAGTAATCCACTGTATTTGCGAGAAAAACAAAATATTGGTATGGCTCGTGGTGATGTGATCACTGCGAGTTTGTATTACAATCCCATTGTCAATATGCAACAGCAGTTTATGGGTGCCTCTTCCAAAGCAGCAACAGGTCTTCCTGAAACATCGATCATTTACAACCAACCTTTTGATATGAGTGGTGTGATTCCACAACGTGAAAAGGTTGCCAAACAAGAGTTTTTGGCAACGATCGCTAGTTTTCGGGATTTTGATCGTTTGTTTCGGTTACGCCTACGCCAAAATTTTTGGACCTACTTATACGTTACGGAACAGATTAATTACCAAAAAGAATTTTTAGAAAATTACCAAGACCTACTCGACTTAACGAAGTTACGTGCTGAGAAAGGAGATATTTCTTTTTTAGAGTATGATCGTTTGGCTCTGGAAAGAGTGCAAATCGAAAGAGAATATCGAAATGCCAGGATCCTTCGCGCTCAAGTTGTTAAAAACTTGCGAGTGTTAATCGGAATTTCTGATATCAATTCACCACTCAATATTAAAGGAAGGTTGGAATTTATCTCCACGAAGGAGTTCGGAATTGATCTCAATGATTTTGATATTGAGGAAAGACCAGACCTTGTTGCATTAAAAATAAGACAACAACGAGAACGGATGAATATTGAACTCAAAAAAAGAGAAATCATTCCTCCGCTTACCCTCGGGGTAGAGTTTTTGAATAAAGGAAATGAAAATGTTGCAGGTGTTTATGCAGCCACTCCACTTCCACTTTTTGATCGTAAACAAGGTGAGATATTAAAATCAGAAGAATCTTATAAAAAATTAGGATTTGATGTAGATGCGAAAAGAAATGAGATTTTATCTGAAATTTCTGCTGCCATCAAAGAATTACAAGCAAGAGAGTCACAGTTACTAGATTACCAGAAGATGGGACTTTTAGAAAAAAACAAAGAAGTGCAAGAAAAATCGAGGCTTGCATACATTCGTGGTGCTTCCAATTTAGTTACGTTTTTGGAAGCCGAAAAAAACTATCTTAGTGTGCTTAGAAGTTATTATGAAATCATTTATCTTTATTACAACGCTTTGGAAGGATATAAAGCATCCATAGGAAAAATGGATAACTCGGAGTTTTAAGCCAACATGCAAAATGAATTGAATTTAAAAAAAATCAGAAATATTAGTATTCTCGTATTACTTGGAAGTGTGTTGTATTTTGGTTATACAAAGTTCTTTGGAGCTGGAAAAAAAACTGAAGCACTCACTGAGGATAAATCGAAATTTGCCATTTCCAGTGAAATACAAAAAAATCATCCCTTTTCCGTGGTTTATTTACAGGAAAGAGCTTTAGAAGAAGAATTACAACTCCCCGGAACAGTTTCGTATGACATGAATAATGTGGCGAAAGTTGGTTCCCGTGTGAATGGTCGAATCTTACAAGTCTTTGTAAAAGAGGGTGAATACGTTAAAAAAAGTACAGCACTTGCATCCATCCAATCTGTTGACTTAGGAACAACTGAAGCTAATTACTTAAAAGCTCGAGCAAGACTCGAAGCATTAAAGGTTCAAGCTGATCGTGCAAAAGATTTGTATGAACGAAAAGTAACTTCAGCCAAAGAATATGAAATGTCTCTAATGGATTATAAGTCTGTAAAGGCAGAGATGGAAACATCTCGGAATGCTTTAGAAAACTTGGGTCTAAATGAAACTGAAATCGCAAATTTAGAAGCTGGCAAATACAATTCTAAAAATTTATACATCCGAACTCCCATCTCCGGTACAGTCACAGAAAGGGAAGCGATCATTGGGCAAGCAGTCAATGCACGTGATAACTTATTCACAGTTGCCGATTTATCAGTGTTATGGATTAATTTAGAAGTATATGAAAAAGATTTAGCTTCGATACGTGTGGGAAATGAAGCAAAGGTGATTCCCATTGGATCTAAAGATGAATCCTTAAAAGCCGTTGTCTCTCATGTGGGTGATATCATTGATCCTGTGAAAAAAACAGCAGAAATACGATTGGAAGTACGAAACTCAAAAGGTAGATTACGTCCTGGACAAAGTGTCACAGCAACCGTTGTGGGTGCAATGGTTACATCATCGGTTAACAAAGCAAAGGTGATTCCATCAAATTGTATTCATAAAATCGAAGGGGAAAACTTTATTTTTGTCAGAAATCCAGATGGTTCTTTCTCAGCGAAAAAAATTGGGATAGGGAAAACCTATGACAATTGGGTAGAAGTGACAGATGGTGTTGGTTCTGGAGAAGCTATTGTAGAAGAGGGGAGTTTTGTCTTAAAAAGTGAATATTTGAAACTATAATCACTAGTTTTTTGTTGACATAACGCCCATTTCCTATTTATCTGTTTAGTATGAAAGACCTCACGGAAAAACAAGAATCTGTTTTACAATACATCTCGGACACGGTCCGTGAAAAGGGATTTCCCCCTACCATCCGTGAGATTGGTGACCAATTTGGAATCACTGCAAAAGGTGCTTACGACCATCTAAAGGCAATTGAAAAAAAAGGTTATATCCGCACTTCCAAAAACCAAAGCCGTGCGATCGAACTTCTGAAAGGAAATGCGGACGAAGCTCTTCTTGTGCGGGCTTCTGGAATCCCTCTCCTTGGGCAAGTAGCAGCAGGAAATCCCATCCTTGCGGAAGAAAACATTGAGGAATACATTGCCGTCCCAGATGATTTGGCGACAAAACCGGGAACCTTTGCCTTAAAAGTAAAAGGTGATTCCATGGTGGAAGCAGGGATCAGCGATGGGGACATTGCCATCATCCAGAAAAAAGATACGGCAAGGAATGGTGAAATTGTCGTCGCTATGATTGATAATGAAGCCACTCTTAAGGTGTTTTACAAAGAGCCTGACATGATCCGACTAGAACCTCGGAACGCAAAACTCAAACCCATTCGCACAAAGAAAGCAACGATAATTGGAAAACTCATAGGTCTCTATCGTATTTACTGATTGACCAAGAGTAGGTTTCCTCTCATCCTAGAAGGGATGTCGAAACATCTCTTCTCACTCGCCTGTATCACACTCTCCCTTTTCCTTGTCAGTTGTGCTCCCAAAAAACAAGAAATCAATGCTTATGATTTAAAACGTGTTTTGGAACGATTTGCTCAAAATCGAATCCAAACGGGGCTTATGGCAGATACCAAACGACCAACTCCATCAGACGTACAATTATTCGAAGAAGCGTGTGATGTGTATCGTTTGTCGGTCCCTGAGGCAAAAGAAATGTTAAAAAAAGAGAATAAGGCATTATACGAGTCAATATATGGAAATGAATAAAGTGAAATTTTCAGAACGTTTTTTATGGGTGAGTGTCACCTTGTCCTTGTTAGGATTAGTTTTTTTCCTCAGTATTGAAAAAGTAAAAGCGATTTCATCTGATGGGGAAAAATACCTTCAAATTTTACATGAAGTTGTTGCTTATATCGAAAACGACTTTGTTGAACCCCAAGAAGAGAAAAAAATATACATTGGAGCGATCCAAGGTGCCTTACATAGTTTAGGTGACCCACATACTCGTTTTATCGATGTGGATGAATTTAAAGAACTACAAAACGAAACCAAAGGGAGTTTTGGTGGCATTGGTGTAGAACTCAACTACCAAGAAAATGCATTTGTCATTGTGGCACCGATTGAAGGAACCCCTGCTTGGAAGGCTGGTCTTTTACCACAGGACAAAATCATTGAAATTAATGGGAAACCAGTCAAATCACTTTCCCAAGCAGAATCTTTTGCCATGATGCGTGGCGAAGTGGGAACCTCTATTTCCATGAAAATTGAAAGGAAGGGATTAAAAGAACCTTTTGTTGTCAATTTAGTGAGAGAACTCATTCAAATTCGTTTTTTACGTTCCTTTTACCTTCCTGAAAAAGAAACAGGTTACATCAAACTAGTTCAGTTTATGGGGAAAGATACAGGCAAAGAGTTTGCTGCTGCAGTTAAAAACTTAAAAGACTCAGGAGCCAAAAAACTTGTTATCGACCTCCGAATGAATCCAGGTGGACTCCTTGATTTAGCAATTGATTTAGCAGATTTGTTCCTTCCTCCCAATTCAGACATTGTCTCCGTAAAAGGTAGAGGGGGAGTTCTCATTAAAAGTTTTAAGTCGGAAAATCGTGATTTAAAATTCTTGGATTTGCCTGTTGCTATCTTAGTTAATGGTGGGTCTGCGAGTGCATCCGAAATTTTAGCTGGAGCGTTGAAGGACAACAAACGAGCGTTAATAGTTGGAACACAGAGTTTTGGAAAAGGAAGTGTTCAGTCAATTATTCCCTTGTCCTTTGGTGCTGGTGTTGCGATCACCATTCAAAAATACTATACACCATCAGGAATTTCCATTCATGGAATAGGAATCACTCCTGACCATGTCATCAATCCAGTTTCTGCCAATGAAGACGAAAAGTATGCTTTGGAAAAACTATTTAAGAAAAACTTAATACGACCTTTTTTAGAATCTCATTCAGAATTTAATGAAATCTCTATCACCGATTTTAAGGAGATCCTTAAAAAGGAAAATTTGAAGATTTCAGATTCTGTGATACGTATTTTTTTATTCAATGAAATGAGAATGGGTTCTTCCCAATCTAAACCAAGACTTGACTTGGACATTCAATTATCAGAAGCAATTAACCTATTGAAATAAATGGTTTATGGAATTGGGATTGAATCCAGTTGTGATGAAACGTCAATTGCCATTGTCAAAGATGGCAAAGAATTAGTTTCACTCAAAGTATACAGCCAAATTGAAACCCATTCTCCTTACCGGGGAGTGGTTCCCGAAATTGCCTCTCGCGCACATTTGGAAAAAATAAATTCACTTCTTTCTGTCTGTATGGAAGAATCAAATTTGAAGTTCTCTGATTTGCAATATGTTGCCGTGACAGGGTATCCAGGTCTTGTTGGGTCACTTATGATTGGAGCACAACTTGCAAGGTGTATCTCACTTGTGCATTCAATTCCCATTGTTCTTGTGAACCATTTAGAAGCACACTTAACTGTGATTGGACTCGAACACGATTTGCCCACATTTCCTTGGTTAGGTGTCCTGCTTTCGGGTGGGAATTCATCCATTTACATCTATAAAGATTTTGGTGAATTGGAATTACTTGCCGATACAAGGGATGATTCTCTTGGAGAAGCGTTTGATAAAGTAAGTGCCATTTTGGGTTTACCTTACCCAGGTGGCCCCATCATTGAAAAAATGGCATCTTCCTTCGAAATACCAAAAGGAGAAAAAAGTCCCTTTCCGAAGTTATTAAAAGAAGACACACAGGATACCATTCGATTCTCCTACAGCGGCTTAAAAACAGCTGTGATGTATTACCTAAAATCATTCACAGGTATGCCTCCCATTGAAAAAATTGCTTACTACTTTCAAAAAACAGCCTTTGAATTAGTTGTACGAAATATAACAAAAGCGATCGAAAAAACCCAAATCAAAACGATTGTTGCCGCTGGGGGAGTGCTCGCGAATGAAACACTTAGGTCTACCCTCCAATCGGAAGCCCAAAATCGATCTTTTCAATTGTATTACCCCCAAAAAAAAATTTACTGCACGGATAACGGAGCGATGGTGGCATGTCTTGGATACCATCTTTGGAAAGAAAAAAAATTTGTAGGGCTCGATTTTAAAATCAGTCCAAAACGAAACTTTGAACAAATACTATGAAACTAAAATTAACTTGGATCCCCAATACCTTAACCCTCGGAAACCTCACTTTAGGTTTTGTTTCCATGTTACTTGTCTCTGAGACAAACCCAAGCCAACCAAATTCACATGAATTGTATTCCCTAGCAGGTGTGTTTATCATCTTAGCTGCGTTATTCGATGGTTTTGATGGAATGGCTGCGAGAGCTCTGAATTGTACGAGTGAACTTGGTGCTGATTTAGATAGCCTTGCAGACCTTACCACATTTGGAATTGCACCTGGTTTTTTAGCGTATAAAATGTTCTTTTTTGATATCAAACTCGATATTTTTGATAAACCAGATTATCTGCCTCTCGGAATGTTCATCGCGGCCTTGTATCCTATTTGTGCTGCTTACCGATTGGCAAGGTTCAATGTTGCCCATGATCCAAAGTCATTTAATGGACTCCCTTCTCCTGTGGCAGGTGTTGTGATTGGAATTTTCCCTATGGTTTTTTCAGTATCACAAGTGCCGTTATGGACTGCTGTTACCTTCTTTGTGATTACCGCATTACTTATGGTTTCCACGTTACGATACAGCAAACCCCAGGTAGCAATGCGTGGACTCTTTTCTTGGAAAAAATTAGGTATTAGCCTTTTTGGTTTGGGACTCATTTTGTTTGCAATTGGATTTTACCGATGGCCCTATGTGATGTATGGCGCAGTTGGTTTTTATGTATTTTCGGGGATTGTATCTTTCCTCATCCAAACCATCCAAGACTACCGAGTTTAATTCATTCGACTTGGAAAATTTCTAATAAATTTGCGACACTAAAAATGGTTCTGATTTCACTCGAGAGATGGACCATTTTTACTTTTTTGTTTTTTTCTTTTGTCCAACTGTAGGTATGAAGTAGGATTCCGATTCCCGACGAATCCAGATACGTTAAGTGTTGGAAATCGAAAACCAGTTCTGTGACCGAATCTGAATCGATCAATTCCTTAATTTCCAATTTTAATTTGGGTGTGTCCCTTAATGATAAGGAACCATTCAGATCGATGATGGCTTTTGAATTCTCACGTTTGATTTCGTATTGAAACATAACTTCAGTTAAGACAACATCTGAAAGAGGAAATACAATCAAAAAACGTTTGATTTTTCCAAAAAGGACTCTAGAAAAAGAGCAATGAAAATTAAGTTTTGGGGTGTTCGAGGTTCCATAGGTTCACCCATCCGGCCAGAAAACGTAAAACATAAAATCGAAAAAATTCTCTCTTTGGCAAGTCCAACCGACATCCAAAACGAACAAAGTATTCATAGTTTTTTAAATTCTCTTAGTTTTTCCTCATCATCGACTTACGGTGGTAATACGACTTGTGTCGAAATCCGTGACAAAGAGGGAACTCTCATCATTATCGATGGTGGTACTGGTTTACGGGAACTTGGAAACCAAATGATGTCATCCCAATTTGGAAAGGGTGTGGGGCACGCCTATTGGATACTCACTCACACACATTGGGACCATATCCAAGGCATACCTTTTTTTATTCCTCTGTTTTTACCAGGAAATCATTTCGAGTTCATTTCGTCCATGAGTGATGCAGAAAAGAGGTTAGAACACCAATTTGTATTCACACATTTCCCTGTTTCCTTTGATCATTATGCTGCAAAAAAAACCTTTCAATTCATCGAAGAAGGAGAGGTTGTTTCCCTTGGCCCAAACATCAAAGCGTTTAGTAAAGCAGTGCGCCATCCTGGTGGGAGTTTTTCCTATCGGTTTACTGAAGATGGAAAATCGATCATCTTTGCATCCGATGCCGAATTCAATTTGGAAGAAATGGAAAACATTGATACATACATTGATTATTTCCGAGATGCAGATGTTTTAGTTTTTGATACACAATATACATTTGAAGAATCATTACAAAAAATTGATTGGGGCCATAGTTCGGCTTCCATTGCTACAGATATTGCCCTTCGGGCAAAAGTAAAAAAACTCGTGATGTTCCACCATGATCCTTCTTATGATGATGAGAAGTTGGATTTGGTATACTTACGGGCGTTAAAGTACAAAGAGATGTTTGATCCACATGGAAAATTAGAAATCATTATGGCTTATGAAGGTTTGGAAATAGAGGTATAAAATGGCAAAAAAAAATTACATCATTGGGATTGATGCGGGGACAACTGGGATTCGAACATTTTGTTTTAATGACAAAGGGAAAGTGATTTCGTCTGCCTACCAAGAATTCAAACAATACTATCCAAAACCAGGTTGGGTCGAACATGACCCTGAAGAGATCTGGCAAAAAACACAAAAACTCATCGCCCTTGCGATCAAAAACGGAAAACTAAATCCCAAAGATGCCATCGCCATCGGGATTACCAACCAAAGGGAAACATCTGTTGTTTGGGATAAAAAAACAGGAAAACCAGTTTATAATGCGATCGTATGGCAATGCCGTAGGACATCGGATATCTGTAAGGATTTAAAAAAACAAAG
This sequence comes from Leptospira ellinghausenii, assembly GCF_003114815.1. Classification (NCBI taxonomy): domain Bacteria; kingdom Pseudomonadati; phylum Spirochaetota; class Leptospiria; order Leptospirales; family Leptospiraceae; genus Leptospira; species Leptospira ellinghausenii. The sequence continues at coordinate 134,915 of NZ_BFAZ01000002.1, forward strand.
CCTAGAATCCAATTTTCGTAACAAAACAGGACTTGTACTTGATGCTTATTTCTCTGGAACCAAAATCCAATGGATCCTCGACAATGTCAAAGGAGCACGAGAGAGGGCCGAACGAGGAGACCTTCTTTTTGGAACCATTGATACTTGGTTATTGTACAAACTCACAGGTCACAAAGAACACAAAACCGATCATACGAATGCATCCCGTACTTTACTCTTCAATATCCAAACCAAGGAATGGGATGAAGAACTTTGTAAGATTTTAAAAGTTCCTATGTCAATGTTACCCAAGGCATACAATTCTAAAAATCTATTTGGTTTTACTTCCAATGTTAAATCCATTCCAGATGGAATCCCAATCTCTTCACTTGTGGGTGACCAACAAGGTGCCCTTTTTGGGCAACTCTGCACAGAACCTGGGGAAGCAAAAAACACTTACGGAACAGGTTGTTTTTTACTCTTCAATGTGGGGGATGAATTTCGAATTTCGAACCAAGGTCTCATCACCACACTGGCTCTTGGACCTGAAGGGAAAACCGTGTATTGTTTGGAAGGTTCCGTATTTATTGGGGGAGCTGTAGTCCAGTTCCTAAGGGACAATTTAGAATTTTTTAAATACTCCAAGGATTCCGAAAAATTGGTTAAGTCCATTAAAACAAAAGATGATGTTGTTTTTGTTCCTGCCTTTGCGGGACTTGGTGCCCCGCATTGGGACCAAGAAGCACGCGGAGCCATCTTTGGACTCTCTCGAGACACAACACCTGCCCAAATCACAAGGGCTGCCCTAAAGGCAATCGCTTTACAATCCTATGAACTAGCCAATGCAATGGAAAAGGAAACGGGAAAACCACTGAAGTTTTTACGAGTGGATGGTGGGGCAACTTCGAATGCATGGCTTATGCAATTCCAAGCAGATATCTTAGGAACTAAAGTGATCCGACCACAAAACGTGGATACTACGGTTCTTGGTGCAGCCTACCTTGCTGGCCTTGAACGAGGGTTTTTCAAATCAGTCGCCCACTTACGGAAAGAGGAAACCAAAACCACTCAGTTCATACCCAAAATGAAAGAGGCAGAACGAAAAGAAGAAATTGATAAATGGAATTCTGCAATCCTTAGGGTCAAAACAGGAAACTAATCAGTAATCAAACCATAACAGTGAAAATTCAAAACACTGTTTTGGTTTGGTAATCCCAGCTCCTACAAGGAATAAACCTGTTTCGTAGTAGGGAATTTCAAGGATGAGGTCCTTCGGCAATCGGTGGAATTCCTTCGTATCGATTTCTTTTCGTGTGAGAAAAAAATCGAATCGAATGGTTTCGATCCAATCTTTGGTTTTGAAAAACAGTTTGGTTTTTGTTTTTCCATAAAATTCTAAAAACTCACCACTCACACAAAAATCAAATCGTTTGGAATCCTCAAAGGGGATGGTTTCTTTCGCATTTACTTCCCCATCTTCTCGGTAAGTGAAGATGGTTCCTTCCTCATAATACAAATTCCTTGCAAAGCGTTTGTACAGTTCTGATTCGATGATGGAAATTAAATCTTCCCCTTCTGGTGGTTTGACTTTCGGTGCGGATTCAATTTGTTTCATTTTGTTTTTGGAAATGGATCTTCGAATCACTCCTAAAACAGGTGGTGAAAGTTTGGGTAAAATATAACGGAAATACCTTTCATCGTGTGTGCGTAGTATCTCTTGTAAAAAGAGTCCATGGATAAGGGGAATGAGTTCTACCGTGAACATTTGTTTGTTTAAAAAAAATGCAAAGTCTGTTTCAAACCGAAAGAGGTTTGTCACAATTCTCATTTCTTCTTCTTTGGTTCCAGAATAAAGGATCGCAACCAATCGATTGAGGTAGAGTTTACTTTTTTTGTCCATATACAAGGAATCAATTTCCTTTAGCACCATAGATTCATCAAACTCAGGGTTTACGATGTCACTTAGAGATAAGTATTTTGTTTGGTTGAACTTGTCCCTTTTACTGCGAACCAGTTCTGTTTTAGTTTGTTTGGACCCACCAATCGTTCGTTTGTTGGGTAAAAAACCTGGATTTGTTTTTTGGAAAAAATCCGTTTTTTGGTCGGGGCTATTGTAGTAGGGTGGGGTAGAAATAGCTGTCCTTTCAAAGGTTTGGCGAGCAAATTGCAGTTTGTATAAAAAACGTGGGAATAAAATAGGATCTGTGGAAACGGAAGGGAGTGATGGGATTTTTTTTAAGGGAATTGGGTAAAAGGGATCAGGTGAGGCCACAAAACGGGCAACAGAATCCAAATCGGCCAAATAAAAATGGTAATTGTTTCCTATGTGGTAAATCAAACAGGTGGAGATTTTTTTAATTTCTTTTGGATGCGAATGCGAAAGTGTTCCCAGTTATAATCTTTTTTCAAAATTTCCAATTCCTGGTCCACACCAAAACGCATAAAATCAAATATCTCTTCGTGTTCCATCCCAACGACAATTGATAAGTCTTGGATCACCCTTTGCAAACGCCTTGCATCTCTATCACTTAAGGAAAAGGTTTCTAAGAGTCTTTGTTCAAATTCAGTGAGTTGGATCAAAATCTTCCTAAAACGCAGCCACAAGGATGGTTTCGATTTCATTTTTCGGAAGTTCTCTTGGAAGACAATCAAGAAATGAATACGTTGCCGCAAGTGTCGCAATCCCAGGTAAATCGATTTTTTTCACTTCATACTCAGAGAGGCGTTGTGGGATACGTAACTCTAGATAAATTTTTCGGATCCCTTCCACCGCTTTGATCGCCGCTTCGATGACAGAAATGTTTGTCACATCTTCGTCAAGGGCTCTTGCGATCATTACATACTTACCTGCAGAAGAAGTCAGGTTGTATTCCATAACGTGTGGGAGGAGGATCGACATACTTTGAAAGATATCAAGATTTGTAACGGTTGTTACTGCTAGTGATAAAGCGTAACACAAACCAAGGCTACTTGTCGATTGTGCAATCCCTGCAAGTAAACTTGCTGCATAAATGGAGTTTTTCGGTCCTAAGTTTCTTGGTTCCCGAATGGCAGGTACAATGTTTTTGGAAATGAGTTCGATAGAACGTAACGCAGTGGAAGAAGTGATTTCGTTTGCATACTTCGAGAGAATGCTATCCACTGCTGCTGATAAAATGGAAATTCCTGTTTTTGCAGTTTCGGAGCTCGACATACCAGCACCAATTTTCGGATCAGAAACAATGAGTTCTGGGAAAGCCCATTCATGAGCGAAGTACTTTCTGTTTTTGTCTTTGTCGTCTACAATGGAAAAAAATGGAGAACATTCATTACCGAGTAGGGGTTTTGTAGGCACTACCACAAGAGGTAATCCCTTTTTTTTCGGTTGTTTTCTGCCCACTAGTAGTTCTTCCGCAAACATATCATTTGTTGCGAGTAAGGAAGCCGCTTTACCAGCGTTCATCGATTCAAAGGAACCATAAGCTACAACACAATCGGCATTGGAGATTCGTAAAAAATGAGCACAAGTATCTAAGTCTTTGAAATGAACACGGTCAACGATGTCATCATAAATGATCACACCTTCTGCGTGTTTTTCCAAACTCGTTTTGATGATGGAAAGTTCTTCCGAGTTTTCTAACTCTTTTTGTGTGGTGATGAGTACAACTCTTGATCCTATGTTTTTGACAAAGGAACCGAGTTTATAACCACAATCGATTTCGAAATGAATTTTTGGCGGAAATTGAAAATTGATCCATTCGGGGAGAACTGGCATACTGATCCCCTAACTATGAATAAGCGAAGCGTGAGAAATCCTCGGAGAGGACAATAAAAAAGGATCCCTCACCACCTGTCCTTTTTACTGTTGTCCGAGGAAAGACGTTGCAATTTGGTCGGAAATTTTATCTAACATCTCTGGTGAAAGAGTGTCATAGTCTCCGTTTTTCAATCGTTCTTTGATCGCTTTGATTTTTTCAGTGCGATCCTCTTCTGGAGGAGCTTGAACAATTTGTTTTGCAATTTGTTTTACTTCTGCTTGGAGTTTTGCTTCCGAAGCAATTTTTTTAGCCGCATCGGAGATCGAAATTGTATCTACCGGTGTTTGTGATTCCGTTTCCTTTGGCCCTTGTGGTTTTTTCGGTTCGTAACCGTAACCACCAACTCGACCTACTTTATCGATGTTCATATATTTAGTCCTCTTCCTACATCACATATCGGAGGAATCTGAATTTCCCTTAAGTGATTTTTTTCGATGGTTTAAGAGAAATACAAATTCTCCCTTCGCATTGGGCGGTTTTTCTGCCAATTCCCTAGGATTTGCATAATAAAGTACCTCTTCGAAGGCCTTTGTCAACTCCCTTCCCACAAGGACCTCTGTTTCGGGGTACAATTCCTCGAGGAGAGGATACAATCTTGGGAGTTTGTGGACAGATTCATAGAAGACGATCAGTCCTTCGATTTCCTTTGCCTTCTCTAATTCTCGGCGTTTTTTACTCGGTTTTTCAGAGAGAAAACCTAAAAAATAAGTAGGATTCACTTGGAATCCAGAAACAGAGAGTAAAGCGGTTAAGGCTGATGCACCTGGAACAGGAATGATTGGAATTCCATTTTCCCTAGCGGTGCGAACCATTTGGCTTCCAGGATCGGAAACACCAGGGGTTCCCGCATCGGAAACAAGGGCCATAGATTTCCCTTTTTTCAATTGGTCGAGGACATTGGCATACGGCGATTCGGAATGGTCTTTGTAAAGGGCAAGGACTGGCGTCACAATCCCGAGTTTGTGAAAGAGAGACTTGGTTTCCTTTGTGGATTCACAAAGCACAAGTTCCACTTCTTTGAAAACCTCGATGGCACGAAGGGTGATGTCTCCCATATTCCCAATGGGAGTTGCCACAACATATAAATTCCCCGATTCACGTTTATGGGCCAACGTATTGGCACCCAGGAGGAGATTGTCCCGCAGGACAAGTACAACCCAATTCATTATTCCCCTTAGTGCATGGGTTACAGGCAGTTCCTAACGCACAAGAGGAAGGTGTTCCACACGCAGGGTTGGAACAGGTAGTTGTGTTACAACCAACTCCAACAGAACAAAGAGTTTGGATGTCATTCACTCGGTTGGGAATGGCACATGTGCTCACAGCTGCTGATGGGTTGGAAATGAGGCCTCCAGTCAGCATCGCACGTATGGTGAAGTTGTAGATTTGGCATTTTTGGAAAAATTCAGTCCCCGGAGGTGGGACAGCAAACCGAATCCGTTTGACCATGATCCGACTTGAGGAAGTGGAAGCTTCATATGGTAAATGAGGGAAACTAGGTTGTACGCCATCTTCTAACCACTCTCCTTGGACAGTTTGGATGATCCCAGGGAATGCGGTTGTCACATACAAATTGTACCCAACAAACTGTGGTTCTCTGTTTGTTACATAGTATTTCAGAATGTATTCAGGTCTTGGGTCGGCATTATAATTGAGAATATCGGTTTGGAAGTCGTTTGTGATGTTACTATTCACTGCGACTACGGAAAGGAGCTGTGGGACATTGGGTGGTACCAAAAATACAAACGGGGCTACCGGGGTGTCTGTGTTCACTCCACAATGAAAAAAAGAGAGAAAAGATACGCAGATATAGTAAATTGGATGTAAAGAGGGAAAACGCATTCTGTTTCTCGTTTCCCTTCCAAGTTTTCAGGAATTCAATCTATGGGAATCCAAAAAAAATTACTCTTTGTCTCCATTTCCCTCATTGGGCTTTTTTTTCTCATCCTCCTTATGCTCGGTGGTGAGGATGAAGATGAGCTCCGTCGTAAAAAAGAAAGAAGTTCGCAGGCCCTAGCTTTATTTGGTGGTGGTTCGAACAATCCCAAAGGTACAAACCGACTCGGTGTTCGTGGGGAAGAAGCAGGTTCCATCTTCGATTCTGATTATTACAATGCAGGTGGGATGCGGTATGAAGACGACCCAAACATTGCGGCAGGGGAATCTGGTGAAATTCCGATTAATCCTCAAACTGGGAAACCCTATCCTCCCGAGGCAATGCAAGCCTTTGAGGAACTAAGAGAACAATTCCCTGACAATGACCTGATTCCAAAACGAATGACAGCAGAAGAAAAGAAAAAACAAGCTGAGTTCAATCAGAAACTCACGCGAGCTACAAATTCTGTGTTTGGTGGCAATGCCAATGCTTCTGACCTAACAACGTATTACAGTCATGTTCGGAAACAAGGAAAGGATCGACTTGAGATCATCAATTATCTCATCGAATCACAAGGTGGGGATGATCCTGAAATGGATAAAAAGTTCCAAGAAATCTTAAAGAACATCCAATTCCAAAACGAACAAATCGAAAAAGAAGCAGCTGGTGCGTATGCAAAGGCGGGGCTTCCACCACCCACTTAAGTTTCGTTTGAAAGGATTGGATACCGGTAACTGGATTTAGGATCAAGTCCATATTCATCCAAATGGAAAGAGGGAGGGAGCCTTTCTCTTTTCCATTGGGAAATCCCAAATAGCTTTTTGAATTTTTGAATATTAGCGAATAAGTTGTCCTGTGATTCCCAAGGGAATTCTTTTTTTAATTCTTCCCAAACATTGGATTCATCCATTCCCAAATACACCAATTTTCGTTCAATGGAATTGAGGATGGGATATGGCATGAGATCTTTTTCGTCTTCTTGGTGTTCGGCGAGAGGTTTCAGTTCCGCAGTTGGTTTTGTATTTCGCAACATCTGAATGGAATGTTTGGGAGTGATGTATCGATTGTTTCCCTTTTGGATATCATCTAACCAGTCGAGTAAAAATTCCTTACTCACACCTGCAAGTGGGGCAATGGAACCTGAAGAATCTCCATCCATTGTTGTGTAACCAACAGCTGCTTCACTTCTATTCCCTGTGGAGAGTAGGAGATGTCCATTTAAGTTTGCAAGTAACCAAATGAGAGGAGAACGAACCCTTGCTTGGATGTTTTGTAAGGCTAGGTCATGTTCTTTCCAATTGAGTTTGGTTCCTTTTACCGACTCGATGATGGAAACGGAACTGGAAACCATTTCATCAATGGATATGGAATGGTATTCACATCCCAATTCTTCACTTAAGGTTTTTGCAATTTCTTCCGTGATGGGTGAATTATTTTTTGTCCTTTGGTACAAAGTAACTAGGAGATGATTTTCCGCTAATCCGAGTTTGGTGAAAATGGATTCACCATTTTCTTCTTTGGCAATGGTTACCATGGTGGAGACAAGTAAGGCACAGGTTGCACTATCAGCTCCACCTGAAAGTGAAAGTGTATACCCTTTTGTTTTGGATTTTCGTAAATAGTCAAATAATCCCAGACAAACTGCTTTTGTGAATTCTTCAAACGGGCTTAAGGATTCAGTCGAACCCATACTCGGGAATATCTCTTCGCTACGTTTGTCTAAAATTTGGAAAAACACTCGGGATTCTTTCTCGATTTGTCCATTTGGTTTTAAAGAGATTGTGGTGAGTTCGTCTCCATTGGGTTTTGGACTGGGTTCTCGTAAATTCCTCGCCTTGGATGCCTTGGTTTCATTTGGGTCGAAGGGAATACTGGTGATGGCAAAAGGAGTGAAGTGTAATCTTGGGCCTTCTTTTAAAATGGAACCACAAGAGCAAAAAAATGCCCCCCCTTCAAAGATGATCCTTCCCGATTCATTTCCACAGAGGTTAGTAAAGACTTGTAAATTGTTTTGGTTACGGCTTGTTTCTTTAAATATTTGCCTACGAGTATTTTGTTTTCCCATCGCAAAATGGGAAGCACCTGGTGAGAGGATCACATCCACACCTGATAAATTATAAAACAAAGATGGTTTCTGTGTCGACCAACTGTCTTCACAAATTTCAATTGCGAACGTAAATTCTTTCATCGAAAACAAAAAATGACCAAAAGGTATTTCTGTATCACCGATTGTGATTCGTTTGTTTGTGAATGATTGAGGTGAGTGGAACCATCGACGTTCATAGTGTACACCTGTATTTGCCAAATTGAATTTGGGAACAAGGGCCTGTATTTTTCCATCATATAAAACCGCCATACAGTTGTACAAAAAGGAATCGACAAAAACAGGAAGGCCCACCACAACCACTTGTTTTGGAGAAATGGTTTTGATTTTGTTTACAACATCGATTGATTTTTCCCAAAGACTTGGGCGGTAAAACGCATCTTCACAACCATAACCTGAAATACAAAGTTCTGGAAATAGGATGAGATTGGCATCTTTTGATTCTTTGTTTTGGATGGCAGAAACGATACTTTCAAAATTGCCTAAAAAATCAAGAGGGGTCGTATTGAGAGAAACAGCGGCAATTTTAGATTTTGTCATACGGAAAAACTCGGTTATAAATCTTTTCCGATGCACCTCTATTTTCTACAACAAAGTTTCGATTGATACTTCCCATCTTTTCCCTAAGTTCACTGTTTTTCGACAGTTCATAAAAATGGGAACAAAAATCTGATTCTGATACCGTTTTGAAAAGACCACCTAATTCTTGCATAACGATTGCTTCTGGTGCATTTTGGATTCTGGGACCTGTGATGATGGGTAGGCCTAAGGCGGCAGGTTCAATAGTATTGTGGATTCGGTTGTGAAAACCACCACCTACGTAAGCAAAACTTGCAAATCGATACGCAAAAGCAAGAATCCCTAAAAGATCAAAAAGTAAAAATTTAGGAAGAGGTTCATTTTCTTTTAATTCAGAAAAAATGGTTACGGATCCATATTTCAGAAGTTTTGATTTCCATTCTAACATCCGTTTGGAATCCCATTGGTGGGGAAAAATCCAAAAGGAATGATGGTCACCATGTGTTTCTAAATAGTTTAGAAAATGAGACTCACAGATTGGATATGTGGAACCAAGGATCACTGGTTTGTTTCTTAAAAGATACTCTTTTTGTTTTTGTATGAAGTTTGTAAATTTAGGATTTGGAGATTTTGTTTCTAATTTATTCCAAACCGATTCAAACCTTGTGTCTCCTAAAACTAAAAAGTCGGAATTTGTTGAGACCAAACCTTCAAATTCCTTTGCCATCAATTGGTGGCTTGGATAAATTCCAGAAAGGTATTGGAAGGAAGATTTGGTGAGAAGGCGAACCAATGGATTTTTCCTGGAAGATTGGGAAGACAAACTAGCACAACAAAGATAGGATTTTGTTCCAAACTGATTGGCTTTTTTTAAAAGATTAGGCCATGTATCCCAAGCCATGATGAATAAATATTTGGGTCGAAAACGTTTGAAGATTTTGTTATACGCAAACGGTAAATCAAAGGGCAAATAAAAGTAACAGTTTGCCAATGGGTCCGTAAAAGCTGATTCTTTTACGGAAGAGGAAAAAACGGATTGGATGATAAACACATTTGGCCTATGCCGGCGTATGGTTTCTGCTAATGCTTTTGCTTGGTCAAGTTCACCTACACTTGCCGAATGGAACCAAATCACAGTTTTACCATTGGGTGGATTTTTGTACAAAGTTTCCAAAGAACGTTTTCGTTTGGAAATTTCAGTTCGGATTTTTTTTGAGAAGAGGGATGCTAATTTTAATAAGATCCAAATTTTGATTAATAGGATGTTGTAAAAAAAATATACCATTTAGCGTTTGTTACCCCAAGTATCATTCACTTCCGAACCTGGATAACTAAAAGTACGTTTATCAATCACAAAACAAAGATTATCAAAATACAAATGGAACTCACCTTTTTTTTGGGAGGCCAAACTTTTTAATCGAAAGGAAGCAAACGAGATGGGGAAGGACATTGATTGGATGAGCCTTGTATTTTCTTTTGGCAAAGTGATTTTAAATTCAAGCCTACGCCAACCTACAAAATTAAGAGTTCCCAAATCAAAATACAAATCCTTCGATTTTTTTTGTGAAAGGCCCATACTCAAATTGATATGGTGTCCTTCCGAATACACCCAAAGGATCCCTTGGATGGGCATCCCTAGTGGGAGAAGGACTGGTTCTTTAGGTCTGATTTCCCAATGGTCGAGTCGTGGGTTTTCTACATAAGTTTGTAAAAGGAAACTGGTTTGGTTTTGTAAATTGGGATAACCTGATTCTTTTAGTAATTTTGTTTCTTCTAAAAAAGCATCTGATTTGGCCACAGATGCAGCAAACTGTGTTTCGGCCAAAAAGGAATCCACGCGGTAAAAATCCCAAGGCCTTTCGCCTTCAAAGTCTTCGACAAGGTAGAGTAGGTAATGAGTGTCCATTGCCAATGCTGATTTTAAAATCTGCACTCGGCCAAGTTCGTCTGGGTCATGGGGTCTCGGAAGAGACAGAAGACTGGCAAAACTCAGTAAGAAACCTAGAAAGAATGTGATTTTTTTTATGATCTGCATGATTTCTCACTTTTCGAAAGCGCAAAAACGTGTACTCTATCCGTATCAAAGGAAAGGAATCCGCACGTCATGGGCCGCCGCGACAATTTGAAAATACTCACAACTGCCATTCTAGTGGTCCTACTTCTTTCATCGTTCATTTTCGCATTTATCTATAGGAATGAAATTTACCAAAAACTCCAAACCATCGGAAAAAACAAAGAAGTTGAGATGGTGGACCGAGAAATCACCAAATCACCCGATTCGATGACCCCTACGAAAGATCTTATGGACGAACCGAATGGGAGGGAACCAGATGAAGACCGTTCCAAACTCCCGGAACTTCCGAGTTTGGATGATATGGAACCAGATTCACAACGAGCTAGGTCAGTTTCTGTTGCAAGTGGTGCCAAAACAAGAGAAACAAGAGAAACAAGAGAAACAAGAGAAACAAAAGACAGTAGTTCTCGGTTACAAGAAAAACTAGACCAAGTAGAAGAACAAATTTCCCCCAAAGAAAACAAAGAGCCACCAAAGCAGAACGCAAAGGAAGTTGTGAAAAAACAATCTTTGGGTGAAACACCACAGGTCACTTCCAAAAACAAAGAAGAGTTCATTTCGGAACCGAAAACAACGGTTCCAAAATCAAAACAAGGAAAACTTGTTAAAGAAACTTCTACCGTAAGTCCAAAGTCGAAACGTAAAAAAATAAATTCCAAACTCAGTCACAAATCACAATCCACGACTTACAAAGAAACGAGTGTGAGTAAAAAGACAAGTTCCAAACAAACTGTCAATTCGTCTTCCTTGGAAGTTCGGATGAAAGAAGTGGAACAAAGACTCAACTCTTCCAACGATCGAAATGAAAAACGATTTATGGAGATCGAACGTAGAATTGATTCCTTAGAAAAAGCTTTAGCTAAGTAATCGTGGCAGATTACATCTCGGTTTACCAGTCCATCCAAAACGAAATGAATACCCTTTCCCAAGGGAATCCTCCAACACTGATAGCGGTTTCCAAAACGAAACCCTATGAAGTAGTGAAGGAAGCTTACCTCCAAGGGATTCGCGAATTTGGAGAAAACTATATCCCAGAAGCCATTGATAAGTTCACTCGATTGCGCGAAGAATTTCCAGAGTCAGAATCGAGTGTGAATGTACATCACATTGGACCCGTACAATCAGGAACCTTACGTAAGTTATTTGGTATTTTTTCTTATACACATGGTGTGGGATCTTTTTCTAGTCTTAGTGAACTTTTAAAACGAGCTGAAAAAGAAAAAAAGAAAATTCGTTATTTTTTACAAACAAACCTGACTAATGAGAATACCAAACATGGTTTTAATTTAGAAACGATTCTAACAAACAAAGATGAGTTAAATAAATACCAGAACGAGTATTGTATTTGGGAAGGGTTTATGGGAATGGGACCTTCTTCGGGAGATCCCAACCAAACAAAAGAGGTTTTTACAAATTTGGCTCAGTTACGTGAAAAACATTTTCCAGAAAAAAAACTTTCTATGGGTATGAGTGGGGATTACGTGTTGGCAGTGGAATTTGGATCAAACTTTGTTCGGATCGGATCAAAAATATTTGGGGAAAGGGATTATGGCACACACTCCGTTTAAAACAGTTGGGATGGTTGGACTTGGGAAAATGGGAGGAGCCATTGCCAAAGCACTTGTGGCCCAAGGAACAAAACTATTTGCATTTGATCCAAACCTAAAACAATCTCCCATCGAAGGTGTTAGTTTGGTTTCCACATTGGATGCATTAGAAAAAGAAGCTGGTTTGTTTGTGATCGCAGTGAAACCAAATCTTGTGGAACCAGTCCTTGGAGAATTTACAAAACCTGCGATTTTTGTTTCCATTGCCGCAGGTATTTCCTTTGGACAATTGGTGAATGCCGCTCCAAAGGGATCCACTTGTGTCCGAGTGATGCCGAATTTACCTCTCGTGTCCAATCGTGGTGCGATGGGGTATTTTTGTGAGGATGAAGCAGTTTCCCATACAGAACGACTTTTTTATGGGATGGGGGAAACAATCCGTATCGGGAAAGAATCCCTAATGGATGCGGTCACTGGATTGTCTGGATCTGGTCCCGCTTATGTGCTTACATTTTTGCAAGCTATGGCAGAAGCAGGGTTACAAGAGGGTCTTAGTTATGAGGAATCTTTGGGTCTTGCAATGGAAACCATAGAAGGAACTCTTGTGTATTTCCGTGATTTACGTTCCAAACACCACACTCTCCATCCAATGGAAGTGCGCAATTGGGTGACTTCTCCTGGAGGGACTACCATTCATGGATTGGATGCTTTGGAACGAGGCGGTTTTTCTACCGCAGTTCGGGATGCTGTCCGGAGAGCAACAGAGAGAAGTAAGGAATTGGGAAAGGGATGATAACGGTTGCGCGGACAGGATTCGAACCTGTGGCCTTTGGGTTATGAGCCCAACGAGCTACCAGCTGCTCCACCGCGCGGTATAAGACCATTATTTTTAAGATTCGTTTATTGTCAACAAAATCAATCAAGAAACTTTCCATTTCACCTCCCAGCTTAAATTTATCGATTTCCGCATAAATCTTACTTTACAGGTGTCAAATATAACGAATGATTCCTATCTTATATAGAATTCTGGCGGTGCGTTTTGTCTTTTAAAGAAAACACTGATATCGTTTTTGAGCATTACGAAAAAAAAATCTACGACCAAAAACAACTACTGGAAATCTCCCGTGCATTAAATTCCACGTTAGACTATAAGTATTTAATTGATGCAATTCTTAACATCTGTTTGGCGCAGTTGCAGACCTTACATGCCGCCATGTACCTTGAGCCTGAAATAGACCTCGGAATTTTTAAATTAGAACCCCAATCGATCAAAGGATTTGAATTAAGCCCAGACGAACAAAACTACGAAATCAAAATCGATAGCCCACTCATCCATTATTTTGAAGAAAAACCGAAAGCCATTACAATGGACCAAATCCTGCAAATGGAAGTCCTAAACAAAATTCCTGATATTGTTTACCTTCGCAAAATGGGAGCAGAAATCCTTGTCCCTCTGAATGCAAAAGGTAAGGTCAATGGGTTACTTGTCCTTGGGGACAAAATGACTTCCGAAGAATTTTTGGAAGATGAAAAGGAATTTATGACAACCCTTGCCAACCTTGCAGGGATTGCTGTGGACAATGCAAGACTGTATGAACTTGCGACTGTTGATATGATGACGGGTTTAAAAATCCATCACTACTTCCAAACCAAACTCAAAGAAGAAATGGAACGTTGCCGTAAAAAAGGTACCAAGTTATCCCTGCTTTTTACGGATGTTGACAAATTCAAAACGTTTAATGATACCTATGGCCACCAAGCCGGGGATGTTGTCCTAATCGAAGTGGCAAAACAACTCATTGGGAAAGCACAACGACACCATATCCCTGCACGGTATGGTGGAGAAGAGTTTTGCCTTGTGATGCCTGGTGCCACAGAAGAGGAAGCGATTGCCAAAGGGGAAGAAATCCGTAAAGCAGTGGAAGAGATGGTAGTCAAAAATCCGAACGATGGTTCTGACTTAAAGGTCACACTTTCCGTTGGGGTTTCTAGTTTTCGTGCCACTGATAGAAACAATAAAGACCTGATTGAACGTGCGGACAAAGCCTTGTACCAAGCCAAACATTCTGGCCGAAACCGCACAATTTGTTATAAAGATTAGAAAAATAGCCGATGGGTAGAGTATGGCAGAACCTGCATACCTACTCAAAGACCTTTCTCCCTCTGTTCCCTCAGATGTGTACGAATCCATCCGTAATCGTGCTCTTGGGTTGTCTTCCTTCAATTTCCAACCTTACTCTTGTTTCATTGAATACAAAACAAAAGATGCAAACACAGGGATTGAATACAGAGATTGTACGGTAGATTATTCCAGATGCCCACATTCTCGTTGTATCAAAAAATTGGTTTAGTATCTCTTAGCATCTGTTTGTGGGTGTGTCTGCCAACCCCCACAAAAAAAGAATTCAAACCCTCACAAACTATTTCTTCCACTTTTCCCTTTCCGAGAACCCTTCCTCCCCATACCAAAATACAAGTGTTAGATACTGGGATTTCCCTTTTACTGCTTGGGTTCCATTCAGGGAATGAATCCTTTTCTTTTTTATGGGATACAGGTTCTAATATCAGTTTTTATGAAGGAGCGGATTCTGCCATCTCCAAAGAATTCCAAATTGGTGGACAGGTTGTGATGATCCGAAGGGGGGAAGGGATTTTGCCCAAAGGTATCCAAGGACTTGTGGGCCTTGATTTCTTCCGCGGAACTTGTATCTTTTGGGACCAAAAGGATTTGTATTGGTTTTCAGAAAATTCACCTTTTTGTGTCCACCCAGATGCATACCTCGGCACCCAATTGAAAATCCTTGTTACAAAACACAAGGGAGAACATACATTTGTATCCTTTGAATACCCAAAATCCTTCCAGTCTTATGCCCACATTGATACAGGAGCTTCCCTCAGTTTGTTACCAAAAGGAGAGAGAGATGAGTTTTTAGGGGAAAGGAGAGTCTTTCGGCCAGGGAATTCCATTCTCATCATGAACCACTGGCGGTCCATGGAACCACTGACACTCATCGCCAAATCAGGATTTCGGGAAGATTACCAGAACGTAGAGTTTCTCACAGGAATTTCACTTGAGAATTTCCATTTGTCAGGGGACAAGGATAAGGAAGAGGGTTGGGTGATTGGGCTTGGTATTTTGAGGACTCGTCCTCTGTTTTGGGATTTTTCTCGGAACCGTATTGGGATCATCCACCAAGAGAACTAAGGTGAAAGAAAAAGAAAAAATCATAGTGGCGATGAGTGGTGGCGTAGACAGTGCTGTTGCAGCGGGCCTTCTCATGGAAGAAGGTTACGATGTCATTGGTGTCAACCTTAGGACTTGGGAATACGAAGCACCTGCTTGTGATACCACTAAAAAATCCTGTTGTTCACCAGAAGACATTCGGGATGCCCGTGATGTAGGTCTTTCGTTAAACATTCCGTTTTACGTCATCAAAATGGAAAAGGTATTCGGAGAACGAGTGATCGATCGTTTTATCAGTGATTATAAAGATGGACGGACACCAAATCCTTGTGTAGAATGTAACACCTTTGTGAAGTTTGGTGCTTTGTTTGAACAAGCCAAAAAATTAGGAATTGATAAAATCGCCACTGGCCATTATGCGCGAGTGATTGAAGTGGATGGTAGGTATGCCATTCGGAATGCAGTTGATATGAAAAAAAACCAAACGTACTATTTGTACGGTTTGTCTCAAGAAAATATCAAAAATACAGTTTTCCCTTTAGGTGAGATGGACAAGGCACAAGTCCGTGAAATAGCCAAGCGAATGGGGCTGCCCGTTGCCGAAAAACCAGAATCTCAAGAAATATGTTTTATCCCAGAAAATGATTACAGGTCTTTCCTTAAAAAAAAGGGAATTCAGTTTACACCAGGATTTTTTAAATTAGCTTCCGGACAAATCATTGGCAAACACCAAGGAAAGGAAGGATTCACCATTGGCCAAAGAAAAGGCCTTGGGATCGCTTGGAAAAATCCTCTTTATGTTCTTTCCATTGAAGATGATGGAACTGTCATTTTAGGAGAGGAAGAAGAAACGGTTTCTGAATCTTTTGTGTTAGAAGAAATCACCTACCAAGCATTGGCACCACTGTCAGCGGGCCAATCCCTTGAGATGAAGGTACAAATCCGATACAGAAGTGCACCTGTTCATTGTAAGGTGACTTCACTTGGTGATACTTGGAAAGTTGAATTTTTAGAAGATGTAAAAAGTGTAACACCTGGTCAGTCCGCTACGTTTTATCCAATAAATGGAGATTATCTTTATGCCGGTGGAATCATCCAAAAAGGTTCCATCACTCGTAAAGTGAAATCAAAAGTCGAAATTTCTAGGGAGAGTGTTCCCATTTGAAATCAGTTGAAGGAAAAACAATCCTCATCATCGGAGGAGGGTTGTTACAAGTTCCCATCATCCAAACAGCAAAAACCATGCGTTTGCATACGGTAGTTGCTGATATGAATCCCACTTCGATTGGATTCCAAATTGCCGACGAAACCATCCTCATGTCCACAAAGGATGTAGAAGGTATGGTAAGGGAGGCAAAGAAGTTTTCACAAAAAACAACAATCCATGGTGTGATCACCGCAGGAACAGATGCAAGTATGACAGTGGCCGCTGTTGCCTCTGCATTACAACTTCCTGGCATTCGATTTGTTGATGCAGAAGCTGCATCCAATAAAGTAAAGATGCGAAAACGTCTAAAAGAATTTGGACTTCCCATCCCACGTTTTGCACCTGTGTGGTCGATGCAGGACGCAAAAGATGCATTAGATGAGTTATCCTTTCCTCTTGTCATGAAACCAGCTGATAATATGGGAGCACGTGGAGTGATTAAGGTCACAAACCGTGATGACTTACAAGTTGCCTTCCGTCATGCAAAACGGTTTTGCCCCACAGGTGAATTGATTTTAGAAGAATACATGGAAGGACCGGAACTTTCAGTGGATGCTTTAGCTTTCCAAGGCCAAATCCATATGACTGGGATTGCTGATCGTATCATTGAAAGAGAACCATATTTTATCGAAGTAGGGCATAACATGCCTTCGGCGATGCCAAAAGATGTGTTGGATGAAGTGGAACGAGTGATGGCTGGCGGAATGAGGGCACTTGGAATCCATTTGGGTGCTGGGAAAGGTGATATCAAAGTCACAAAACAAGGTGTAAAAATTGGAGAAATTGCAGCCAGGCTTTCTGGTGGTTTTATGTCAGCATTCACCTATCCTTTATCAACAGGAGTGAATCTTAATCGTGCAGCACTTCTCATTTCACTTGGTGAAACACCAGACAATTTAGAACCAGTTTTCAATCGAGTGTCAATTGAAAGGTCCTTACTTTCCAAACCAGGAAAACTGATTTCCATACGTGGTGTAGAAGAAATCAAAAAGATTGAAGGTGTATCGGAAGTTTTTTTGCAGTCCAAACCTGGAGATATTATTAAAGAACCCACAAATAACATTGATAAGTCGGGTCACGTGATCATTGTTTCAGACAGTTTAAAAGAAGCAGAACTAGTTTTTGAAAAAGTAAAACAAACCATTGTCTTTGAGGTAGATGAACAATTTTCGATTACAGAAAAAGAAATTGGAGACCAAGCGCGGATTCGATTTGGAAAAGAAATCTGTTGGGTATGTAAGGTTTGTGATGGGAAAAATTGTGCATCGGGTATACCTGGAATGGGTGGGGTTGGACTTATGGAAACATTCCAAGATAATCATGAAGCCCTTTCTGAATTTAAAATCCTTCCTGGTTACATCCGAGAAAATGTAAGTCCAGAATTACATACCAAGTTTTTGGGTTATGATTTAAAAACTCCGATTATGGCAGCACCTATGACTGGTGTGGGTACCAATATGAATTTTGTCATGACCGATGCAGATTACGCCTTAACTGTTGTTCGGTCCTTTGCTCAAAATGGAAGCCTCGCTTGGTTAGGTGATGGTGCTTCACCAGAAAAATATAAAATTATGTTAGAAGCACTTAAAAAAGTTTCTGGAAAAGGAATTCTGATTTGTAAACCAAGAGAAGATGAATCTTTACTCCTCGAACGATTTTTACAAGCTGAGGCGGACGAAGTGTTCGCCATCGGTATGGACATCGATGCTGTGAATTTTAAAACCATGGTACAAAAGAATTTATCGAGTGTAACAAGGCCTTTGGAAAAACTAATCCAACTCAGAGAAAAAACAAAACTTCCTTTTATCTTAAAAGGCATCATGAATGCGGAAGATGCTAAATTAGCAGTGGAAGGTGGATTTTCTGCTATTGTAGTATCGAACCATGGTGGTCGAGTTTTGGATGGAATGCCTGGAACTGCCAGGGTGTTACCCAAAATTGCAGAAGCCGTCAATGGAAAAATCCCAGTCCTTGTGGATGGTGGAATTCGTTCCGGTATGGATGTGTTCAAAATGTTGGCTCTTGGGGCATCCTCTGTTCTTGTAGGAAGGCCAGTTGCCATTTCACTTGTTGGTGGGGAGGATGCGGGGATACGATTTCTTTTACAAAAATATTCGGAAGAACTAAAACAGTCAATGAGTGTGACAGGTGCAAAAACTTTAGTGGACATTAAGCGCTCAATGTTGCTTCATAAACTACACGGTTGAGTATGGATAAAGAAATCAAAGACCCTGAAGGTATTTTGAAGGTAATTACTGCTTTATTTGGAAAATTACCGGCTTATATCGTAAACTCAGAGAAAGAATTTCCAGTCAAAATCATTGCCCTCAAAAACAAAGCACTCATCATCAACACCAATCTAAAGTTTCCAACTCGGGAACGTATTCTTACTGTTGTGCATAATGGAAGCAAATTTTTAGCACATTTCAATTTGGCAGGTGGAGATGGAAATGGTATCGAAATTCTTACACCTGTTAAAATTCAAATTGCAACAGCGTCTAGACAGGGAACAAGGGTTGAGGTAAGCCAAATCCAAACGGGGATGGTTGTTAACAACATAATCAATGTTAACGATGTTTCAAAAGCCATTGGTTTTGATGATAAAAAAGTGGATGCCATTTTACTTGCTTACCGTACAAAACTGGCAAAAGCTTTCCCACTTTCTTCCATTTTTTTTGCAGGAAGGATGGACAACCGTCTTCGCTTGATGCACCATTATGACAAAGATATTTTCATTGTAGACCGAAAAGAAAAATCGACAGCCTCACCAGCTTTTTTCCCGTTTGATGAATACTTACGAATCTTCGAAAATTCCAAAATCCCTGATAATTATACTTCTGAGATTTGTGTTCCCATCAAATACAAAGGATATGTTCACTTAGGTTACGTACAGGTGTTATCCGAAAAACCACTTGATTTTGAAGTGTACAAACAAATCCAAACATTTGCAAATGCAGTGAGTCGAGATATCATTAACACCGGCGTATTCCAAGAATCTAGAGATGTTTGCCAAGTTATGGACTTGAGTATGGGAGGGATTAGTTTTATCCACGCTCCTTCCCGTTCCTTTTCCAGGTCTGTTACTTTAAATGGTACCATCCTTTTTGATTTGAACTTGGAAGCTGGTAAAAAAGTAACGATTCGCGGTATCATTAAAAACATCAGAAACCAGGAAACAAACTTTCGAGTTGGATGCCAGTTCTACAACCTAACAGAAAAAGATACAGAGATTCTCGAAGACTTTTTAAATGTTGGAAAAGAAGAAGTTCCGAACCCTGAAGAACAAGGAACAAAAGAAAATCCAAGTTCGGATGGAAACGAAGGAGAACCAAACGAAGATAATTTTGATTCCACATCGACCACTATGGAAAGTCAAAGTTCAGAAACAGTTTTGGAAGAAGGTTCAGAAGGAGATCCTTTTGCCAACCATTTGGATGACAACTTCACAGAGAATCCAGAAGATCCTAAGTAAATGACTTCTTACCAGTCTGTCATTCGTCCTCCCTATGCCGGGAAAACGGTGATATCCTATCTCACACAAAAATTCCCTTATCATAGTTTAGAAGAATGGGAATTTTTAATCGCAGAAAATCGAATTAAAGTGCAAGGTGAGTTTGTTAAAAGTAACAGACAATTGTTAGATGGTGATCTCTTGGAATACGAACCAATTCCAGGAAGGATTCGCGAACCTGAAGTCGATGAAAATTATTCCATTTTGAAAGAAACAAATGAGTTCCTGTTTGTGGAAAAACCAGGTAATCTTCCCATGCATCCGGCGGGTCGTTATCGGACCAAAACTTTGCTCAGTTTTTTAGAAACCAAATACCCAAAAATCATTCCTGTGCATCGTTTAGACCGCGAAACATCAGGGATCGTGATTTTTTCGAAGTCTGAAGAGAGTAGGATGTGGCTTCAGAAAAAATTTGAAAACCGAGAAGTGTATAAAGAATACTTTGCAATTGTTTCTGGAAATTTCAAGACAGAACAAATGTTAAATGGTTATATCGGCAAAGACATTCATTCTGCAATCCGAAAAAAAATGTTATATTCACCAGATGAATTTCTAGGATCAAAAACTTGCCAAACGCATTTTTTCCCCATCATATATAACAAAGATAAGGACATGAGTTTGGTCCTTGTGAGACCCATTACTGGAAGGATCCATCAAATCCGAGCCAGTTTATTGTATTTGGGGTATCCTATTTTGGGTGATAAGATGTATGGAAAAAGAGAAACTACCTTTTTGGATTTTGTTAATTTTGGTATGACCGAAGCCTTAAAAGAAGAGTTGGTATTTGAAAGACAAATGTTACATGCATATAGCATTCGTTTTGTGGATGAAAGAACTAACCAAATTGTACATGTTCATTCGAATCCAATGAAAGAAATGGATTTTTACTTCCCAGATTGGAAAAACTATGTCCCATAGATTTTAATAAAAATCCAACTCAAGATTTACCTTTCCTCCGATCTTTTAAGAAAGAAAGAGGAGGCTTTTGCAAAGGATGGCAGGAGCAGGCAGATTACTTAAAGATTCGGATAAGTTTATTTTTGGTGAGTTTTGGACAGCAAAACAAAGACAAGGACATCCAATCCATCATACCGTTAGTTATAGAGCATCTTTTAAACCAGAGCTTCCTTCTTTTTTTATGAAGGAATTTCTAAAAAAGAAAAACAGAGTCGTATATGATCCGTTTGGTGGACGTGGGACAACGGCTATCCAAGCGAATATCGAAGGTCATGCAGCGATTCACAATGATATACATCCACTTTCTATCTTTTTAGCAAGTGCGAGACAGTATGTTCCCAAACTAGTTGATTTGGAAAAAAAATTAAACTCGTTAGATTTGGACAAAGAAGTGGATGAAGATCCCTTTGATGTCAATTTGTTACCCTTTTTCCATCCTAAAACTTTGAGAGAGATTAAGAATCTTAAAAAATACATGGCAATCGATGATTCGGTTGAAATGAAGTTCATTTCACTGATCGCATTGTCTAGGTTACATGGGCATAGTACTGGATTTTTTTCAGTTTATACTTTCCCGCAAGTATCAATACCGCCAGAAGCTCAGGCTAAAAACAATGCCAAAAAAGGGATTAACCCGGAATACAGGCCCATCAAACCAAGAATTTACCAAAAGATGAAACGAGATTTGGCTTTGCCGATCCCACCTTTTTATCATGAATTTTCTAAGAACAATTTGTACTCTTTGAATTCTGCAAATTCTGTTCCCAATGTTGGATCAGAATCTGTGGATTTGATTGTAACCTCGCCACCATTTTTAGATAAAGTTGACTATGAAGGGGATAATTGGTTACGCCACTGGTTTTTAGACATAGAGAAATCAAAAGACCGTAAACTCAGTATTTTTAGTAATATTAATGATTGGAATGAATTTATACGATCAACACTGAAAGAATCGGCACGTGTATTGAAAAAAGGTGCTTATATGGTGATGGAAGTGGGGGAAGTAAAAAAAGGGAATTCGATACTGTACCTAGATGAAGATGTGGTTCGAATGGCAGAAGGAACAGGTCTTGTTTGGAACAAAACCTATGTCCATACCCAAAGTTTTACAAAACTATCTAATTGTTGGCAAGTTTCCAATAATGAAAAGGGAACAAATTCGAACCGTTGTGTAGTCCTACGGAAAGTATTATAAGTCTAATGGATATGAACTGGAAATTTGTATCCTCCTTGTTGGTTTCGTTTTTTCTGTTGGGTTTTGTTGGTTGTAATGAGTCAAAGGAAGTCCAAGTTGGAGAACCAATGGAATCGCACCCCATTGAAGTCTCCATTAAAGAAAAATCATCAGGCAAGTATGAGTTAGAATTGTATTTACCTAAAGATTTTGGATTTCAAATGGAAGCCCCTCATCGAATTTTTTTATCAGGTTCGGAAGGACTTAAGGTAACGGCTGCAGAATTAAAACTAACGGGACCAACACATCCCAAAAAACCAGAATACTTTGAATATGTGAAACCCTTAACCTTCCAAGTGGAAGGAAAAGGGAAATTGTTAATGGAAGGAAAACTTTTTTATTGTAACTTTCTTAAGAATATCTGTATTCCTGCAAAAGTTACAAAAACATTTTCCATCTAATCAGTGTTATTCTAAATCTTTAGTCACAAGACGTTTTAAGTTTGGTTTTTGGATTTGGTAAAGAAAAAAGTACCTACCACCAACGGAAACGTTTTTGTTGACGATTTTTCCTTCTTTCGAGATATCTCTCAGTTCCTTTTTCCCTTTGTCAGATAAGTTGGGAATGGTATATGTTTTGAGTAGGTTGAGTGATTTTTGTTCTGCAATTGACTTAGCTTCTTCTTCTCTTTCTTTTTCTGTTGGGAGGACACTCGAAACAGCTACCTGGAATAAACTTTCTGTTATAAAACCTTCTTTTGCCTTTGTAAACTCAATGACGAGTGGAGACTCTTCTGGTTTGGTTTCTATCGTTTCTTTGGGTTCATTTGTTTCTTTTATTTCCTTGGATTTACATTGAAAAAAAAGAAAAGAAATCGAAATTGATAGCAATGCAATTGTTAGGTGTTTGTTCATCTATTGTTTCCTGAAATCAGAGATCGGTGTTTTTTCCACACGTTCCATTAATTTAGGTTGGATATTTCGGAATAGGAAAGCACATTTTGTTGGGTCAGAGTAATCTTCTTTGTATAAGTGTAAACTGTCGAAAAACCAGGCAAAGTTGTGAATGTTTTCTCTATCGTTCTTTTTTTGAGTTTGGGGAATCCCCCTAACTCCGTCTAGGTTCTGGTTAGGATTGGTTGTCGTATTTTGGGACGAACTTTGGAGATTGGGATCAACGTTTTGTGAGTTTGCTTGGGTTGAATTAGTTGTTTGAGTTGTGGTTGTAGTTTGTGTTGGAGTGGTTCCTGTTCCAGTTGTCATAGGGAATTGAGGTGCATTTGTAATGAGCCTTGTTTGTCGATCTTTACCTTCCAAAGACTTCGAGTAAGAATCAAAACCTTCCCCAAATTTATGCTGTTGCCGCTGGATTTTGAGAAGGAACGGTAGACTAAGGGTTTCTCTTTCTACAAATGCTCTTTTTTTACAGTCTTCTCTTCTATCTTTTCCTGCGATCTCACGATAGGTAACAGGAATCTCTACTTTGATTTGGAAAAATTCTCTTGAGATAAAACCTTCATCCGATTCGTTTTGTAAGGCACGTTCCACATAATTGGGATCAGCTATGGTAAAGAGGCGGCAGGAACAAAAGAGACTTAAAATTAGAAGTTTACGAACCATTTCCAACTTCAAGACTAGTAGATGATGTCGAAATTACGAATCTTTTTCCTTTGTTTCCTTCTACAATTTTTACCTCTTTTTTCAGAGGATTCTTTTTTTGGAACCTCCGAGTCCCAATTCCGCGAAAAAATCAAAACCATTCAATTAGAAAATGGACTGAAGGTTGTGATGATGAAACGCGGAACTTCCCCGACAGTTGCACTTTATATCAAATTTTTGGTGGGTGCTGTGGACGAAACACCTGAAGAAGCAGGGACTGCCCATTTATTGGAACATATGCTTTTCAAAGGCACCAAATTTGTAGGCACATCTGACTACCAAAAGGAAGAAAAATACCAAAAACAAATCGAAGTTTGGGGAACAGAACTCGACAATTTAAAATTACAAAGAAGGGATTTGTTAACGAGAGGGGAGATGGTTCCGACTTCTTTGGAATCTGAAATCGAAACATTAAATCGAAGGTTAAAAAATCTCATCCAATTACAAGATGAGTTCATCGTGAAAAATGAAGATTCTTATATTTATGAACAAAATGGAGAAGTTGGATTTAATGCTTACACCTCGCAAGATGTAACCAATTACCAAATCCAATTGCCAAACAACAGAATCGAAATATGGGCAAAAATTGAATCCGATCGATTAAAAGATCCCATTTTACGTGAATATTATACAGAACGTGATGTTGTCATCGAAGAAAGAAGGATGAGAACTGATGATAGTGGAGCTGGTGTTTTGCGAGAAAAGTTTTTTTCTTTAGCATTTGAAAGCCATCCCTACCGAAAACCTGTAATCGGTTATTCCACTGGACTTCCTTTTCTCAAAATTGATGAAACTAAGGAATTTTTTAAAAAACATTATACTCCAGATAGAATGGTGATTTCCATTGTGGGCCAATTTGATATGGAAGAAACGGAATCAATCATCCGTAAATATTTTTCCGATCTAAAACCTGGTAAACCAAGACCCAATTACAAAGTAGAGGAAAAATCATTTCCTGGTGAAAAACGGTTTAAAGTGTACCATCCATCTGGTAGTCAAATGATGATGGGTTGGCTAAAACCTCCTTATCCTCACAAAGATAATTCCAGTTTTGATGTTCTCTCAACAATTTTAACTTCTGGAACTGGATCAAGACTTTATAAACGTTTGGTTCTGGAAGAAAAGTTAGTACTAAGCATTGGTGCTGCCAATGGTTACCCAGGTGAACGATACCAAAATTATTTTGTATTTTTCATTAAACCAAATGAAGGTGCAAACATTGAAAAAATAGAGTCCATCATTTGGGAAGAAATGAACCGTATTAAGGAAAACGGAATTCCAAAAGAGGAATTGGATAAGGTCAAAAACCAAATGGTATCGGATTTTATCAAAACATTGGATGAAAATGGAACAATAGCAGACTTGTTGAGTTATTATCAGTTGTTATATGGAGATTGGTCAGGTTTGTTCAAACAATACCAAACCATTATGAATGCATCTAGTAGTGAAATCCAATCATTGATTCCAAGATACCTTACGAAAGAAAATGTTGTCATCGGTGTATTAGAGGATGTAAGGAAAAAATAATAATGAAACGAATCTTAATCTTACTAATTATTTGTCTCTCTCCATTGTTCGCACGAGAAATGGGAGAATTTGTAAAGGATATCCAAATCAAACCATTAGAATTTGATGTTCCTGGAATTACTTCTTCCACAAATCCTTCTGGAGTAGAAGTTTTTTCGTTAAAAAATTCGGAGTTCCCTATCGTTTATGCGGATATTCTAATCTACCATGGAAAAAAACATTTAGGTTCACGCCCTGTCGAAATTGCGAGAATCTTGGAAGATACCTGGGAATTGTCTGGTTCCAAATCATATCCAAAAGAAAAGTTTTTAGAAACCTTGGAATTTTATGGGGCGTCTTTTTCCGTTTCAGTGGATTACGAAAAAACAATCGTTAGTCTTTCCTATTTAAAGAAAACTGAGTCGATTGTATTACCAGTGATCCAATCATTTTTCCAAAATCCCAATTTGGATGAAAACCTATTAAAAGTTACTAAAGGGAAGTTAACGGAAGAAATCAATCGAAGGAATGATAACCCTTCGGCACTAGGAAGTAGGAAAGCAAAAGAAGCATTGTTTCGCGGAACCATTGCCGGCACTTCCATGAAAAAAGAAAATATAAATTCAGTGAGTATGGACGAACTACTCACTTTCCAATCTCAGATCCTTTCTGAATCAAAAAGAAGGTTACTCATCACAGGGGATTTTGATCTAAAATCTTGGGATGGATTTTTTTCGAACCTACCAAAAACGATCCAACCGAAAGAAGAAATGATCACTCCTTCTATTTTAAGTGCGAATGTAACAAAAGAAGGTACAGAAATTCGTTTGGTAACAAAAGATGTAAACCAAACGTTCATTTCCATGATGGGAGTTTTACCAGAACACAACCATCCTGATTTTTATGCGATTCAAGTATTGAATTATATCATTGGTGGTGGTGGGTTTAACTCGTATTACATGAGAGAAATTCGAAACAATCGAGGGCTTGCGTATTCCGCAGGTAGTAACACTGATTTTCAGGAAAATTATGGAACCATCCAATTTTATGCCATGACAAAGTCAGAATCTGCAAAAGATGTTTTATCCCTAATGAAAGAACTCATCCAACCAAAACTGATCAATTCACTCACAGAGGATGAATTGTTACGTGCAAAAAATGCGATCATCAATCAGTTCGTCTTTCAATTCGAAGATGATAAACGAACTTTATCAAGTGAAGTGAGAAGGCGTGACCACAAAATGCCAGAAGGGTATTTGCAAAACTTTCGAAAAGAAATTGAAAATGTTTCACTGGCAGACTTAAAACGAGTGGGAAAATTGTATTTCCAATCGGACAAAATGATCACAACCATAGTTGGTCCCAAATCACTGATGAGTTTCTGGAAAGGTTCAGTGAAAGTCATCCAACCGGAAGATTGATGTTAACAGCAAGTTTTGAATACAAAGGAATTAAATTTGAAGGGATCTCCGAGGGTGGGATCCGCACTTCCATCATATGCCCATCTCTTGACTTTATGTTTGATTTTGGATTCATCAATCCTGATAAAATTCACATTGGTAAAATCCTTCTTACACATGCGCATTTAGACCATTCCTGCGGAATCCCATACTATGTTTCCCAAAGAAGCCTTCGCAAACTCCCGATCCCTAAAATTTATGTACCTAAGGCACTCGAGCCAAAACTCTCTCAAATCTTAAAACTCTATTCCGAAATAGAAGAATTTGATTATGAATGTGAGCTTTATGGCCTGAATTTTGGGGACAGAGTGGAATTAAAACCGGGATATTATTTTAAACCATTAGAAAGTTTTCATAGAGTTCCATCGCAAGGATATACTGTATATGAAACCAAACGAAAGTTAAAAAAAGAATTTTTATCCCTTAACTCCGATGAAATTCGAAAATCAAAGGATAACGGTACTGATCCAACAGAAGAAATTTCAGTTCCTCTTGTTTCATTTTCTGGAGATTCCAAAATTGAATATGTGTTGGCCAACGAAGATGTAAGGAAGAGTAAAATCCTTTTTATGGAATGTACCTACTATTGTGAGAAACGAGATGTGAGTCGAGCTAGGGAGTGGGGCCATACCCATTTTGATGAAATAGTCGAACATGCTTCTTTATTTGAAAATGAAGCGATTGTCCTCATTCATCCTTCCAAACGTTATAGTTATCGTGAGTTAAATGATTTTTTGCGAAAAAAAGTCCCGGCCATTTTAAAAGATCGAATCTCTTTGTTTTTACCTCCTAAATCATGAAACCGAGACCTAGCATTTACGTGGAAGGTTTAGAACCTTTTATTGACTCAGATCTTGTATTCAAACCCAATCTTGTGTTTTCGGAAATGGAATCTTATGCCAAAGAAAAAAACATACCCATTGTAACGGCGGCAACGGGGGGAGTTTTGTCCCATTTGGTATCCTTTCTCAAACCAAAAACGATTTTAGAATTAGGGACTGGTCTTGGTTACTCCACACTTTGGATGGTCTATGGATCTAAATCGTCGAAGATCATCACAGTGGACCGAAATGAAGACCAAGCCCAACTACTGGAAGTGTATGCTGGAAAAATGGGTTTAAAAGACCAAATGGATGTTACTCGGGTGACAGGTTCTGTTTTGGATACTTTGGAAGATGAAACCTTTTGGAACGATACGGATTTTTATTTTGTGGACTGTGATAAAATCACCTACCCAAAGATCTTCCTAACCCTTTGGCCGAAGGCAAAAAAAGGTGCCAGTTTTGTTTTTGATAATGTACTCTGGCATGGGCGAGTTTTGCATCCAGATCCCAAAAAACCATCCGATATGGCAGTGATGGAACTTTGGAATGAGGTGAAATCCCAAGTTTCGGAGTATACCTTATTTCCCGTTGGTGACGGTTTACTCTTTTTTCAGAAGTAGAAAAAATAGTAGTCAAACCTAGAACTTTTCGTGTATTCTGCTCCTTGGTTTAAGGAGAAACGTTTCGTGTTAAAAAAAAGTTTTTTGATTCTGTCTTTGGTTTGTTTGAGTCTTTCGGTAACGGCACAGGAATCAGGTGCACCTGAAAAAGGAAAGGAATCCTTTGAAGAATTAGACAAATTGGACCAAGGAACCAATTTAGAACGAAAACAATATAAAAACATTTCGGAAAACAATAAAGACCGAGTCATCAATTCAATTAAATTGTTAACGATTGTTACGGCAAACTTTGGAGACGAAGTTCCAGATTCCAAAACAGCATTAGATAAAATCAAAAAAGACTACCAAATTGTTTTACGTTATTACTACCGAAGGGCTTATATTGCTTCTGGGAAAGCGATGGTGATTCTTGAAAAAGACATCAACACCCTCCTTGGTAAATTTGCCAAAAGTTATGATACCAAAACACAAAACTTACTAGCTGATTGTGCCGATACCATTACTGGACAGGAACAAGCACAGTTGGTAGATACTTCTACAGAAGGTGTAAAACCTGTTGTACCTTACCGTGAAATTGCAGAAGCACAACAAAAACTCAGAATTGCTTATGGACAACTCGGGTTAGCAACAGATATGATTAGGGATGATCGTTATTACGATGCTATCGTACATTACCGAATCGCAAAAGACTATGGAATCAAAATCTTAACTGATTTCAAGGAACAAGAAGCTGATAAAAAAGTGATTACTGATAAATATGCAAAAGATCTGGTTGATAATAAAAATCAAATCGTGAGCCAAAACACAAAATAATACCTTCAAACTTTTCTTTTCTCCGCTCGCTATAGGGCGGAGAATGGCACAAGCGTGTCTCCATCTTATCTAAACTTCCTTCCGTTTTTACTCCGATTTTTTCCAGTTTGTATTTACATTTTTACTTTTTCCTTATTTTCTGAACCAAATTTTCGTATCGTGATCGATCCTGGCCATGGTGGCGTTGCCAAAGATCCAAAGGCACAACATGGAGATAAATATGACAGTGTTACTCAAACCTATTTAGAAACATACAAACAGGGCACAGAAAATGGAAGTATTACGGAAAGAAAGGTTGTACTCGATTTAGCAAAAGAAGTCCATAAGGTATTAAAATTAACTGAGACCGATGTTGGGTGGAAAGAAT
Source organism: Leptospira ellinghausenii (assembly GCF_003114815.1). Classification (NCBI taxonomy): domain Bacteria; kingdom Pseudomonadati; phylum Spirochaetota; class Leptospiria; order Leptospirales; family Leptospiraceae; genus Leptospira; species Leptospira ellinghausenii. Next base: position 164,092 of record NZ_BFAZ01000002.1, read on the forward strand.
TCGAAAGTTATCTTAAATTATTTTCCAAAAAAAATGAATTCACTCGAGTGAAACTTATAAGCCACCTAACAAGAGAATCCTCATTTGATGATGATGCCCCATCCGACGATCCAAATGCACCCTACCGTCTTTATGATTTTCCAGATCCCAAATCTGGAATCAGAAAAAAAGGAAGGTTGTCTAAAATCAATGAACTAAAACCCCATTTGGTTTTATCCCTTCACTTAAACCCAGCAAGTAAAGGCCAAAAAGGAGGAATGGCAGCAGTCCTCACTCCTGGTTACAAAACCTTTTCTAACTTAAAAAAAATATCTGACAAACAAAAATCCCCCAATGGATTCTTAAAAGGTCCTTGGTCTGATTGGCTCATATTCCATTCGGGTTGGAGTAAATTAGAAAATGCCACCGCGGATACTTGGATTTATCTCCATGGATATTGGTCTAAAAAAAATGGAAAAGAAACTGACCTTTCCAAGTTTGAAGGTTACCGCCAAAACATGATTAGTTGGAAATATGCAGATGATCCCAATTGGGAAAAAAATATTGGGAAAAAAGGTCCTTATGCCAAAACACACGAAGAGTTTTTAGAGTCGGGCCGATTTTGGGAAAGGGAAATGGGGAAAAAGGAAGAGTGGAGAAGGGAAGGTGGAAAAGAAGGATTTGGAGGTGACAACCATTATGTGACTAGAGAACTCATGCGGTTTGTCCAATACGGGCTTCCCATCCAATTAAAAGAAAAAGATTCGCCCTATCCAGAACTTGGTCCCATCCAAAAACCATATATTTCTACCTATAGTTTACCTACTTATACCAATGCCCTTTGTGCTTTTATTGAAATAGGATATGTGAACCGTAGCCGTGATATCAAATACTTAACACAAAACAAAAAGGAAACAGCCATCTCGTTGGCTGTGGGCATCTATTCTTTATTTGTTGGTCTCGATGTGAAAAAAAATCCAAATCTTCCTTACAACCCCAAGGGTAAAAAAGTAAATTGGGAACGTTATGAAACTTATTTTGAAGACGTATTATAATCTTAACAACCTATGAAGCCAAAAAAAGAAACTTCTAAAGTATTACACCATTCTTTGTTCCCTGAGTTTATCCAACTCTACCAAAATTCTTTGGTGTCTCGTTATTCGAAAGAGAACTTACAAAATTATCCAGAATTCCATTCCATATCTGAAAAAACAATTCACGAACTCCTAACGTTTTTTTTGGAATATTTGTATCCTTCTTATGAAAAAAGAAAGAAGTTAGATGCCGCCTTTGACGCGTTATCTGGATTTGTAAACCATCCTTCCAAAATATGGGGGATACTCGGAAACTTGGCTTTGTCGATCTTTCGGTTTGGAAAACATTTTCCCATGGCATTAAAAGCTGGGATGTCAGCACTGCATTCCTATGTGACAGCACATAGTTTTGAGGAAGAATTGGTGTTGGCACTCGATGCACAGGAGAATCCAAAAACATTTTTAGAATCCAACTTTGCCATGGAGAAACTCATTTCCTTTGTGGAAAGGGAGAAAGCAGATGCATTTCGAAAAGATGTTTGTGCTCTATTTTCGATTTTTTCTGACAAAGAACTCGTTCGAAAGATCGTTTTGATTATGGAAGATATCTTAGTGAAGATGGAATCGAAACAATCTCTCTATACGGAGAATGATAAAAATGGAATTTCACTTGGAGTTTCAATTCTTAAGGAAGGTCAGAAGATTTTTGATTTGCTTAAGAAAGAAGAAATGGTTCTCGTTTTACAAGCAATTGATAAAATCGAAAAAGAGTTTTATCAAAAAGCTTGTACGAGATTTCGAACTAAATAACTTTTGGTACCGATGGCCGGAATCGAACCGGCATGATGTTGCCATCGGTGGATTTTGAATCCACTGCGTCTACCAATTCCACCACATCGGCATAATCAGTCTTCAGCTTCGATATATTTACCTTTTCCGCGGGCCACTATTTTGCCGATCTCATTTTCGATTTCAGCACGGTTTTCGATGATTTTTTTGTTCTTTTTCACAAACCATCCACGTAAGTGAAGAGGTTCATTCACCTTTGCAGGTTGTAGGAAACGAATTGTAAGTTCCCCTGTTGTGGTTTCGAAATTCATCGCTTCATTGATCTTGACCATGATCTCGTCAAGGATGGTTGAGATAATCCCTGGATGGATTTGATCTGGTAAACCCTGGTATTTTTCGGGGCAGGTGTAATCACCGAAGGCAGTTTTTGTGTCTTCATCGAATGTGATTTTTAACTGCAACCCGTCTGCATTGTCCGGAGAGGAGGCAAAGCTGAGATTTTTTTTCGCAACGGATTTCATGCCACCATGGAACGCAAGAAATTCTCTTGTGTCAAGCAGAAAAAGAACTTGCAGTCAGTTTGGCTTAAAAAGCCTCGTAAAATACTTAGAAATGCAATATTCTTTGTAAATTTCTTAAGTTACAGCTCTCTAAACCTCGAAAATAAAGAGTAGAACCCTTCTATGTTAACAACCCTTATGATGTTACTCGGTCTCTCTGGTGCTGGCGCCGATCTCGATGAGATCTCTCGTCGTGAAGGGAGTGGTGAGTCCGGTGCGTCTTTGAGTCCTAGGCAAAAACGTAGACTCAAACAGAAGCAAGGTGATGAAACCGATGAGGTACAAGCCCCCAAAAGAGGTGGTGGGCGGTCTTCCCGAGAAAAAGGGAACAAACAAAGTAGGGGTGAGGAACTTGGTTTCCAAACAGATACCAAAAGTCCAAATTCAAAACCAAAATCGTTATCCGAAAAACTATCCGACTTACCAAACTTTGAAGGTGATTCCGACGAACCAAGTTTAGGTGGTGATGAAAATCAAAAATCACCCAGAAGGAAACGAGAAAAACAAAAACCGCCTAAATCACTAAGTGATCTTCCGTTAGGTGACTTTGGAGAAATAAATCCCGAAGTTGATGATTCACCGTCTAGGCCCAGACGAGAAAGTCCCGAGATAAGTTTTTCAGCAGATGACATCATTTCTAAAAATTCGAAGTATAGTTTCCATCGTAGGCCACTACTCAATGCAGAAGCACTTGTCGAAGCGGAACAAGTTGAGGAAGCAATTGAGATCTTTGAGAGGACTGGCAATCGTATCCCGGATGCTGACATCAAAGAGAAAATCAAAAAAAACATTCAGGATTTAGAAGAGTTTTTAGAAGACAATCCAAACATAGGATCTGGAGAAACTGGAAAAGATGGCAAACCCCAGGACAAGGATTCTGCGAAAAAAAACAAACCAAAACCACCAGGGAATATAGAGAAATCAGACAAAGACTTAAGTGATTTGGTGCATGCTTTAAAAGAAGTATCCGAATTATTTGCCGAATCAATTGCTCGTGCCATTCAATTTGCACAGAATGCACCACCACCTAACTTTCCCAATTTGCAGAAAGAACCTTCTTTACCTCCTGGTCAAAATTTGGGAGAGTTTCCTCCACCTCCACTTCCCAAAGGGAAAAGTGATCCACAACCTCCTAGTGGGCCACAAATCAACCAAACGGTTGAAGGTGGCAACCAATTGGTTCATCCAATTGTGTATCAGTTTTTGCAATCAAGTCCACAATCTCCCGGAGTCATTGATCCAAAACTTGTTCAAAACCAAGACCAATTATTACAATCATTGAACCAAGGTTTGACTGCTGGAGGATTAACATCTTCTCCATCTGGTATTCCTATGGCACCAGCAGGTTCTGGAATTGTAGGTCCCTTTTTTGTTCCACCGGAAAACAAACAAAAACCGGAAGAGGAAAGAAAACCTTTCGACTTGCAGGAGTTAGCGGAGCAAATTTCTAAAAAAGATGTATCAGAGCTTGATTTACCTGAGGATACATTTTTTTCAAATGATTGGAAACAGTTTAAAGATTTACCTCTTGTTGATAGAAGGTCTGGTGAAGAACGAAGGAAAAATCCTGACCGTAGAAACAATTTAGTAGGAAGGAAAGATAGACGGTCTGGGGAAGACAGACGGAAACGTGATCGTTTTAAAGAAAGAGAAGAATTCTTAAAAAACCAAGCACTTCAAAAACTTGAAAAAAAGGCAAAAGAATTTGAAGCAAAAGGGGAAGAATCTTCGCTCAATGATTTATTAAAACCTTACTTTCCTGAGCAACCCAATTTAAAATTACCTGAGTCATGGGACTTAGAACCCATTGGATTACCAGATCCAAATGATCTCAGAAGGGATGAAAAAGAACCACTCCTCCATCCAGAAGAAAGGAAACAAACTGGTGAGGAACCGAATTGGTTCCAAGATACAACAGATTCTTTACGTAAGGAACTGGAACTCCCTGATCCTGTTGATCCACAAACTGACGAATTAATTTCTTCAAAAGTAGAACTACCAGAGGCAGTTGATCCTAACAAACATAAGTCGGAAACGATTATTGAAACGGATATGCCCATCCAAGTGGAACTCACAAATAGGCCACTCGTTGCTGACGATATTAAAATCGGGTTACCTGATGCGGATGAAGTTTTTAGGGATCGTAAACGTAAAGAAGAAGCTGGTGAAACAGAAGGTCCTTCATTTGATGATGTAGATGGTCCTGAAATTGAAATTGTCGATGGGGATTTGGGAGAGATTGCGGAAGAAGAATCTCCCATGCCTCTTGAGGAGATGGCTGAAAAAGCCACCGAGGATGAACCTGAAAAAATCATCCATGGGGTTTTGGAATTAAAACCACCAGAAGCGGATGATGCACCGTTTTTAACTCTAACTTATGATTTTGGAAAAATCCCACATGCGTTCCGATTATCAAAGAATTATTCTATTATGGAATATTCGTATTATAAATACAAACCGATGCTCATGAAAGCCCAAGAGTTTGCCCGTCGGAAGATGTTAAAAAATGCTCTCAATTATTACCGAGTGATCAAATCCCAAAATATACCACCTGAACTTCGTAAGATGATCAACCGAAACATTCGAGACATCACAGAGTTTATGGAAAAATTCCTAATGGCAAAAGGAAACTAACTCTTGACAACTTTTTTATATGTTCTCAGTCTAACAGATGTAGTAGAGGTACACTCCAATGAGATTGCGACTTAAATTAAATAGGTAAGCAAAAACTAAATTTCAAATCCACACTTCTCCTTATGCATAGGACAAGACATGCTTACCTATTATCCGTTTTGGAAAATAAAGGAGTTTGTCGCGTGTCCGATCATATTACCGTTCAAAATGTAACATACCAATACGAATCTCAGTCGGAACCTTTGTTCCAAAATCTTAACCTACATTTCACAAAAGGTTGGACTGGGATTGTCGGAAAAAACGGAAGTGGAAAATCTACTCTAGCCAAAATCATCGCTAAAGAGATTCTTCCCGACCAGGGAATCGTTTTGGGAAACGATTCTATTTGTTCGATTTCGCAAGGAACTGAAATGAAAGAAGAAGAACTTTCCCATTTTCTTTACGATGATTCCAAAGAATCTGGATTTTGGAAGAGTTTACTCGAAATCAAAATGCAATCGGTTGAGGACTATAAGTTTCTCAGTTTCGGCGAAAAACGAAGGATTCTTTTGGCAATGGTTTTGTCCAAAAATGTAGATGTTTTGATTTTGGATGAACCAACAAACCACCTGGATTCCAAAAGTACAGAAATCATTCGCGATGCAATTTTGTATTACCGGGGAATTGGTATACTGATTAGCCACGACAGGTCTTTGTTAGATGAGGTGACTAACTCTTGTGTTTTTTTGGAAAAAAACTTTATTTCTAAGCGCCCGGGAAATTATTCTGAGGGCAAAAGGCAAATGGAAAGGGAAGCACAAGAGCGAATTCATGATTGGGAAATCGCAAGGACAGAACGTAAAAAACTCGATGCCGAACTAAAACGAAGAAGGGAAGAAGCAAGTCTTTCTCATAAACATAGATCCAAGAAGGGACTTGATCTTCATGATCATGACGGTCGGCAAAAAAAGAACTTAGCCCGAGTGACCGGTAAAGATGGCCAAGCAGGCCGATTGAAAAACCAAATCGAAAGAAGAACAGAACATTCCAAACTAAAAGAAGAACAATATTGGGACAAACTTCCAGAAAAAGAAAATTTAGGAATACTATGGAATGGGGTTCCTTCCAAACGAAGCACCTTATTTATGTTCGATGGTGAATCGATCTCTTTGGATATTCTGTCTTTGTCACTTTCCTCTCATTTGGAAATCCTTCCTGATTCAAAAATTGCCATCACAGGTCCAAATGGTGTAGGTAAGTCCACACTTCTCAGGTATTTAGTGAAAACTTTCCAAGAGAAGGGGATTCCTTATCTCTATTTGCCACAGGAATTTTCAAAAAACGAATTAAACATTTTACTTTGGGAATTTCAAAATTTACCGGATGACACAAAAGCAAAAGTTCTTTCTGGGATCCACAGACTTGGGAGTGATCCCAAACGGTTTTCTGAATCCGAAGAACTAAGTCCAGGTGAAGGTAAAAAACTGTTTCTGTCTCTCCACTTGGAAGAGAGTTTTGAAGTGATCCTCTTAGACGAACCAACAAACCATTTGGATCTAAAATCTGTAGAAGCCTTGGAGGTATCACTAGGACGTTTCCCGAAAGCTCTGCTTGTGGTGAGCCATGATAGGCGATTTGTGGAAACAGTGACAACGAGAGAGTGGGTTTTGGAAAACTTCAGGCTTAGTGAAAAACATCTAGACAGAATCTAATGACTGTACTTAGAATAATTCTAAGGAGTGACATTATGCCACAAGTGACATCACATGCCCCTGATTTTAAAGCAACCGCAGTGATCGGGGACAGTTTCAAAGAAATCAAATTATCCGATTACAAAGGGAAATGGGTGGTTCTATTTTTTTATCCACTTGATTTTACTTTCGTATGTCCAACAGAGATCATTGAATACGATGCAAAACTCGAAGATTTTAAAAAGATCGGAGCTGAAGTATTGGGAGTATCTGTTGATAGCGAATTTTCACACTTAGCTTGGAAAAAAACGCCTAAAAAAGAAGGTGGTATTGGTGAGATTAAATACCCACTCATTGCAGACAAAACAAAAGAAATTGCAAAGTCTTTTGGTGTCCTCATTGAGTCTGGTCCTGATGCTGGAGTTGCGTTACGCGGAACTTTCATCATTGACCCACAAGGTATCATCCGCCAAGCAACTGTTAACGACCTTCCAGTAGGACGTAACATTGAAGAAGCACTCAGACTCATCAAAGCGTTCCAATTTGTGGAAAAACACGGTGAAGTTTGTCCTGCAAACTGGGATGAAGGGAAAAAAACGATGAAAGCGGATCCTACTGGATCAAAAGCTTACTTCGCTTCCGTCAATTAATTGCACTTTCTCTAAAACGAGAGAATGGGAGAACCAATGGAATCTACAACAAATACCGAAAAACCGAATGTCGAATTTTATAAGGCTGATAATTTTCCGAAGGGTTTGACACGAAAGGTTGTAGAATCCATCTCCCATATCAAAAATGAACCGAGTTGGTTACGTGAGTTTCGTTTAAAAGCCTTTGAGGTGTATGAACAAAAACCAATGCCTGCTTGGGGTTTTATACCGCAGTTCCAAATTAACATTGATGACTATGTGCATTATGTAGGTTCCAACCAAAAAAAGAAAAAATCTTGGGATGAGGTGGATCCTGAAATTTTACGTAGTTTTGAAAAACTAGGAATCCCAGAACACGAACGCAAATACTTGGCAGGAATCGAAACCATGAACGATTCCGAAACCATTTATGCCAATGTTAAAAAAGAACTTACTGATTTAGGGATCATTTTCTGTGACATTGATACCGCCATCCGCGAATACCCGGAACTGGTTCGTGAGTATTTGGGAACAGTTGTCACCATCGGAGACAATAAATTTTCTGCACTGAACTCTTGTGTTTTTAGTGGTGGGTCGTTTGCTTACATTCCGAGAGGTGTCAAAACTCCTATGCCTCTTCAAGCATACTTCAAGGTAACAGCCGCTAGCTCCGGCCAATACGAACGTACTCTTCTCATTGCTGATGAAGGTGCTCATTTGGAATACAGCGAAGGTTGTACTTCTGTCCAAGATAAAGGTACGAATTTCCACACAGCCGTTGTGGAACTTGTTGCCAAAAAAAATTCTAAAATCTTTTATACTACCATCCAAAACTGGAAAAAGAATATGTACAATTGGACAGTGAAACGTGGGTTATGTGAAGAAGCAGCTCATATCACTTGGACTGATTGTAATATTGGTGCTAATACAATCAAATATCCTGGTATTATTTTACATGGAGACCATTCCACTGGAGATGTGCTTTCCCTTGCGTTTGCGGGCAATGGCCAAGTGCAAGATACGGGTGCTCGGATCATCCATGTAGGTAAAAACACAAGGTCTAATATTTTAGCAAAAGGGGTAGCCCTTGACGGTGGGATTAACTCTTACCGAGGTCTTGTGAAGTTTGAGCCATCGAGTAAAGGTTCGTATAGCCACATCAAATGTGATGGACTTATGATGGACAATCGTTCCCAATCTCATGCTTATCCTTATAACGATGTATCGGGGGAAGAAGGAACCTTAAACTACGAAGCGACTGTTTCCAAAATTGATGATGACCAACTGTTTTACCTTCAGTCTAGAGGCATGTCTGAAGATGATGCAAAACTTCTCATCATCAATGGATTTTGTGAAGGGGTCACCAAACACTTAGATGTGGAATATTCAGTTGAGATGACAAAACTCATTCGAATGATCCTGGAAGACGGAAAAGTCATCTCCGAAACTTAAAAACAGGGATTATCGTTTCAAAATCAGGGCCCAGAGGCTTACACTTGCGATGAGTAGGCCGAGGCTTTCTCTCACTTCTTCCACTTCCATTCCAAAATAGGGTGCTTCGGTCATATAAAACACTGATAAAACCAGATACAGTGGAATGAGAACTGTTCCAATCCATTTAGGCAATCGCCTGAAAAAACGAACAGTAGCAAGGACTCCTACGATTGCATAGAGCGGAAACCATAAATACGGATCTGGATCGTTCAACTGCAAATAAGCAAATAAAAAGAAAATGGGAATACAAATGAGGGAAAATAGTTTCATCACAGTTTCCAAAGTTTTTTGATTGCGGATACAAATCCAAGCGAATTATCCTAAAAGGAGAAAACCTCGTATGAAAATCCAAATCTTATTATCCTTGTCCTTTTTTACAGTATCTCTATCTTCTCTTGCTTGTGATGATGTTGGCAGAAAGATATTAAAAACATTCAATAAAAAATATGAAACAGATGGAAAGGTATTAGGCTCCAAACCAATTTTCATTGGCCCGGATGCTCTTCGCAAACAAGTATCGATTTCACTTACGGAAGTGGTAAAGGTCAAAGAACCTACCGACATTCAGTTCCCTCCATTTGAGAGTCCGTTTATGTTTATTTTGGAAAAAGCAGGGGACCTTATTCTTTTTGACAGAGAAAAGAAAACCAAGCGAGTGTTACATAAATTCCCTGTCATCACGGATAGTGAGGAAGGTCTCCTTGGTTTTACCTTCCATCCCAATTATCCGAATGAACCAAAGGTGTATTCACATACCGTTATCTCTTCTGCAGGGAAGGATATGACTGTGATTGCCGAATGGGTAGTGGAAAATCCAAACTCATATGAATCCATGGTTCTAAAAAACGAACGTGTGTTATTGCAAGTAGAACAACCTTATCCAAACCATAATGGTGGACAAATCGGCTTTGGTCCTGATGGGTATTTGTACATTGGTCTTGGTGATGGAGGATGGAGGGCCGATCCTAAAAACAACGGTCAAAATCCAAACACGTTACTTGGTTCTATCTTACGCATTTCTCCCACGCCCGAATCCGATGGGAAAAAACCGTATTCCATTCCTAAAGATAATCCTTTCGTTGGAAAACAAGGATTCTTGCCTGAAATTTTTGCCTATGGGATTCGCAACCCTTGGAAGATTAGCTTTTCACCTGACGGTCGTTTGATTGCTGCTGATGTAGGACAAGATGCTTTTGAAGAAGTGGATATCATCCTATCTGGAAAAAATTATGGATGGAACCAAACAGAAGGTTTCCATTGTTTTACAGATGGATGTAATCCTTCTTTGTACCAATCTCCATTCTATGAATACGGCCGTGAAGAAGGCCAATCCATTACTGGTGGGTATGTGTATACAGGTTCTTCTATCCCTGAGTTAAAAGGAAAATATGTTTTTGGTGATTTTATCCAAGGAAAAATTTGGGCGATTGATGTACCAAAACCTGGAACCAACCAAAAAATAACAGAAACCATTGCACTTGGAAAGTGGAACCTTCTCATCCCAACCTTTGGCAAAGACAATGATGGTGAAATCTTTGTTGCTGATTACCAATCGGGGACCATTTACAAATTGGGGAAACCGTAACCCTTCGCTAATGGAAGAAAAGATCCATTTGATTGTTTAAATTTTATAAGTTGATCCTTTTATGAAAAAATTGTTAACCCATGTCCCTTTTTATATCCGTTTCCACCTGCTACTTGCTGGACTCGGAATTGTATTTTTAACCATTTACCGCGTCGCTTTTTTTCTGATGTATTCCTATCGGATGAATGATAAATCATTTTGGATCATTCTGAAAGCTTTTGCAAAAGGCGCTCGTTTTGACATTTCTGTATTATGTGTGTTACTAGGATTTAGTTTGGTGTATTCCTCGCTCCATTTTCTAAATCGAAATCGGTGGTATAGGGCAGTTTGGAGAACCATTCCCGTCGTTTTTATTATCTTACTTCTCTTTTTACTCATTGCTGATTTGATTTATTATGAGAATGGGAACAAACATTTGGGGTATGAAGCATTTGCTTATTTAGGTTTCGAAATGTTACCACTTGTGGGATCTGCTTTTTCTCAAAATCCTCTTTTGTTTATACTAGGACTTGTGGTCATTTTTGCAATTGGATTTGGAATTTATAAAATCCAATCCAAATTTCCATACTCGCATGTGAACTTACATTACAAATGGGCTGGTCTACAATTTCTACTTGTGTTGGCTTTACTTGTTCTTGGCATTCGGGGTGGAATCCAAACAAGTCCACTTCGGACAAGTGATGCGATTATCACAAAAGAAACGATTACCAATGATTTGGTTTTAAACCCAGGATTTACTGTGATTACTGATCTCAAAATGACAAAGGTGGACGATCGGCATGCGATGAAATTATCGGATGCAACGACCATTGTGAGAAAGGAAGTTTCGTATCCAGGAGCTGAGTTTGTTTCGGAAGAGTATCCACTCCTTCGCAAAACAAACTTCACTTCTAAAAAACCTTTGCCTCATATTGTTGTCATCGTCCTCGAAGGTTGGACTGGAAAGTTCATTGATATCATTGGATCAGGAAAGGTGGAAGGAAAAGTAGTCACTCCGTATTTTAACCAACTCATCCGCCAAGGGATGTTCTTTAAGCATTTTTTTGCCAGTGGGGGACGAACTACGAATGGACTGATGGCACTTATGGGTGGAATACCCGATAGGCCAGGGCTTACTGCCGTGAGAACACCCCAAATCCTAAACAGGTTTTCAGGTTTAGGGAATATTGCGAAAACCATAGGTTACCAAACACTTTTTGTAACAGGAACTGATTTAAGTTTCAATAATAAGGGTAGTATCATGTACCACTGGGGTTTTGATACACTTGTTGGGAAACAAGAGTTAGAAAAAAATCCAGAATACAAAACAGGGCCATGGAGTTACTTAGATGAATCATCGCTTGATGCTATGCACAAACGTCTGTTAAATGTGAGTCCAGAAAAACCAATTGTTTCTGTGATCCATACAGGTACAACCCATTACCCATACAAAGTCCCAGATGAAAAATACCGTTTGTTTGGAAAAGACACACAAGATAGCGAATACTTAAATGTTCTACATTACGCTGACTTTGCACTTGCTGAATACATGGAGAAGGCAAAAAAAGCTCCTTATTTTAAAGATACTGTTTTCTTTTTTGTATCCGACCATAGCCACCATCGGTTCCTCAATTATTATGAAGATCGAAATGTTCCTCTCCTCATTTATGCTCCTGGGAAAATCAAACCAGAGTTAAGGGAAGATGTCACATCACAACTCGATGTAATCCCAACAATCCTTGGTTTTATGGAAAGAGAGGTTTATTTCAGTGTGATGGGCCGAGATTTGCGGAAGGTAAAAGGATCCTCTGCTTATTTTGCATATGGAAATATCTTTGGTTGGATTGAGGATGATTTATTGTACTACCAATCGGTATCAGGTGGACAAGGGGAAACAAAAACCATCAAAGAACCTTTTGTGGATCTAGGACTTTGTTACAAAGACTTAAGTCTCTGTAACAAACATGCGGAGAAAACAAAAGCCTATTTGAATATGGGAGACGAACTCCTAAAGTCGAATAAATTGTTCCCTTCGGAATCCGTCTTACAAACGATAAAATCTAATACCAAGTATTAGAAATATTACTCAAATCAAAGAATGTCTTTCGTTTGATGATGATCCATAATAAGGATACTAGCGAAAGGCCAATGAGCGGGATCGCAAACATCGCGATATTTGGTATGTTAGAGTAAAGTAGGGTAAGAACAAATGCAAGGATAAAGATTACATTTCGCACCACTTCTGTCCTTCTTGACCAACGTTTCATTTCCATCGTACGATCAATCGAAAACAAACTAAAGATAATGACAGCGGATAAAATACCGAGCATTGTCATATCTTGTTCTAAATTGATTTTTGCTACTTTCCAAATCACAAGTCCCACAGCCATAAGAACTGCTGCTTGTAAAGCCACATATACCATCACACCCATTGGTGGTTTTGGATCATATTTTTCTGTATAGGCTGGTTCTTTAATCTCGTCGTCAGGTGTTTGTAAGTAATTTGGTTTCCATCCAGGAGGTCCAAAGATGGTTTTAAACACATCGCCAATCGACTTACATTTGAAGATTTGAAAGAACATATCTTTAAACACGTGTAAGTTGACAGTTATTGGGTTAAATGAGTTCACTGGTTTTGTTAAACCGTAAATAGGTTCGTCGGTTTCCCATTCAAAGGAACCAAACATACGATCCCAAATGATAAAGATACCACCATGGTTACGATCCAGATATTTCCTTTGTGTTCCGTGGTGGACACGGTGGTTCGATGGGGTTACCATAAACTCTTCTAAAAATCCTAACTTGCCTATGAAACGAGTGTGAACCACAAATTGGTACACTTTTAGGATCCTGTGACTCAGTAAAAACATAGCCCATGGAATACCGAGAAGAGCCATCACAAGGAAATACATGTATTCAAAAATTCGTTGTAATCCATTTCCACGGAAAGCAACTGATAGGTTCATTTCTTGTGTAGAATGGTGGGTGACATGAGTTGCCCAGAAGAGGTTAATTTCATGGCAATGTCTGTGAAACCAATAATAGATAAAATCAGCCAAAACAACTGAAAATGTCCAGGCACCGAGTGCATGCCAATTCACAACAAAACTAGGTGAAAATTGGAATGGACTTGTCAAAGGGAAAAAATGATAACCAAGAGCAGATAAAGAGTAATTCTTTTCAATGATGTCGTAAACATATAAAGCCCCAAGTAGGATGACAACCCCAACAAGTGCAAAGATCACACCTGTGCTAACATCCGCTATAAGAACATTCAATCGGTAAAACTGTTTGCCCTTCATATAAGAAACAAAAATTTCAATCCCGATCAGTGCGACCATGACGATAAAGGCGTATTCCATAAAGGCATCGCTATTCATGCGTGTATTTTCCTCACTAACTACTAGGCTTTTGAATCACGTCCTCTAAGTCAATGTCCATTTCTTTCCAAGAAACTTCCGACTTTGTGACGATTCTGTGAATTTAGACTTGTTCTATAGGGCTTTTTGGAGTAAGACATTTAGAAAGAGTGTAATTTCTTGTCCCGTAAGGTGGCAACGAAAAGATTGGCTAATGGTGAAAGGACCTACACAATGAAAGAGGAAATACCGGTTCTCAAAGGGAAAACCAAAAAAGAACTAGAAGAGATCTGTGTTTCCTTAGGTCTTGAAAAATACCGAGCGGCACAGATTTATACTGGAATTTATAAGAGTCGTTATACGACGATAGACCAATTTACAACCCTCTCTAAAGAAGTAAGGGAAAAGTTAAAACAACATACATCCTATCCCGAAATTGAAATTGGCCGTGATCTGGTTTCCAAAGATGATGGGACACGTAAGTTTACCTTTTACGTGGGCGAAAACAAAGAGATTGAAGCGGTTTGGATCCCTTCCGGGGACGGTGGCCGTAAAACCATTTGTATCTCTTCCCAAATTGGGTGTACCCTCAATTGTAAATTTTGTGCCACTGGTCTTTTGGAATACAAAGGCAATTTACAAACATGGCAAATCCTTGACCAAGTCCTGCAAGTGGAACGACTCGTAGGAGACCGTGCCACAAACATCGTGTTTATGGGGATGGGGGAGCCCATGCACAATTATTTCAGTGTCATGAAGGCCGCCCATATCTTAAGAGATCAAGATGCCTTTGGACTTGGTGCCCTTCGGATCACCATCTCAACTGCTGGTGTGACAACTGGAATCAATCGATTCATTGAGAACAAAGAACCTTTTAATTTTGCAATTTCACTGAACCATCCCAACCCCAATGCACGTTCTTCTATCATGGATGTAAACGACAAACACCCATTGGAAAAACTCGTTGATTCAGCGAAACGTTTCACAAAGGAACTTGATCGTGCCATCACGTTTGAATACGTGATGATCCCAGATGTGAACATGGGTCGTGACAATGCGGAACGACTCGCAAAAATTGCAAGGTCTGTGAACAAATGCAAAATCAATGTAATTCCGTTAAACACAGATTTTACGGGATGGCGAAGGCCAACCGATGATGAAGTCAAAGAATTTGTAATGCATCTCAAAGCTAAAACGACAGCTCCCATCCTCAATCGCCGTAGTCCTGGAAGGGACATCAATGGTGCCTGTGGGATGTTAGCTCTCAAAGGAATTCGAAGTGAAACAACAAAGTAAATGGATATTGGTTTTATGTTTGGTTCTGTTTGGTTCCAATTGCCAAGACATAGTAGAACAAAAATGCCAATTAGCATGTGAAAAATTTGTCACTTGTACAGAAGAGGAACTCAAACTCACTTTGGCACCTGATGTGAAACGCACAGGTAGGATCCAATGTATGGACGGATGTACCACTCATAATAGTGATATCCTCCAATGTTTTGACCAAGAGCCAAATTCTTGTAAAGGTTTCGGACAATGTTTGGTACAAATAGGAACATTTGAATGAAAGAATCACTGTCTCCTTCGGAACGTATCTTTTACCGTATTTTATTGCTGATGGCATCTTTGCCGATTTTGTTTACTTTGCCACTGGATGTCATCGATATCGATAGTGCGCAGTATGCAGGCATCAGTCGTGAACTCGTCCTATCGAATGATTTTTTCACACTCATCGATAATGGAAGGAGGTATTTGGATAAACCCATCCTTACTTTTTGGACCATTGCCACTTCGTTTTTTTTCTTTGGTATTAGTAACATTGCCTTTCGTATCCCAGCGATTTTTCTAAGTTTACTCTCCGTTTATTCGATTTACCGAATCACCATTCTTTCTGGTGGAAAGGAGAGGCAAGGTTACCTTGCATCCATCGCGTATCTGCTAGCACCTGGTGTATATGCGATGGTGGTGGATCCCAAAATCGATGTGTATCTCACTGCATATCTTGTGTTTACTTATCATTCTTATTATTTGGGTAAAAAACAAAACCCAAATTATTTTTACCTGATGTATCTCATGATGTCGATGGGATTTATCACAAAAGGGCCCATCTCCGTTGTCATCCCTGCCATTTCAATTGGAGGGGATATTTTATTCCGAAGGGATTGGAAACTTTTACTCTCTATGAGAATCCCCACGGGGATTTTTGTATTGGCATCACTTCCGGCACTTTGGTGTTTTTTCTTATTCAAAAACTTCAATTCATACGGTCCTGTTTTCTTTTTATGGATCCAATCCTTTGGCCGATTTTATCGCGAAATGTATGATGTGAAGTTTGATCCATTTTATTTTTATAAATCCTTTTCATGGGCTTTCTTCAGTGGCCTTTTGCCGATGGTCATTTACCTCATGTTCCATTCTTACCAGTATACAAAATCGTTAGGTTGGAAAGAGATCCTGCGTAAGATCCGTGCCAATGAATACAAAGAAGTAGATTTTGTGATTCCTTTTTGGGTGTTTCTCTTTTTGTTCCTCATCTCGTTTTCCAGATACCCTCTGCCACAATATACCTATTGGGTATTACCGGGTGCTGCTTTGTACTTTGGGAAAATCATGGAAGAGAGTTTATTTCAGTCCAATGTGGCAAGGTTACGTCCCTCGTTTCTCGTTGCAGGAATTGTGTATTTGGTAGGGTTTTTTCTCTTCCCTGTATTTGTATCCGATGTTGGGATTTTATACTATGTATTCGGTGCGATTGGGATCCTATTCATTTTACTTTCCGCACAACTCATTCCTTTGGAAATCCTACTGACCCTTGTGGGTGCCACTTTGTTTTTTTGTGCGATTAGCTTACAATTTTATCCACTCCTAACCAGTTACCAACCTTCCAGGGAATTTGGAACAAAGATTAAGGAATTAGAACCAAATGAACCAGTTCTCTATACCTTCTGGATGTCCAATTCGAAACGATCCTATGGGTTTTATGCGGAACGAAATTTTAGAAATATCTATGATAAGGAAAAATTGGATAGGTTGTGGGCTGAAAAATCGGAGCGACTCATCGTACTTCCATCTGAAAAGTTACCACAATTGCAAGAGATGGTAGGTTCCGAATACCAAATCATACCTGTTATGGAAAAAGAATCCTTCAAAGTGGCAACACCTACGATCGCATTTCTCAAAAAAGAGACAAGAAACCTGGTCACAAAGAAAATTTCTTTGGTTTGGGTGAAAAAAATGCAGGGGAAATCATTTAAAAACTCGAAAGTATAACTAGGCTAAATTGTGTAAGTCTGGTTTTTAGGGCCCTTCGATGTCAAAATCAGGGCCTTTTTTTTTGTCCCAACCAACCAAAGCTTTCGGTATTTCCCTTTGAATCCTCATTCTGAAAGCATTCAGACTTTCGAATTTAAAGTTTCCTAACATTTGTTCGGTGGCATTTTTCCTATTTATTGAGACTTAGTTTCAACTAAGAAAGTTCAGAAAAAATTTCAGATTATGTCTCTTTTAATGTTTTTTCACAACCAAAACCCTTACATACTTGCTTTTTTTCGGATTTTACCTTTCCTTGTCAGAAGACAGTGTAAACGGATTCAGGAAATCTGCGAATGAATATAAAAATACTCAAGATCTCTGTGCCTATCGTTGCGATAGCTGCGTTAGCATATTTGATTTTTTCACCTAGCCGTTATGTGGGCTATTCACCCGACCAGCCCATCCCCTTCAACCACAAGATACATGCAGGCGATAACAAAATCGATTGTAAGTATTGCCATACAGGCGTTGAAAACTCGGCCCATGCTACAGTTCCACCAAGTTCCACTTGTATGAACTGCCATGGAGCAGGTAACGTAGCGGGCAACCAAGAACATGTTAAGTGGCTCAAAGCACAATACGATAGTAACACTCCAGTTTCCTGGGTGAAGGTCCATGACCAACCAGACTTCGTATACTTCAACCACTCAAGACACGTGCAACGCGGCGTTGATTGTTCCACATGTCATGGCAACATGGCAGAGATGGTAAAGGTAAGACAGTCCAAGTCCCTCAATATGGGATTTTGTGTCGATTGCCATAGAGAGAACAATGCTCCTAACGATTGTTCTACGTGCCACAGATAATCGGGAGACAAGTAATAATTTATGATGAAAGACGATAGTTTCCAAAAAGAAAAAAAGTCACTTTGGCAGTCTTATGAACTTCGCGGTACTTCTCGCGAAAAAGAACTCCAAAAACAAGAGTTCTACAAATCACCAGATCCTTTGATTGCTAAAATCAAAAAAGGTGACTTTGATAGAAAAACATTCCTGAAGTTTATGGGTGCATCAGTTGTGATGACAACTGTAGGTTGTATCCAAAAACCTGCTGAAAAAATTGTTCCTTATGTGAACCTCACGATTAAAAATCCAGACAACAACGAAGTAGAACAATATGACTTCGTAAAACATGGACATTCTTACCACTATGCTTCGGTTTGTGGTGGTTGTTCTGTAGGTTGTGGGGTACTTGTAAAAGCAAAAGATGGTCGTCCTTTAAAACTCGAAGGAAACCCAAGCCATCCAATTTCAGAAGGTGCTTTATGTGCTTCTGGACAAGCTTCTATTTTTGATCTTTATGATGCAGACAGAGCAAAAGAACCACAACAAATTGTGAATGGTTCTGCTAAGTCTAGCGATTGGTTTGTTCTAGATAAAGACGTAAAAGAAAAACTCGCGGCAAACAAAGGTAAGACGGTTGTGGTAACAAAACCACTCACTTCTCCTGCCACAAAAGAATTTGTTTCTGAGTTTTTACGTTCTGTTGGCGGTGGAAAACACTTAGAAGTAGCGTTTGCTTCTTCTGATGATGCCATTACAATCGCTCAAGAAAAATCATATGGAAAGGCAGTTCTTCCAAACTACCACTTTGACAAAGCAAAAGTAATCCTTTCGATTGATAGTGACTTCTTAAACCAAGTCAACTACCACAATGACTTTTCCAAACGAAGAGACTTACAAAAAAATTCTAAGTCATTCAATTCCTTTATCGCTGCAGAAACTCATCCTTCGATGACAGGTTCGAATGCGGACCAAAGAGTTCCATTAAAGCCTGGTGACCAAAGAAAGTTCGCTCTTGTGATTGCAAAGGCACTTTCTGATTTGGGAGTGGGTGGCGCAACTGGTGTGTCTGGAATCAATGTAGACACTACTGCTTCTGAGTTAGGAATTTCCAAAGAAGTTGTGGTTCGCACAGCAAAAGCACTCGCTTCTGCAAAAGGTGAATCCCTTGTGGTGGCTGGTGGTTCGAACACGTTAACCGAAGATGCAGTGGATTTACAAATCGCTGTGAACATGTTGAACAGCATGCTCGGTAACGATGGCAAAACCATCGATGCTGGAAATCCTTTGAAAGAAGGAAAGTCAAACTACGCTGAAAACTTAAAATCTCTCGCAAAAGACTTAAAAGAAAGAAAGGCCGGTGTGGTCATTCTTTTTGGTGTGAACCCAGTTTACGAGGCACCAAATGGAGATGAGTGGAAAAAACTCCTTCATGAAGCCGCACAAGTGGTACAAGTTTCTGACCGTGTGGATGAAACAGCCCTTGCATCGAACTGGCTTGCTCCCGTATCACACTTCCTTGAGTCTTGGGGTGATAACGAATCCGTAGCAGGTATTGTATCGGTACAACAACCAACCATCCGACCGCTTTTCCAATCCAAAGCATTTGAAGATATGCTCATTGGTTGGGCAGGTGGAAAGTTACTTGGATCCGAGTCTCTCTACGAATACCTCAAAACGAAATATTCTAAAAAAACCAACTGGGAAGACTTACTCAGAAAAGGTGTCCTCGTATCTGGAAATCCAAAAGCAGACAAGGGTGGTCGTTCTTTTAGAGGAACCATTGCACCTCTTTCGCCTTCCAAGTCTGGTTTAACTGTGTCTATCTACGAAAGCACAGCTCTCGGAACTGGAGAAAGAGCAAACAACTCCCAACTACAAGAACTTCCAGACCCAGTATCCAAAGTGACTTGGGACAATTATGTTGCGATCAGCCCACAATACTCTCGTTCGTCGGGAATTAAACTCAATGACGTAGTGACTGTGACTGTAAATGGAAAGTCCTTCGAACTTCCAGCTCTTGTCCAACCAGGTCTTCACCCAGAAGCAGTGGGAATTGCTCTTGGTTACGGAAGAACAAACGTGGGTGAGATCGGAAACGGTGTTGGTAAAAATGCAAGTATCCTTGCCACAGAAGTAAACGGATCTTTTGTTTACTCTGGTTTATCCATCACACTTTCCCCAACAGGTAAAAAATACAAACTCGCTACCACTCAGGACCACCATATGATGAGCCCTGGTGTGATGATGGGTGTGGAATGGAAAGAGAGACCTCTTATCATCTCCGCAAAACTACAAGACTATACTAAAAATCCAAGTGCAGGAATCCCTGAGCCTGAGATCCCAAAAATCTTAGTGGATGGGAAACTACAAAGAGCACAAGGAGCAAACGCTCCGTCCGACCAACCGGGAAGCCAATTTGCATACCCAGGATACAAATGGGGTATGGCAGTTGATTTAACTTCCTGTTCTGGTTGTGGTGCTTGTGTGGTTGCATGTAACATTGAAAACAACGTGCCTATGGTAGGACGTGATGAAGTGCGTATGGGTCGTGAGATGCATTGGCTTCGGATTGACCGTTACTACATCGGTGATCCTGAAAAACCAGAATCACTCGAAATTGCACACCAACCACTGATGTGCCAACATTGTGATAACGCTCCTTGTGAGACAGTTTGTCCAGTGGCTGCAACCGTTCACAGTTCGGAAGGAACCAACGATATGGTTTACAACCGCTGTGTGGGAACTCGTTACTGCTCGAACAACTGCCCTTACAAAGTGCGTCGTTTTAACTGGTTAGAACATTGGAATGAACACAGCTTACTCGGTGAGGCAACTCCTACCTTTAAGGCTCGCCCTCCAAGAAACTTGGGCTTAAACCCAGATGTAACCGTTCGTTCTCGCGGGGTCATGGAAAAATGTAATTTCTGTGCGTCTCGAGTCGCTGAGAAAAAAATCGCAGCGAAAAACGAAGGACGAACTCTGAAAGATGGGGAAGTGAAAGCCGCTTGTGAACAAACATGTGCCTCTGGTGCCATTGTGTTCGGAAACGTAAATGATCCTGAATCAAAAGTAGCGAAGCTCTTGAAAGACCCTAGGTCTTACAAACTTCTGGAATACCTAAACATCGGACCTGCCGTCAGTTATTTGACCCGAGTTCGAAACGAAGTTTAACAGGGAGAACACAAAGGGAATGTCATTAACACAAGCAGTTAGAGATAAATTAGATATCCCCGACCTGGTAACAGGCGGGAAATCGCTTAAAGATGTAACCGTTGATATCGCAAAACCAAACGAAGATTTCCCAACCAAACTTTGGTGGAATACCTTCCTTTTGGTTTTGACGATCACCCTGATCGACGTAGCCATTATCGGTTATTTGTTTTACGAAGGTCTTTACCTCCTCGGGATCAACAACCCAGTAGGTTGGGGATTTTTCGTCGTCAACTTCGTATTCTGGATTGGTATCGGTCACGCAGGAACACTGATTTCTGCGGTATTATACCTCTTCCGCCAAGGTTGGAGAACAGGGATTAACCGTGCCGCAGAAGCGATGACGATCTTTGCCGTACTTGTTGCGGCATCGAACCTCATCCTCCACGTAGGTCGTCCATGGCTCGGATTTTGGCTCTTCCCATATCCAAATGAAAGAGGACCACTTTGGGTGAACTTCCGTTCCCCTCTGATCTGGGACACGTTTGCGGTATCCACCTACCTTTCCATTTCGATGGTATTCTGGTATTTGGGTCTTATTCCTGACCTTGCGACCCTAAGAGATCGTGCCACAGAAACTTGGAGAAAGAACTTATACAACATCCTAGCCTTTGGTTGGGTTGGATCGGCGAGAGCTTGGTCACACTTGGAAATCGTTTCCATGATCCTTGCGGCTCTTTCCACTCCACTCGTTCTTTCGGTGCACACCATCGTATCCTTCGACTTTGCTGTTTCCATCCTTCCAGGTTGGCACACGACCATTTTCCCTCCATACTTCGTTGCCGGTGCGATTTTCTCCGGATTTGCGATGGTGGTAACCCTTATGGTCATTGCTCGTGAAGTGTTTAACTTAAAGAACTACATCACGATGAAACACTTGGACAACATGAACAAAATCATGATGGTTACAGGTCTTATCGTAGGACTTGCATATGGAACAGAGTTTTTCATCGCTTGGTATTCTGGTAACGAATACGAAGGATTTGCATTCTGGAACAGAGCGTTCGGACCATACGGTTGGGCTTACTTCATTATGATTTCCTGTAACGTTCTTTCACCACAAGTGTTCTGGTTCCGCAAACTTCGTTACAACATCCCTGTGATGTTTGTTGCCTCCCTTGTGGTAAACGTAGGTATGTGGTTTGAACGTTTTGTGATCATGATGACCCTGAACCGCGACTTTTTACCATCCAGCTGGGCAATGTATACACCGACTCTTTTCGACTACGCGATGTTAATCGGAACGTTCGGTATCTTCTTTACTCTCTTCCTTCTCTGGTGTCGAATTATGCCAGTGATCGCGATTGCAGAAGTAAAAACAGTGATGCCACAAAAAGAAGGAGCACACCACTAGTATGTATCTTCCAAAATTAGAACAGTTTCATAAATACAAAGAAATGGATGAAGGAGTTCTCGGAATTTTCGACACTCCCGAAGCCATAATGCATGCTGCTGAGAAAACAAAAGCGAAGGATTACATCGGTTTTGATTGTATCCTTCCTTATCCGGTTCACGGAATTGATGAAGCCATGGGAACTCCTAGATCAGGACTCCCTTGGGTTACTTTCTTTGCTGGGATTTTTGGATGCACGATTGGAATTTTATTCCAGTATCTTACTCATGCACATGACTGGCCTCTCAATATCTCGGGAAAATCTCTCAATGCATGGTTTGCTTATGTGCCAATCATCTTTGAATTAACAGTATTTTCCGCAGGGATTTATACAGTAGCTGCTTTATGTTTTTTAAGCGGTATTCCCAAAGCGACACGTCGGATCCTTCACCCGGATTTGACGTCTCATAAATTTGGCCTTTGGATTCCAAAGTCTGCCAAAGGATACAACGAATCCGATGTCGTATCGTTTGTCAAAAGCCTTGGTGGATCCGAAGTCATCGTTGTGAAACCGGAGAACCAAAAATGAAACAAAACATCTTTCGAGTTTTCGCACTTGTGGCGTTAGTTTTTGTCGCAAATTGTGATTATAAAACTCCCGTTTATGAATACTTTCCGAATATGTATGACTCTCCTGCAAGAGAATCACAAGAAGCGGATTCCTTTGCTTCGAATGGTTCTGCTTCTAGGATTCCACCAAAAGGTGCAATCCCAGTAGGATACTATCCGTATCCTTTTGCAGCAGAAGCAACTCCTGATACCCTTCCAGGTCCAGACAAAGGATTAAAAAATCCAATTGGAAAGGCGAGTTTAGGGGATTTGATGATCGGGGAAAAACGCTACCAAACGTATTGCACTCCTTGTCATGGGGTGCAAGGTCTTGGAAATGGAGCCGTTGTAGGACCAGCACCGAAGTTCCAACAACCACCTCCTTCTGTTGTTTCTGATAAAATCCGCGGTTGGTCCGATGGACAAATTTACCACATCATCACGATGGGTCGAGGTCTCATGGGAAGTTATGCTTACCAAATCGAACCAGAAGACAGATGGAAGCTCATCGCTTACATCCGCAAACTTCAAGAATTTGAAGTGAAAAATAAAAAGGCGAACTAGGGGAAATTATGAGCTCTACAAAAGCAGCGAAACTAGACGAAACATTATTGCAGTTCAAACTGCCAGGGTCCCTTCGTAATGCCCTCATTGCCATGATCGGAATTGGAGTGGTGAGTTTTCTCATCGCTTTTTTCGGGTTTGGTCATGAGACGTCTCGTCATATGGACGAAGCTGGTCATTTCCACCATACGAATTTAGGCTACCATATCTTACTCATTGGTGCTTACTTTGTGATTGGACTTTCCATCACAGGGATTTTCTTCACAGCGATACAACACTTAACAGGCTCACAGTGGTCGGTGACTGTTCGTAGGATTTTCGAAACGTACGGACTTTTTGCACCCGTTGCTGGACTTCTCTTAGTGGGAGTGATCTTTGGAATGCATGATCTGTATGAGTGGGCAGATGCTACGGTTCGTGAAAACGACCACCTCATCCACCACAAAGCGGGATACTTAAATCCAACAGCATTTATCATCCGCTGTGTGCTTTTCATTGGTGTATGGTCAGTATTTGCTTACATCTTTCACGGAAAGTCTGTAGGCCAAGACAAAGATAAGGTAGTGGATACAACGAAGACTCTTGCCAAGATTTCGGGAGGATTTATCCTCTTCTTTGCACTGTCTTGGTGCCTCATGTCCTTTGACCTTCTCATGTCACTTTCGCCGCATTGGTTCTCTACCATGTTTGGCGTGTATGCCTTTGCTGGTGCGTTCCAAACATCTCTTGCATCGTATTTGATCGTCATTGCGATTCTCAAGAAAAATGGATACCTCGGGGAAGCGGTGAATGAAAACCATTACCATGACATTTCAAAGTTTTTACTTGGTATGACAACTTTCTGGGCGTATGTGGGATTCTCACAATTTATGCTCATTTGGTATGCAAACATCCCAGAAGAAACCTTCTTCTATGAAATGCGTATGACAGGTGGTTGGGGATACACAACATTACTTCTTCCATTTGTGAAGTTTGTGATTCCTTTCCTTCTCTTACTCAATCGTCCTAACAAACGAAACATTGATTTCCTTTGGAAATTAGCTGCATGGATACTAACAGTTCAATTTTTTGAACTCTTCTGGTTGGTGTTCCCTGCAAACTTTGAAAAATTCTCAATCCTTCACTTTGTTTTAGCGTTTGGTGGAACAGTGGGAGTGGTTGGTCTTTTTGGTTTCTTTGTCTTCAAAAAGTTCGAAAAACATAGTTTAGTTCCGGTCGGTGACCCTCGTTTAGATGAGTGCCTTCACCACCACCAATAGGAGAATTGTTTTGAAACTGAAATTAGTAGCATTCTTGATCGTTGGGATGAGCGTAACCGCTTGTTCCAAAAACGCAGAGGTAACTTGGCATAAAAATTGTGATGCTAAAACCAACAAAGCAAGTTTGGATTTTACTGTTCCTTTGTATTCAGAACCAGATTCGAATTCTAAGGTGGTAGAGTTTGTTCCCGTAGGAACTGTTGTAAAAGTATTTGAAGCTCGTAACCATAACGTATGGGCACCAAAGTATTTTATCAAAGTTCAAACAGCAAAAAACGAAGGTTATATGAGCCCTAGATGTTTTGTTGTGGGACAAGATCCGGCAAACAGTGTTTGGAGATATTCCAAGGGACTCGTAACAGATTCAAAACCTTTTTACGATCCAAGTGACAAAGCTCATTACCCAAGAGGGACTGAGTATGGAAATTTGAAGGACCTTCCAAAGGAAAAAATTCCTCTTTCTGAACTCACAAAAGGTTTGGAAGAAGAAACTTACATAAACAAAAACATGTTGAAACAAAACTAAGTTTTAACAAAGCATTTGTTTGTTGGAAACTATCCTCCAAACATTCTGTTGAATGAAAAAAGACCCAAGGGAAACCAAGGGTCTTTTTTTTGAGGGTTGCGAAGATTCTTTTATTTCTTTAGTACGATTATCTCGTAGGCAACTATCGCCAAGATCACGAATTTTTCCCAAATGAAATAAAAGGCACCGAGAGGTTGGATCACATTCCAATTTTCGATCAAAAAATACATCGAAACACCGCAATAAGTAAGATTGCCAAAGATCACACCGAGAAGAAACGGTTTCCAGTGTTTTGGTTTTTGCATAAAACAGGTATTGGAATAAAAAAACAAAATGCCGGCAAGGATTCCTAATTTGTATAACACTTCTGTGGGCATCCCAAAATAAGGTTGAAAGGGCAGAACCACACCAAATAACACGAGTAAGGATATAGATGCACCAAAGGCATCCAATAAAAAAATCGTATAAGGTTGGAATTTTTGGAATAATTTTTGTATCATCAACTCAGTCCTACATTGTTTTACTCCTTATTTTCGAAAACGGGCGAGGTTCCATTGTTTCCTATAATCTGCAGTTTTGAAAAAGGAGTTTGATCCCCATTCAATAATTTTGAATTTTATTTGTAATCAATTTAATCAGGAAAATACCAGCTTTCGATTCTTGGAATTTCTGAGATTCTCCATAATCGTTTGCTATTTCAAATTCGATTCTAAAACGAGGGTGAACTATCTTTCGAAAATTATTCCAAAATTTGAAATTTAATGATTTACAATCACAAAATATCTTAGATACTAAGACATTAAGTTAATAAGATAATCAGTTAGTTAACTAATGGATTTTTTATGGAAATAGAAATTTTTAAAAAAACTACACGTCAGTATTTCGAAACAGCCCTTTTTATGCATGAATCGATCGCAACGCATGTTGGGCTTTCAGGCACAGATCATAAATTTTTAGGATACCTACTAGAAAATGGAGAGATGACTGCGGGGGAACTGGCAAAATTATCTGGGCTTACTACTGGGGCGATCACTGGAGTCATTGATCGATTGGAGAAGAGTAAACTCGTAAAAAGGAAATTTTTAGAAACGGATAGACGGAAGGTTTTCATTGTTCCAAATTTGGAGAAGGCAAACCAACTGTTTTCACCAATTTTTAAAAAATTACAAAAAGAAACGGACCAATTGATTTCTAGTTTTTCAAGTCTTGAGATAGAAGTCGTCCATCGTTATTTCGAATCTGCGATCAAGATAATGGATAAAGTTTCAAAAAATTTAAAGGATACGAATTTGAAATGAATATGATAGTAGAAAATTGTTTTGTGTTTGCAACAACGTTTGGACTTTCGGATGTAACCAATTTTGTTTCCCACCATTCTTTATCAATTGCTAAGTATACTTTATTATTAAATCTACTAATCTATTTTTTAATGAATGGAGCTCAAATTTTTGAAACGATTGTTTTTGTACCACGTTGGGCTAATGGAACTGTTCCTGATTTGGGTTTACTAAATACAGAGTATAAGTCTGCAGATTTAAAATACTTTTGGATTTTGTTTCATTCATTACATGAAATTATCTTCTTAGTATCACTTATATTTTGTTACCAAATAGATGGGATTGGTAACAATTTGTTCCTACTTTTTATCCTCCATATAGGAGTTAGAGCTTGGACTATCATTTATTTCGCAAATAAAATCATTTGGTTCCAATCTATGGCAAATACAATCGATAAACATTCAATCAAAGTATTCAGTGATATTAAGAAATGGGTGATTTGGAATTATATACGTGTTACTATTTATATTGGAATTTCGATTTTAATGGTACCACTAACCATTAAAATTCTAAATTTGAATGGTTAAGGAATATAAATGATTGGAATGATTTGATTTCTTCAACCGTTATGTGATGGTCATAACAGTTGATCCAAGTTAATTCGATAAAATAAACATCGAATCGATAAGCAATTGTTTTAATACTTAGTATATGTTTGCCTAGAATTCTGTATTGATGGTTCTAGAAATTCCAGAATAGGTCTTTTACTTTTGGGTTACGTAAGGCAAGGCCTACCCAAAGGAGAATTCCTATATAAACGGGAAATAAAGTGTGGCTAAAAAGTGGATTTTCCACACGAACGTGGATGGCAACAGCACCACCTAAATATCCAGTGAGTAAGAGAGCTCCGAGTGCGGCAGTTTGCGGTATGGCATACATAACAGTGATCACCAATAGAATGACGCCGATCGTCATTGCACTTTGGGCAGGTAGTCCCAGTTCTTCCATACTTTTTAACACTGGATCAATCTTAGCTAATTTTCCGCCTGCATCGAAGAGTAAAAATGCGATTACTAGGCCACTTAAAATTCGTCCCACCCAAAGGTAGGTTGGGGATTGGTTAATTTCGTTCATAACATCACCTGCTTGAAAAACGTTCTTGCAATAAAAACATATCAAGTGATATGTTGTCAATAAAATTTCGATGCATAACCAACTGAATTGATTGAACGTGGAGTGGCCTCGATTTCGGGGCAAATTGGTCTTCTCTTTTTTGTTTGTGTTTGTTTTATAGGAGATGAAGGATCAAGTGTAGGATGGGGAAACAAGAGGAAACTCGTAAACTGATCATTGAGTCTGCATTTGCACTGATTTACCAAAACGGATTTCAAGGTGTGGGGGTTCGTGAAATTGCACTTTCAGCAAATTTAACTATCGGTGCCTTTTTTTACCACTTTCCTACAAAGAATCACGTAGGTTATGCCATCATTGATGAGTTTTTATCCAAAGGAATTTTGGATCGTTGGATATTGCCTTTGGAACAATATGAAAATCCAGTCGAAGGAATCATTCATACATATAAAAAAACTTTTGACGAATGGCCAGATGAATTTGTTTCGAGAGGTTGTCCGTTGAATAATTTAGGGCAAGAAATGTCTTCGATTGATCCTGAGTTCCAAAAAAAAGCGAAGGAACTTTTGTCCAATTGGATTCAGAGCACAAAAACTTACTTGGAAATTGCCCTAAAGAAAAAAATCCTAAAACCAAAAACAGATACACTTAAACTCGCTGAGTTCATTGTAACCTTCCAAGAAGCTACTTTCGCAATGGGTAAAGTAATGAATGATCGCAAAGTCTACGAGTCCTTATATCTTTCGTTTCGTGACCATCTACAATCGCATTGCCGTTGACATTCCACTAAATGAGGTTATACTCATTAACATGGGACAAAAACGCACCATTGCTACCTCCGCCTCAGAAGAACGATTGGAAAAACTTTTAGAAGAACGATTAACGGAAGGTTCCAATCATGAAATCATTGATAAACGAATTTGGGATTTATTTGGTGAAACTTGGTGTGTGATGTTTACAGACCTATCTGGTTTTTCTAGAGGAGTCGCAAAATTTGGAATCATCCATTTTTTACAAACCATCTATGAATCACAAAGAATCCTCATTCCTGTCTTAGATGAGTATGATGGAATCCTTATGAAGGATGAAGGGGATAGCCTTATGGTACTCTTTCGTAATACCAATAAAGCGATCCAATGTGCCATCCATATGCAAAAAGCATGCAAACGATATAATGAAGGAAGGAGTGCAGAAGAACAGATCCTTCTCTGTGTGGGTCTTGGTTACGGAAAAATATTAAAAATTGGGGATACTGATGTGTTTGGTGCCGAAGTAAATGCTGCATCCAAACTAGGCGAGGATACAGCCAAAGCTTGGGAGATCCTTGTGACAAATGCTGTGAAAGAAAATGCTGATGAAACCACAGATTTTGATTTTGAACCGATTAAAGAAATCCCACCTGGTTCAGATGGTGCCTTCAAACTTCTTTATACACTTGATGAACCGAAATGGGTAGTTTTGTAAAACCGTTCATTCCATAAATTCGTAAATGGAACGAATTTCGCCATTAGATTCGATGTAATTGTATAATTCTTGGAATTCTTTGTGCCCACAGAGAGTTGCCGAATCGCCAATGAGAATCAAATGGAACTTAGCGCGGGTTAGAGCTACATTTAACCGTTTTGGGTTCATTAAAAAGCCAATTTCACCATCTGGGTTCGAACGTACCAAACTGAGGATCACTATCTCAGACTCTCTTCCTTGAAACGAATCAATGGTTTGAGTGTACCACCTTCCATTTGCCCTTTGGATGAGACGTTCCACCTGTCCTCTGTAAGGTGAGATAATGATTGTGGATTCATTGGGTAAACCCTTTTCCATAAGTGTTTCTATGAGTGTTATTTCTGTTTCATTGATGAAACTCAGTTCCTCACCTTCTGTTTCTTCTATGGTATCACTTCCTGCAGTATCAATCCATAGAATGGCAGAATCGGATCCAAAAATCTCTTTCATCACTTCTATGTTTTGGAACTGCAGGTCTGGATGTGTAAAAACCTGGTTCCCATAATAAGACTGGTTGGGAAAGCCAAGGATTTCAGGTTTCATCCGAAATTGTTTTTCTAAAAAGATCGTTCGTTCTCCTGAATCATGTTCGATTGCTTTTTCCAAAAAACTATCGAAGGATTCGTGTTCTGGTAAGGAGTAGTTCACACCTAATTGTTTTGGGTCTCCGAAAAAAAATGTTTTTTTCCCAGAGAAGAGTGCCATATAACAACCTGGATCCACACCTTGGGTTGCTTCATCTACAAATACAAAATCAAATTCTCTTCCTTTTTTGAACTCACTTCCAAAACCTGCAAAGGTTGAGACAATGAGCTCACTTGCATCCAGTAACCTCGTTCGAATATTTGTTTCCGCATCACGAATGGTTTTCAATAAAAACTTTGCTTCTTTGCGCAATTGGTTTCGTTCTTCTCTTTCTTCTTTGCCAAACTTACGTTTCCATGAATTGATTTTTTTCTGGATTACTTTCAGTTCTGTCGTCCAGTTTTGGATTTGTTTTTGGTCGGGATGGGTTTCGATGAGGTGGTCAATATGGTAAGGGAGAACATTCTCCTTGATCTTCGTGGAGTTACCCAACCGGACCACACGAATTCCATTTTGGTTGGCAAGTTCTACGATATAATCACAAGCAAAATTGGTCGGACAAAGAGTAAGAATTGATTGTTTTCTGTTTTTTATTTCCAAGACCGCCTGCATGAGTAAGGTGGTTTTTCCTGTTCCTGGTGGTCCAAAAACCATTCCATAATCAGAAATAAAAAATATTCTTTCCAGTGGAGAGTATTCCTTTGTTTGTTTGGGTGGAATTGGTTTGTCACCTAAACTATAACCTAAAATCCATTTTAGTTTTTTGTAAGATGAGGTATCTTTTTCTTCTTTGACCTTTTTAAAAATTTCATTATACAAATCGTATGTAGATTCAGGGAACCATTTGCGAATTTGATATTCTTCTCCTTCCCATTCATAATCACCACGGACTTGGATGATAAGTTTTGATTCATTCCATTGGTATATGTTTCCATAAATGGATTCTGTTTGGTTTTGTAATAGGACTGGAACACCAGGTTTGATCCAAAGTTTTGTTTTGTTTGAAAGATTTACTTGGAATTCTGCTCTCCACGTATTCCCGACGACAAACTTAAGATCAACAAATGTTGCGACTTTAATTGTTTGGGATTCCGAATCCTTTTCTATAAAAAGCTTTCGTTCTTCCTCACGTTCCTTCGTTAAAATTTGTTCTACGAAATTTAATTCTTCTTCAAGTGAACCAAACGACTGTTTTATGGCTCTTCCCATTCAATGTTCTCCAAGGTAGTAAAAAAACCATTCCGAAGGAGTGGTGCAAAATCGATAAAATCAGCTGCTTTTAGGTATAAAGAATCTTCAATGGAATAAGCTTGGATTAAATTATTGGCTGCCTCATCCACTTTCCCTAAACGGCAATGGGCTCTTGCCAAAATGATGAGAGTTTCAGGATCAATTTCCTTACAATATTCGATATGGGTGCGTATGGAAGACAGGGCATTTTCTGGATCCTCAGCATCCAAATAACATAACGCAAGTAAGTCGTAATGAAGGAATTCTTCTGGTTCCACCATTTTTAGCGATTTTTTCAAAGAGGCAAGGGCAGAGTTGAAGTCTCCTCTTGAAAAATACAAAGAGCCAAGTTCTGCCCAGATGTCTTTTCTATCAATTCCACGGCCATTACTCAGATGTTCCTGGGACAAAGCCTGTTTTAAAACTTCGATCGCTTCTTCGGATCGTTCCATATCCTTGAGGAGAGAAGCAAGTAGGAGATAGTTTTCTAAGTAAGATGGGAACTGGAGTATACTTTTTTGGAGTAATACTTTCGCAGATTTAAATTTTTTTAATTTAATGAGATAACGGGAGTAAACGGTAATACTTAAAGGATGAGATGGATAGTTTTGGATGATGTCTTGGAAAACAGTTTCAGTTTCTTTTGGATTACCAACCGAATACAAACACCATGCTTTTTTCGCTTTGATTTTAATGAGTGCAGATTCGTCTTTTGTATAGGCTTCACTCTCTGCATACAAATTGAAAGCCCGCGTAAAATCCTTTTCCTCTTCCAATTGTTTTGCTTCACGGATCAGAGAAAAAAAGGGATTCATCAAAATTTTTTACTTCAGGAAATCACGGATTCGTCGATGGGTAGAATAGGGAGTAAAGATTGTAAAAGGAGGTCCACTCATGGTTCCATCTACACCTATTAATCCAATTATCAATTTGCCAAAGGAGATTTTCCAGGCACAAAACCAATTCACAGAAAAACTGATGAAATTGGCTGTGGAAGAAAAATTGGGTCCTGTGGCAAATAGCGAACGGTTACTCGACATCTATTGTTAAGTTGTTTTCAGAAACATTAGTCCACTCGGGTTTCTGGATTGAATACAGGGCGTTTTCGTTCCATAAACCCACTAATGGCACTTCTGAAATCTTTGGAATCGAGCATACTGGCATTCCAGACTGCTACGTAGTCCAAACCTTCTTCTATGGTTTTGCCAATTCCATGGTTGAGCACTTGTTTGACACCACGGATGACAATCGTAGGGTTTTCTGAAATTTCTTCCGCGGTTTTTAATCCTTCTACGAGCAAACTATCGAAATCTTTAGTTACTTTAGTCACAAGTCCCATTTGGAAGGCTTCCGTCGCTGTAATGTCTTTTCCCGTCAGGGCAAGTTCTCTTGTGTGAGCATTTCCAATGAGGTGGGGAAGCCTTTGTAAAGAACCCATATCCGCAACGATAGCGACTTTTGATTCCCGTAACGAAAATACAGCATCTTCAGACGCATAACGAATGTCACATGCAGAAACTAAGTCTAGTCCACCACCAATACAATGTTTTTGAACAAGTGCAATTGATGGTTTTTTTGAATTATAAACTGCATTAATTCCTTTTTGCATGGTAAGGATGAGTTGGTAGAGTTTTTCCCTACCATCAGCAAGTTCACCTTGTACAACTGGTTTGAAATCTTGGAAAAACTCTTCCAAGTCAAGTCCCGTGGAGAAAGATTTTCCTTTTGCTGCGATGACAAAACAATGAATCTTCGGATCTGCATCAATCTCTGCCACCATATCGGGCAGGTCACGCCAGAAAGGCCAATTCATAGCATTTCTTTTTTCTGGTCGGTTGAGCCAAAGAATCGCAATATTTTTTCTTCTTTCAATTGAAAAAAAGGGAGATGGGTTCATACGTTTGTTTCTTCCTTTAACCAAAGTTTTTTGGAAACCATCAGATACACTCCAAAGAGGATAAGACCAATGGCAATGTATTGTGACTGGGAAAATCCATGCCAGTAATAACCGGTTAAGAATGTTGGGTTTCCATTTGCATCAGGAATGTTTACAAGAGTTGGTGGGTCAAAAAAAGGAATCACCGCTTTGTTCACCCGCAAAAATTCGATGATGAGTCTTGCAAACCCATGAATGATGAGAAACTGTGCACCAATGCTCCATTTGCGAAAGTTTTGGTAACGTGCCCAAAATTGAAAATAGGAGAAATAACCAAAGGCCAATATGGATTCCATCACAGGTGTATTCCAAACGGGTACACCAGAAGGATGAGCTCCATGGAATTCAAATACAAAAAATGGAATCCTTTCATCAGTGGCAAATCCGTAACAACCATCACCACTCACAAAACACCCAAGTCTACCAATCGCATAACCCATGCTAATTGCAGGAATCACTGCATCATAATATGCTCCGATATCAAGTTTATAATAACGGAAGTATAAGGTGATAAAGAGCCAGCCAAAAAGAAGGCCACCAAAAAAGACAAGACCACCACCACTAAAAAGAGAAGACCATAATCCCGGGTGACCTGGGAATCCGTTCCAGTGGGTGAGAGGATAAGAATACTTTCCATCATAACCAGGAACATCGATGAACACTTGGTCCCAAATTTCAAAGATAAAGAAAATTTTTGCACCCACTAGGGTGCCTAAAATCCCAAGAAAGATCAACCAATCAGAGTGGTTTGGATCTAATTTTTTTCGTTCTAGTTCCTTTGGGAGAAGATAGGAACCAACAAGAAAAGCTAACATCATAAGAAGGCTGAAAGTGGACAGACCCTCCCAGCCAAAGGGATTGGGAATCGGAATTCGATCTAACATAGGGGAAAGGGTAAATTCTACGCCCACAGGGGAAAGGAGAATTTAAATCGGGACAAACGAGAAAAAAGGAATGAAAAATAGCTTGACTCTAGATAGTTCAATATTAAACTATATAATATTGATTTAAGGAGAATTCACTATGTTCGATTTATTATTTTCTACATCAGGGGACATCATCCCACTCATCTTACGCATCACAGCCTTTGTTGTGATTTTCCCACACGGTGCCCAAAAACTACTCGGTTGGTTTGGTGGGTATGGTTTCAAAGGAACTTACGGATTTTTTACAGGAACAATGAAGTTTCCTGGAATCCTCGCAGTTCTCATCATCCTTGGTGAGTCGGTTGGATCTGTGCTTTTACTTGTGGGATTTTTAACAAAATTTGCTGCATTGTCAATTACCATCATCATGATCGGTGCTGCATTCATCGCTCACAGACATAACGGATTTTTCATCAATTGGAATGGAAACCAAAAAGGGGAAGGGTATGAATTCCATATCTTAGCTGCGGGCCTTCTCATTGCTTTAGTTGTTGGTGGAGCAGGAGTCTATTCCGTAGATTTTAACTTAATCGGTAAGTTCTAAAACCAATTTGTCTAAAAAGAAAATTTTCAACTAATCTTTGTTTGGAAAATAGATTCTAAACAAGGTTAGTTGGATCTAATCAAATAAGTGCTTACAAGGCTTACTAAAAAACTTTCTAATCCTCTTTCACATTCTCTTCACTTAGACAAATCTCCCATCAGAAGACAGGATCTATAACTTTCTTTGGTTTATCTGGAAAGGCATCAATCTAGGTTGATGTATTCTTCTGGGTCGAGTGGAGCATCGAGACCAATGCGCACTTCATAATGGACATGGGCTCCTGTTGCTTTTCCTGTTTGTCCCACAAGGGCAATTTTATCCCCTCGTTTGACTCGGTCACCTGGGTTGACTAAAATGAGAGAACAGTGACCATACAAAGTGAAAAATCCATTTTCATGGTTGATGCGTACTGATTTTCCAAGACCCCCAACAGCTGTGTCCACAGCAATGATCCCAGGCCCCGTTGCATAAATGGGAGTTCCTTCCCCTGCTGCAAAGTCAATGCCTGAGTGGTATTCTCCCACGGGTAAAATGCCAAATGGATCACTTCGGTAACCGAAAGTTGATGTCACAACACCCACTCCTGGTTTCAGTGGCCGGCCTCTCGGCATGGAATAAAAGATACTTTCTCGCATGGATAGGTAATCGATGGCATTTTGAAAATTGGGGACAAGGTTTCCTAGTCTGACACCAAACTGAGTGTAGGTAGTGACTACCTGTTGGAAAAGAAGTAAGTTGGAATCGAGCTCACTTGCGTCTTTACGAAATTCTTCTTTTAAGAGATAATCTTGGGTGATCATTTCCTTTTCTGGGATTTCTTCCCAAGCAAGTAGGTTGAGAGATTCTGTCATGGACTCCAATTCTTCTACGGATTCGCGGAGATCCCTGGAAAGTAGGTCATAAAATAAAAACGAAACGAGTTGGGTTTCTGTTTTTTTCTCTAAGGAGAGATTTCGTTCAAAGAAAAAGGAAAAATAAAGAAGTAGACCAAAGGATAAAAGGACAAGGGAAACTGAGAGTCCAAAAAGGAACCCAAGCATTCCTACTGATATTTCGATTTGGGCGAGGGGTTTTTCATCATTGGGGATGAGGACAAAACTCACCTTTTCACGGCTTCGGGAAATCCACTTTTGTAAGCGTTTTCGCCACCGTAAATGTGCAATTTGGAGCCTTTCGTAGGCGGTTGTGACGTAAGTTTCTGCCAATGTTCGTTATCCAGCCAATTTTTTCCTTGCCCATGCCATTTTTCAGGGGAAAGTGGATGAATCCAATATGTTTAAATTTCTCACTTCTCTTTTCAGAAAGAAAGCCGACTCTGTCGATTCCTTTTTGATGTACCCCGAGGGAAAGAGATACTATCGAGAAACTCACTCCATACGCAGGGCCAATATCGATGAAGATGCCATCAAAATCATCAATCGATTGAACAAGTTTCGTTACAAGGCCTACTTAGTCGGTGGAGGAGTCAGAGATCTGCTGATGGGCAAACGCCCAAAAGATTTTGACATCGTCACAAGTGCGACACCAAACCAAATCAAAAGGATCTTCAATAACTGCCGGATCATCGGTAAACGATTTAAAATTGTACACATCATTTTTAAAGGTAAAATTATTGAAGTTTCTACGTTCCGTTCACTACCGGAACATCGTTTGGAAAAACACAAAGCAGAAAACGATTATCTCATCAAGCGGGACAATTCCTTCGGTACAGCAAAGGAAGACGCGGCAAGACGCGACTTTACCATCAATTCATTGTTTTACGATCCTAAAAACGATTCCATTTTGGATTACGTAGGTGGATTTGAAGACATCCAAAAGAAAATCGTTAGGGTCATTGGTGATCCTGATATTTCATTCAAAGAAGATCCTGTTCGTATGTTACGAGCAGTGAAGTTTTCCGTTTTGCTCGGACTAGATATCGAGAAAAAAACCAAACTTGCAATTAAAAAGAACCGTTTGGAACTCGAAAAATCATCCACAGCAAGGCTTCTCGAAGAGTACAACAAAATGTTCCGTACTTGGAAAACATCCATCATTTTTGAAGGACTTGCAGAAAACCACCTACTCGATGTTTTGTTTAAAGAACCAGCGGATAAACTGAAAAAAACCGATCCAGAATGGCGTGAACATTTTATGGACACACCACTTGGAAAACGACTAGCTGTGACTGACAAACTTCTCTCAGCAAGAGAAGAGATGACACCAGCGATTTTTTATTCGTTAATTTTTTACGATATCGTAAAAGATCTTTATGAAAACGATCGTGGTCACTTAGCGCATAACATCAAAGAAAGTTTACAACCTGTTTTTGAAAGAATGGGAATTCCTAAACGGGAACAAGACAATTTGGTAAAAATTTTCATTAGCCAACCTCGTTTTCACGTCACTGATGATGAAAAAGAAAGGCAAAATTCTTTCTTCAAAAAGAAGGATTATTTTTACGATGCGTTTATGGTGTACAAAATTGTTGCGATTTCGGAAAACAACGAAGCTGCCGTACAAACTGCATTTTTCTGGGAAATTTCACTCAGACAGAGACCAAAACCAGATAGCCATCAGTTTGGCCAACAGAAC
The DNA here is from genome assembly GCF_003114815.1 of Leptospira ellinghausenii. Classification (NCBI taxonomy): domain Bacteria; kingdom Pseudomonadati; phylum Spirochaetota; class Leptospiria; order Leptospirales; family Leptospiraceae; genus Leptospira; species Leptospira ellinghausenii. The sequence continues at coordinate 201,108 of NZ_BFAZ01000002.1, forward strand.
CGTAAAAAAGAAGGCAATAAAAAACGCCCACCACGCAAAAAACACCGTGATCGCAGAGGGAACGGAAACCAGAACCAAACCAATCAGGAAGGAAATTCGAGTGGATCTGAAGATTCAAAAGGATTTGTTTCTGAGAATAAAAACGAAGAATCAAATCCAGAAAATTTTTAACCTATAAATTTTCAAATCACTGATTAAAGTTTTAGTGTTTCCATCGTCTGATACGATTAGATGGAAACACTTAGTTCTCTAGCAAGGGTCATACTTCTTGAGGATGATCCGACTATTTCACTTTTTTACAATGGTATCCTTCAGAAACAAGGAATGGAAGTTACTTGTTTTTCTGATATTAAACCAGCCATAGACTTTTTAACTGAAAATCATCTACAAAATCAAAATATTGTCATTACTGATTTACAACTTCCCGGTGGGAATGGTTTGGATTTCGTTAGAGAAATTCGAAAAGTAAATAAACATATTCCGATTTTGGTAATCACTTCAACTGAGGATCCAAAACAAATCATAGAAGTCATGAAGGAGCATGTTCAAGAATACCTGATAAAACCAGTTATTCCAAGTGAATTGCTTTCTCGTATCAAATACCAACTTTCAAACAAAGAAGATTCGTATGTGTATTCAGATTATGAAAGAGAAAAAATTATATCGCTTGAAAAATTATTAGAATGGTATAGCTACAAAAACACTCGTATCAAAAAAGGAGATCTAAATACTAACGAACTTCATAAAAATCTTTTTTATGGACTTAGAACAAGTTTAGCACAAGGAGCTGGTTTTGGAGTTTTGTCTCAATTGATAGATATCATAAAAGCAATGCCAAAAGCGGATAATGGTGGGGTTATTTTAGATTTAGATATCTTGAATATCTTAGAAGAAAATGCAATTTACTCGAAGAAGGTTTTAGATCGATTTGCTGAAATTGAAGATGTAATTTTTGATAGAGTTGAAATCGATGAAGTGTCACCTTTAAAATTGTACAATGAAATGTTGAAGTTAAAGGAAGAAGTTAATCCGCTTTTGCTTCTAAAAGACCAAGTTTTACTAATCCCTGAATATAATGCTTCGAAACTTAGTTCAAAATTGATCAAATGGAATCAACTATATTTTAAAAAAATAATCTATGAACTTTTATTGAATGCAATGAGGTTTTCTAAACATTCAAGTAGAATATTTTTTCTATTAAATTTCGATTCAGATGGAATTTACCTTTCTACAATAAATTCCTATGCGGAAGAAGAATTCTCGAAGAAGGGAATTTCTAATGATTATTTAGAACTAATCTTTGAGCCTTTTTTTAGAATTACAAAGAATATTTATGAAAAACATGGTTCCTTAGATTTTGGGATCGGACTAAGCTTTGTAAAACAGACTGTAGAAAAGTTTGGTGGAACCATTACGGCGCTGAATTTGGTAGACCATACAAACGAAACCAAGGAAACCAAAATAGAGTTCAAAATATTCCTCCCTTATTCTTCCTCTTTGAAGTGAAGGAAACCTTTGGTTTTGGGACGGTAGGTTTTTCCTTCTCTTAGGAATTTTGTTCCAGGTTTTCCTTTTTCAAATCTACCAATCATCGTCACTGGAATGGATTCAATTTGGTTTGGTAGGATGTCTGGTGATAAAAACAAAAGTTCCAATTCTTCCCCGGAACCAAGGCAAAAATCCACTCCTAGCTTTTCTACAGCAAACGGGTGTAAGGGGACAGATTCCACTTGGATCGTGAGTTTTCCTTTGGATGCAAGTGCCAACCTTTCTGCATCTTGGATGAGTCCATCTGTGATGTCCATACAGGCGTGGATTCGGTATTTTGAAAGTGGTTTATGTAGGATCTGTTTTGATTTTGGCAAAAGGTGTTTTTCAATAGCTGGTTTAAAATCTTTCCCCTTCCAATTCTTTTTTAAAGAATGATACCCGAGAAGGCTTTGGCCTAAATCCCCAGTGACATATAGGTAATCACCTGGTTTCCCACCCGATCGAAGCCACGGTTTTTTGACTATGCCAACCACTGTCAGTGCCAATTGGGTTGTGGGTGAGGAAAAGGTATCGCCACCAGCGAGTTTCATTCCATATTGGTGGAGGGAGTATCTCAGAGCTTTGGCAAACCTTCTGACCCAATCTTGTTTCTGCGAGGTGGGGGATAGGCCCAGGTTTAAAAAACACTCTTTCGGAACTCCACCCGATGCTGTGATGTCAGAGACATTCACTTCTACTAGTTTTCCTGCTAGGATTTCGGGGTTTGACCATTCATGGAGGAAATGGGTTCCTTCGGATAAGGAATCCGTCGTGACGAGACGGTTTGGCGCCAAATAATAACAATCGTCCTCAGGTGGAGGAGTTGTTCCAAAAAGGGTTCGGATGATATCTGATTCTTTCAAAGCTTCGTTTCCAATAAATTTGTTTGACCCACTGTGAAAACCGAAAATCCTGACATAAAAGAGGAAAATCTCGTACTTATGGAACTATTGTCTAAAGCCCACAAGACCCCTTCTATCGCAAAAGAAGCCGTACAAAAACAGTGGTTTGTTGTGGACGCAACTGATAAGACTCTCGGAAGATTGGCAAGTCAAGTCGCTTCCCGACTTCGCGGAAAACACAAATCTACATTCACACCGAACCAAGATTGTGGAGATAACATCATCATCGTTAATGCTTCTAAAGTGGCTGTAACAGGTCGCAAAAGAGAACAAAAAATTTACTACCACCACTCCCGTTACCCAGGTGGTATGACTGCGATCGCTTTCCACAAACTCATCCAAGAGAACCCAGAAAGAGTGATCATGGAAGCAGTGAAAGGAATGTTACCTAAATCAAAATTAGGTGACCAAATGTTAAAAAATTGCCGTGTGTTCGCAGGCAATGACCACAACCTAGGAGCTCAAAAGCCCCTAAAACTGGAGTTGAAATAATATGGCGCAAAAAGCAGTTTGGGCAGTTGGCCGACGCAAAACATCTGTTGCACGAGCAAAAATCGCTTCTGGAACTGGAAAAATCACAGTAAACCATAAAGATGTAAAAGATTACATCAAAAACGGAGAACACTTAGTTCGCCGTGCACTTGAGCCTCTTTTAGTTTTAGATGCTCGTGATAAATATGATATCGCACTCAATGTATCTGGTGGTGGAGTGATTGGACAAGTAGGAGCAATTCGTCACGCAGTGGCTCGTGCTCTAGTTGCTTTCAATGAATCACTCAAACCTACTTTGAAAAAAGAAGGTTTCCTCACTCGTGATAGCCGTATGGTAGAACGTAAAAAATACGGTCTCCACAAAGCACGTCGAGGAACTCAGTTCTCAAAACGTTAATCGGAAATTCCCTCTTTTTTTTTCCGATAGAGAAGCCTCCTTTGGGAGGCTTTTTTTTTCGCTTAGGACAACAAATCCACCCATGAACCAAATCATCTTTTACCTTGCCTTCGCTTTTGGAACCTTTGCCAGCAGTTGTTTTTTATATTCGATTGTGATTTTTACACAGACGTTAACGGTTGTAAAAGGGTATTCAGGGATTGTTTTTTTCTTTTTGTTTTTACCCTTTCCTCTTTTCTTTTTGTATACGGGATACTTGCTCGATCATTATTCCAAGAAGTGGGTAGTTGTTGGATTTCAGTTTTTTTTATTTTTAGCAACGTTTTTGTTAGGTGGAGTTACTCAAATTTTTGAGATCTATCCACTTTTGTTATTACCCTTGGCCTTTCTCAATGGAATTGGGATGACAACGGTTTTGCCAGGCAGGATGGCACTTCTCCGAGAAGTGATGGAATCACACAGGCTTGTATTCCACACAATCGCTGGGAATTTACTTTTGATATTTTCCTTTGGGATGAGTCCCCTTGTCGTGGGTTGGATACGGGAATTCCAATCTTACTCAATACTATTTCTCTTTTTGGCTTTTTTGCATGTTTTGTCCATGTTTGCCTTTACCTTATTACAGTTAAATGAGAAGGAAAAAAAATCCCATTCCTCGTTAGGTAAATCTGAGAAATCGATCGCAAAAACCGAAATTCCCTCTTTGGTCGAAAATTTACGAGCCGTCTTAGGATTTTTGCATTCGGACCCTGTTTCCAGACAGGTGATGTGGATTGCCGTGTTTAGTATGTTAGCCTTGGGTCCCATCCAAGTGGTCCTTCCGCAATATGTAAAACTAGAATTGGGACTGGGAGAGTTAGCACGAGGATCTGTGTTAATGTTTCTTGGACCTGGATTATTTTTAGGTGGGATTTTCACCATCCTCTACCACCATTTAGAACGAAAGGGGTTGGTCCTACTCATTGTATTCGGTTTGTCTTCTTTTTTCTTTTTAGGATTTGTACCTTTTTATGAGGCAAAGGCCACTTCCATCTTTCTTTTTTGTTTTGGAGTTTCAGGTGGAATCCTTTCGAGTCTGATGCCTGCCATATTACAAAAACGTGCAGAGGACGGACTACGTGGTAGGATCTTATCTCTCTACACAGTTTGTTTCCAATTCACACCTGCTGTTTCTGGATTTTTTGCTGCTTTTTTAAATGATACAGTGGGAAGCCTTTGGACATTTACAGGACTTGGTCTAGGATTCCTTGTGATCTCCCTCTTTTCTTTCCTTCGTTACAAAGATTTAAGGCAAAGTTAAGTTCTAAATTCCTTGCCCTAGGAGGCAAATCCGATTTCCGTGTAAGTGTATGAAGTCGAAAACCGTCCAAGAAATCGCAAGGTTGTACACGAACTATTTCCAAGAGAAAGGACATACCATTGTTCCTTCCTCTAGTCTCATTCCCAAAGGGGATCCCACACTTTTATTCACAACCGCAGGTATGGTACAGTTCAAACCTCTTTTTACTGGGGCAGTGGAGCTCCCATACACAAGAGCTGCTTCCATTCAAAAATGTGTCCGCACCACTGATTTGGAAGTTGTCGGGAAAACGGAACGGCATTGTACTTTTTTTGAAATGTTAGGAAATTTTTCCTTCGGTGATTATTTCAAAAAGGAAGCCATCGAATACGCGTTAGATTTTTCACTGAACCATCTGGAAATTCCCAAAGATAAAATTTGGGTGACCATTTACCTAGATGATGATGAAGCCAAAAAAATCTGGATGGATGCCGGGATACCAGAAGAACGAATTGTACGCCTTGGTAAAAAAGATAATTTTTGGGGACCTGCAGGAGACAGTGGAGCTTGTGGTCCTTGTTCCGAATTGTATTTGGACAGAGGACCAGAAAAAGGTGGTCCCAATTGCGGCAATAACCCCAATTGTAAACCAGGTTGTGACTGTGACCGTTATTTAGAATATTGGAATTTAGTTTTTAACCAATTCAACCAAACGGTCTCGGGAGAACTTCTCCCTCTCAAACAAACTGGAATTGATACAGGATCTGGTCTCGAACGAGTGGCCATGTTATTACAAGAAGTGGACTCGGTTTATGACACGGATGAATTAAAAACCATCATCCAAAAAATAGAAATACTATCGGGTTTTCAGTATAATGAATCCACCAAACAATCGTTTCGTGTGATTACTGACCATTCCCGTTCTGTCTTTTTTTCACTTGGGGATGGGATTTACCCTGACCGCACAGGACGTGGGTATGTCATCCGCCGTCTCATCAGACGTGCATCACTTTTTGCAAGAAAACTCGGAATCCATGAGCCGTTTTTATACAAACTAGTTGGCACTCTAAAAGATTTGTATACGGTCCGCTATCCAGAATTAAAAGACAAAGTAAAAGACATTGAATCCATCTTAAAAAAAGAAGAAGAACTTTTCCTACATACACTCGAAGTGGGACTCGAAGAATTAGAATCTTTACTTTCCCATCTAACGGCAAACAAACAAACACTTGTTACGGGAAAGGAAGGATTCCGATTGTATTCCACATACGGGTTCCCTCGTGAGATGACAAAGGAACTTGTGGAGGACCGTGGGTTTAGTTTCGATGACAAAGGTTTTGAAGAAGAACTAGAAAAAGACAGAGATTTATCTCGTGCGAGTTGGAAAGGGAAAAAAATCCAATACCTGACTGGACTTTCCGCCTCCAACGAATTAAAAACAGAATTTTTAGGGTATACGGAATCCAAATCAATAAGTAATGTTTTGTATCTTTTTGTGGATGGGAAGTCAGTTCCCTCCGCCAAACAAGGGGAAGAGGTTGTCATCGTTCTCGATAAAACTCCTTTTTATGCAGAAGGTGGTGGTCAGATTGGTGACACAGGTTACTTCAAAAAAGATGGTTTCCAATTCCAAGTCCAAGACACCCAAAAAGAAAATGATACCTTCCTGCATATGGGTATGGTATTGAAGGGAAGTATCTCTGTTGGGGATGTGGTTGAAGCGGAGATCCATTCGGAACGTAGGCAAAACCTTGCCAACCACCACTCCGGTACACACTTGTTAAACGGGGCACTTCGTAGGATTCTAGGTAACCATGTGACCCAAAAAGGTTCCATTGTATCAGCAGATTACTTAAGGTTTGATTTTTCTCATCCAAAAGCATTATCTCCTGAAGAGATCATTCAAATTGAATCGGATGTAAACGAAGCTGTGAGTGCCAATATCCCTGTCAAAACAGAAGTATTGGACTTAAACCAAGCCAAAGAATCAGGTGCTCTTTCCATGTTTGATGAAAAGTATGGAAACCTTGTGCGTGTGGTTTCGATGGGAGAAAAATCAAAAGAATTCTGTGGTGGAACCCATGTAACGAACACCAAAGAAATTGGTTTTTTTGCCATTGTAAAAGAAGGGAGCCCTGGTGCGGGAAATAGACGGATTGAGGCCATTTGTGGGGAATCAGTTGTGTCTTATTTTTTACAACAGTTCCAAACATTGGCCTCCAAAATCGAAACACATAACCTCTCCGCCAAAGAGGCATTTGGTGATTTAAAAGAGTTTGGAATTTCAAAAGAAGTTCCATCTCCAGAAGGTTTACAATCCATCTTCTTAAAAGATGGAAAAACAGCCGTGGCAAGTCTTCGTAAACTCAGAGAAACTTTGGAATCGGAACTCGAAGAAAAATCGTCCTCGCTGTTTAAGGCGAAAAAGAAATTAGAACAACAAAAGTTCCAAATGAACCCAGAACTTGTGGATGGTCTCTTACAAAAGGCACACAAGTTTACCAAAGGAAAAGTGGTCACAGAAGTATTTCCTTCTGTCGATGCAAAAGCCCTGAAAGATTTGGCAGACTCACTCAAGGCAAAAGAACCAGAGATTCTTTGTTTGTTTGGAACCACAGAAGGAGAGTCAAGTACTCTCGTTTTTATGTGTAATAAGGTACTCAATGACAAAGGCATCCACTGTGGTGATATGTTAAAGGAAACCTTGGTGATGTTAGATGGAAAAGGGGGAGGACGTCCTGATATGGCACAAGGTGGTGGTAAAAAACCAGAATCTGTTGCCAAGTCCTTAGAATTTGCCCTTTCCCTTGCCAAAACAAAATTATCGTAAATTAGGAAACAGAATAGGAGAATCAAAATGGCACAAGACCCTTCCTTTGACATTGTATCAAAACTCGATCGCCCTGAATTACAAAATGCAGTCTCCCAAGCGATGACCGAGATCCAAACTCGTTTTGATTTTAAGGGATCCAATTCCGAAATCAAAATCACAGACGACCAATTGGTTTTGACATCTGAAAACGAAATCAAATTGAAACAGGTGATTGATGTCCTTACGACCAAAATGGCTAAACGAGGCATCAGCCTAAAAGCCTTCGATTTTGATTCCAAAGTGGAATCTGCCACAGGGCAAACGGTTCGGATGAAGGTGAAAATCCAAAACGGTTTGGACAAAGAACAAACAAAACAAATCACAACCCTCATCAAAGACCAAAAATTAAAAGTCCAAGCGACCATCCAAGGGGATTCGGTGCGCGTAGTTGGTAAAAAAAAGGACGATTTGCAAGAGGTGATGGCAGCCATCCGCAATGCGAATTTCAATTTTGATGCCAATTTTACGAACTTCAAAGGATAAATTCTAATAGAAAAGAAAGCCGGATTGGCTTCCAAAATTTTTCTGTCTATGTCTCGAAACCGTCCGATATTTCCCGTATGGACCCTAAAAAATCCGTATGGGGATGGACCTTGCCTAGAAAGGATTTCCTCCCGTATTTATTTGTATTTTCTGGAGTATTTTTACTGTTATCCCTTTTTTCCTTCCAAGAAGGAGAGGATGGGTCACTGTTTAATTGGTTTGGAAGGCTTGGGCATTACATTGCTCTTACCCTTTTTTACCTACTCGGAAAAACTTCCTTTTTACTCGCTGGGTTTGTATTACTCTTAGGTGTCCTTTCACTTCGTAACCCCGACTTTGATGCCTTAAGTAAGGCTTTATTTTTTCCCATTTTCCTCATTGCCACAACAGTGAGTTTGAACCTTCTCGAAACTCCCATGGGACATGTGGGTGATAGTGGTGGCATCCTTGGCCAATTTTTTTCTTGGATCTTTTCCTATCTATTTGGGGAAACAGGTAGAGTGCTTGTTGTTTTTTTTCTGTATTTGTACTTTGCTGTGATTTGGTTAGAAGATGGGGCTTGGTCTTATACGTTTTCTACCATCCATTCCGTTTCTGAAAAACTCTACCACCTAATGGGTGGAAGACGAGAGTTGCCACATTTTAAACTTCCTTCCTTTATGGAATCGGTGGTCTCAACACGCCGTGCCCCCGTAGAGGAAGTGAGACAAAGGGATTGGTTTCAGGTCCAAACAGAAGAGGAATCAAAAGATGACCTCGCTCGTCATTTTTGGAATGTGGTGGCAAATGAAACGGCTAAGGAATCTCGTTTTCAGAATGAATTTCCTCCTTCCTCTCGCTATCGGGAAGAGGAAAAAAACTCATTCCAAAATTCATACCGACACCAATCCAAAGAAAAACCAAAATCACAGGTTGTAGTATTCCAAAATGCCAAACAGTTTGAAGGATTTTTTGATGCGTCAGGAAATGTCTTTCGTTTCCAGAAACAAAGGACAACACAAGTTTCCGGATCAAATGGTTCCATCAATTCAAAACCAAAATTACAAGTAGTCGATAAACGTGAATTCAGTGAAGGAGAAGAGGTTGGTTCTTCTCTTACAGATAATTCAGATGCCATTCGTGAATCCAAAATCCTCTTTCAGTTCCCAGAGGCAAAATGGAAACCAAAATTGGACAAGGAAGTTTCACTCGAAGGATTAGAACTCCCAAAATTAGAACCAATGAGACATGGATTCGGGGACCAGTTTCCTCAGATGGGTACCAGTCCTTTCGCAAAGAACGAGGCCCATGAATCGATGGAAGGTAGTGGACACTGGGACGAGACAGACCCATTGGAAGAGGAAGAGGAAGAAGAAGCAAACGATGAACTTTCTTCCCAAGAGAATGATACACCAACTCTGACCATTCCGATTCCTGAATCCGTTCGACTTTCCCTTGTCGAAGAAACGGGTTTTGAAACAGAAAATTGGGATGAAACAATGGATGCGGATGCATCATTCTCTGATTCGGATGATGGAGAATTAGAAGAAGAAACTTTAGAAACCTTGGTTGTCGAGGAGTCTTCTTCACACGTTCGTTCGAATTTGAGTGCAGGCAATTTTGGTAAGAAAAAACAACCACCAAAGGAAACAAAAACCGAACAAGAACTGATGTTTGGTTCCATGGTGCCAAAACCAAAATTGAAAAAAGGGAAATATTATATTTCTCCAAGACTCCTTGCGTCTCACCAAGTCCCTGTGGCCAATATCTTAAAAAATGATTCGGAACTTGACCTCATCGCCAAAAAAATAGAGGAGTCAACAGGCCACTTTGGAATTGAATCAAAAGTCATAACCAAAGAACGAGGGCCCATCATCACTCGTTACGAAATCACGATTCCCAATGGAATCAAACTCAACCGAATTGTGTCTTTGTCAGATGAGATCAGGGCATACCTCGAAGTGAAAAACATTCGGATTGTAGCACCTATCCCAGGTAAGGCGTCCATTGGAATCGAGGTTCCCAACCGAATCAGGGAAGATGTGTTTTTATCAGAAATTTTAAAAGACACGATCCTCCAACAAAAAGCAAAAGACCTTTCCATTTGTATTGGAAAGGATATTTCGGGCAAACTTGTGATGATTGATATCGCAAAACTCCCTCACTTACTTGTCGCAGGAACCACAGGTTCTGGTAAATCAGTGAGTATCAATGCGATGATCACAAGCCTTATCTGCACTCGTTCCCCAGAAGAAGTTCGGTTCATCATGATCGATCCAAAGATGGTAGAGATGACACTTTATGAAGGAATCCCTCACCTTCTTATGCCAGTGATCACCGATCCGAAAAAGGCTACGAAGGCACTTTCCTGGGCGATCCAAGAAATGGAGAGTCGTTACCAAATGATCTCCCAATTGAAAAGCAGGGACTTCAAAAGTTTCAATGAGAAGGTAGAGGAATATGCTCACGCCAAAGGTTTCCAAAAACTCCCTTACATTGTGATTTTCATTGATGAGCTTGCGGACCTCATGATGGTTTCAGGAAAGGATTTGGAAGAACAGATCCAACGAATTTCCCAAAAAGCTAGAGCAGTCGGAATCCACTTGGTGATGGCGACCCAAAGGCCATCTGTGGATGTGATCACAGGGGTCATCAAAGCAAACTGCCCAGCCAGGGTTGCTTTCCAAGTCGCACAAAAAACAGATTCACGCACCATCCTCGATACGAGTGGGGCGGAAACCCTCCTTGGAAAAGGGGACTTTTTGTACCGTTCCCCTACATCGAGTGACCTCATGCGGATCCAAGCTCCTTACATTGAAGAGAAAGAAATTGATTCCATCGTGGAAGAAGCCAAAAAACAAGGGGCTCCTGCGTATGTGGAAATGAACTGGGAAGATGAAACGAATATTGAAATGGCCTCAGACGAGGACGAGGAATTATTCGAAGAAGCATGGAACATTGTTGTGACAGAAAAAAAAGCCAGTGCAAGTTACTTGCAACGAAGGATGCGAATCGGTTACAACAAAGCGGCAAGGCTAATGGAACTCATGGAAATGCGGGGGTATGTTTCTCCGCAAATCGGGGCAAAACCTCGGGAAATTTTACGTTCAGCGTAAATCATCGACAAGAGAAGTTTGTCTGAAAAACTGGGAATCTATGAAAGTATGGATCGGATTTTTGTTACTTGTTTTGGGAGTTTCTTTGGAGGCCCAAACAAGTCCGGCTCACAATTGGCATTCACCTTCCGAAGTTGTCAAAAAGATCAAAAAAAACTTCAGCGAAATCAATTCGTATTCCGCTGATTTTCTCATCAAAACGGAAGACAACAAAAAAGAAAAACAAATGCGCGGGAAATGTTTCTACAAACGTCCTGGAAAAATTCGTTATAATTTTGCGGAACCTGATGGAGACGAAATTGTTTCCGATGGAAAAACACTCCATATCTTTATCAAACGGTTAGGTGCTGTGGGTAAACAAGACCTAACGATGGATCGTAAAAATTCTTCTGGACCCATCTTTACCACAAACAGTCCTGATGGTCTGAACCGCCTCTTTCGTAAATACCATTATAAATTTGATACCATTGAACAACCACGTTCTGTGGGTGATGCCACTAAGTACTTTGTTCTCGATTTAGACCAAAGGGAAAAAATTGGTGGGTTCGAAAAGATGAAACTTTTTGTGGATTCAGAATCTTACCTCATCAAAAAAGCAGTTGCGACTGATGGTCGTGGTAAAGTAACAACGATTTCATTTTCTAACATTAATTTTTCGGAAGAAATCCAAGATGGTGTTTTCAATTTTCATATGAGCGGGAACGCGAAGATTGTTAACAACCCACTTGTCTCTGAGAACTAAACCTAAGAGGAGTTCATTTTGAATACAAAACGAGTTGGTCAAATCCTAAGAGAAGCAAGAGAAGACAAAAAACTTTCTGTGAAAGATGTCGCAAAAGAAACAAACATTGCGGCCAAATACATCATTGCATTAGAAACAGAAGATTATTCTCAGTTCCCAGCAGAAACGTTTGCTCTTGGTTTTTTAAAAAACTATGCAAGTTACTTAAAACTAGATACTGCCATGTTACTTAATTTGTACCGCGGGGAACAAATTGAAGAATCACAAGCACCTCTCGAAGAACTCACTCGACCTACAACCACTCCGTTTAGTTTAGATCGTAATAAAATCATAAGCCTTGTTTCTCTCTTTTTGTTTGTGATCTCAGCTTATATCATCTACATCAGTTTTGAAGACTCCGGTTCTGTGTCCATGGATGAAGACAACACCGAGGTAAGCCAAAGTGTAGAACCTACGAGTAGTTCTGATATTCCTTCTGGCATCAACTTTGTAAGCCAAAGTGTTCCTGAAAATGCAAGTGTACCGTTTATCCTCACAGAAGATCGTGGTGTGAGTTTTAGTGTGAACAACCAACAGTGTAAGATGTTCATAAGAGGTGTTTCCAATGGAAAAGCAAATCTAGGATTTAATATTTTCCCTGAAAAGAATGTTTATTTTTTCCAGACAGCAGAGGGAGAAGAAACCATCCTTTCCTATAAGATTGAAGAGTTATCTTCCCTTCGCCGTGACATACGAGTGGTGACACAAGCAGTCACTGAAAAATCAGCAAAAGTCCTTGTGACCTTAAAAGAAGAAAGAGAAGGGATTGCTGTAAAGTCTCCTGTGGGTGATGTTCCAATCCAAGTGACATTATTTTTCTCGAAACCAAGTTACGTTGAATTCGTGTTAGATGGCCAGATGGGTGAACGTGGTCTTGTTTCTGCGGGAGAAGTTAAACACTTGGAAGCTCGCGACAGGCTCGAGATTAAGGTAGGTGATGGTGGTGCAGTGGAGATGGTACAAAACGGAAAAGAACGAGTTGTGCTTGGGAAACCGGGAAAACTTGTAAAAAAAATCTTTATCCGCAAACCAAATCCTTACGACTCTACTCAGTCCATCATTGGAGAATTAGGCGAATAATGCCGAAGGCCAAAGACAAAACCGATGAGACACCAAAGTCGTTTTTTATTACGACTCTTGGTTGTCCGAAAAACACTGTCGACTCCATGGCAATGCACCAGTCCTTACTCAAAGAGGGACTCCTTCCAGCTGCAGACCCGGAAGCCAGTGATTTTCACTTAGTAAATACATGTACGTTTATCCAAGATGCCACTAAGGAAACCATCCAAACCATACTTGATTCCATTGATATTAAGAAAAAGAACAAACAGAAGTTAGTGGTTGTGGGCTGTTTTGCTGAACGGGCGGGAAAAGAAATTTCCGCTGACCTTCCCGAAGTGGATTTACATTTCGGAACAGGTAAGTATGACAAAGCTGGTGAAATCTTACGTTCTCATTTCCCTCTCGATTTTAAAGACTTAACTGAATTCAATGAAGACCTTCTGGAAAGACTCAAAACTTCGAAAGGCATCGAAAATTATTCGAAACCCTATTCCTATGTAAAAATTTCTGACGGTTGTAACCGAGGTTGCCATTTTTGTATCATTCCCAATTTGCGTGGGAAGTACAGAGACACAGAAATTACAGATGTCCTCGAACAAACACGTCTTGCTGTAAGAGCAGGTTCCAAAGAGATCTGCCTAGTATCCCAAGACACAGTTTTTTATGGAAAGGATACAGACAAACTCATGGATTTGGTTCGGTCTGTGGCAGCTGTGGAAGGCCTTGAGATCTTACGGCTTCTCTATTTATATCCCGATAAAAAAACAGAAAAGTTACTCGATTTGTACAGAGAAATTCCTAAAATTGCCCCGTATTTGGAAAGCCCCTTACAACATGTTTCCAAATCGGTTTTAAAAGCAATGAATCGTACTGGTGATTATGAATTCTTCAAATCTTTATTCCAAAAAGCAAGGGACATCCGACCTGATTTAGAAATCCGCACTTCGTTTATTTTAGGTTTTCCTGGGGAAACCATGGAAGACGTGGAAGAAATCATTCGCTTTGTGGAAGATGTAAAACCAGAAAAGGTAAATCTCTTTCCTTATTCTCCCCAAGACGGAACGAAAGGTGCCACCATGGATGGACAACTGAAAAACAAAGAAATTGCCCGCCGAGTGAACCTTGTGCGGGAAGCCTACCTTGGTACATTAAAGAGCATCCACCAAAACCGGATTGGAAAAATTTACCCTTGCGTCGTAGATGAAGTGTTAGACGAGGGAGCGATTGTACGTCGCCTCCAAGATGCACCGGAAATTGATGAAGTGGTGTATGTGGATGCGTCCAATTTAAAAGTAGGACAGTTTGGTAAGGTAAGAGTGGATTCTTTTTATGAACTCGATATGTCAGGGACTTGGGTGGTTTAGTGGAAGATTGGAAAACTATTGCCAATATACCAAATTTACTAACCGTACTCCGTGTACTGGCATTGCCATTTTTTATCTTTGCCTTATTCCAAAAGGAATGGGAATACCAAATTTTTGCCTTTGTCATTTTTGCTTTGGCTTCTCTGACTGATTTAGTGGATGGGTATCTCGCGAGAAAATGGAACCAACAAACGGAATTTGGAAAATTCCTGGATCCGCTCGCAGATAAATTTTTAGTCATTGGATGTTTTATTACTTTTTTATTCATCCATGAACCCATCGAAGTTTGGATGGTTGTCCTCATTGTTGGGCGAGATATGCTCATCACCTTCCTTCGTTACATTGCGGTTCGTTCGGGAAATAGCCTTCGTACGACCATGATGGGAAAGGTAAAAACAGCATTCCAAATGGGTGCCATCCTCATCATCCTTGTGGTATTTATGCTCATCTCTGGAAAACGCCGTGCTATGATCAATGAAACCTATGCAATGGGAAAACTCGCTGGGTATTCTACGTTTGAAGTGGCGTCCCAGCATGCGAATGAGTTTTATACATTGGTTAAAACCTCTGAAAGTATCAGTTGGAAAGATATTTTTGATTCCATTGCTTCCTTTGTTCCTTATTTTGGAATGTTATTCACCACGTTTATTACTGTGATTTCAGGACTACGGTATATCTTTACCAATTATCAATTGTTAACCTTTTCCAATCTCAAAAGGATATTTTATGACCGCTCTCACAATTAAGGAAATCCTTGGTCAAGTGGTGTCCGGGCACCACTTGGTGGATACTCACGCCGAGTACTTTTTAAATGAAGTGATGGATGGCAAAGTGACAGAACCAGTCCTTGCTTCCTTTCTCACTGCTATGAAAATGAAAGGTGAAACAACGGACGAATTGTACGGATTTGTTCGAGCCATGCGAAATCATGCGATCAAACCTAAAACCAATTTTGGTTTTGATTTTTTAGACACTTGTGGGACTGGAGGAGATGGAAAAGGAACACTGAATGTTTCCACTCTTTCTGCTCTCACTCTAGCAAGCCTTGGCCACAAAGTGGCAAAACATGGGAATCGATCCGTTTCTTCCCTTTCTGGAAGTTCGGATATCCTTTCCAAACTTGGGTACCCCTTAGAACAAACCCACGAAATATGTGAAGCAGAGTTCGTACGCACTGGGTTTGTGTTTTTGTTTGCACCTTCCTGGCACCCAGCTATGAAATATGCAGGTCCCGTAAGGTCGGCACTGGGTTTTCGCACATTTTTCAATTTGATTGGACCACTTTCCAATCCTTTTTCCCCAACACACCAGATTGTGGGAGTGTATGACCGTTCTTTGTGTTTGCCAATGGTGGAAATTTTGGAAAAATTAGGGGCAAAAGGAGCCCTCGTTTGCCATTCTAGGGATGGGCTCGATGAGTTTTCCATTTTTGAAGCCACTGACTTTGCTTATTTTGATGGAAAGACCACAAAAGAACTCAGTTTTGATCCGAAGGAACTCCGTTTGGAAGCAAGTGAACTGGATCGGAATACAGTGTTCTCTTCTTCCAAGGAAGGGGCAGAGTCACTGTTTCGAGCTGTCCTAGACCCACAAGCGCCAACGGGTGGAACGGCAATGGTCGCACTAAACGCCGGAGTGTCTTTATTTTTACTCGGTGAAGTGAAAGACATTCCTACTGGTTACCAAATTGCCAAAGATGCATTATTATCGAAAAAAGTTCTCCGATTCACTCGTGAAACATTGAATTTAACATAAGGCCTGTAAACATTGGATAAATAGCTATGCTCAATTTAGAATTTTTCACATCCCAAATCCTAATCCTTGCCCAAGAAGAAGGAGCTAAGTCTTCTCTTCAGTCCCTCATAATCATTCCGATCATGCTTGTCGCAATGTACTTTCTTGTGATCCTTCCCAACAAAAAGGAAGAGAAAAAAAGAAAAGAAATGATCACGAACCTGCAAAAAGGGGATACTGTTGTGACAAGTAGCGGCCTTCACGGTAAAATCGTAGAGTTCAAAGACAATAATGAAACAGTTGTTTTGAATGTGGCAGCGAACACAAATGTAACATTTGATACTAGCGCCATCCTCAAGAAAAAAGCATAAGATGAAATCATTCTTCTCCTTACTACTGCTTCTAGTTTTTACAACATCCCTCTTATCACAAGAGGGTTTGGATTTTTTGGACAAGGTGAATGATAAACCTAAAACTACCACAAAACCCAAGGAAGATTCAGTCCAAACGACAACTAAAAAACAATCAACCGTTGTAACACAGACTGGAACCACAACAGGGAAGAAGAAAAAATCCAAAAAGAAATCAAAACAAAACCAACTGGCTACAGAAACAATTCCACAAAATAACAATTTGGTGGCGAACCAAAATAGTAATCCCGTGGTTGTGGAAAAAACTTTGAATCCAGTGGAAAAACAACCATTGGTGACCGAAGAGGAAGAAGTTGTAACCAATGCAAATTGGTTAGATCCTCAAGTCTCTGTGGAACCATCAGGCCTGCCTGGTTTTGCCTCTGACTTAAAAATAGCAAATAATGATGTTTCGAATGTTAGTTCTGAATCAAGTGTAAATAAAGATCCAGGAAAATCGTTCTTTAACTTTTCTGATTTTTTTGCAAAATACAAAAAAGCAATGATGATACTTGGGATCATTATCCTATTTGCTTTTTATAGACTTAGATCCGCACGTCCAGGCTCTAGCAGCCGTTCATATAGAAGATAAATTTTTTTAGGAGCAAACCAACTTGCAATCGTATCGACTCTTACTTCTACCGTTTTTCATATTAGTGGTATCCTTTACCATTTTATACCCAAACTTTGCCGACCGTACTTTAAAAGTGGTTGTGAGAGAGGATGTGTATTCACTCCCTGAAGCAGAGCAAAAAACACTAGTTAGTGGACTTTTTGATCGTTGGGAAAAAGATTATGGAAAAAGTTCTGGTTGGACCATCGAACCAAAAGGAACACTCCCTCCTAAAGAAAATCCTTTTTATACGGTAAAGGGACGTTTTATCACTTCTGCTAAAATTAACCAAATTTCTCAAGAGAACCAAAGTCTTGTGAATGAATCCAAAAACAAATTGGAACCTACCTGGATTGAAAATATGATCCGTGGCGGAAAATCTTTGTCCATCAAACTTGGTCTCGACTTACAAGGTGGAATGAGAGTTGTTCTAAAAGGTGATTTTGAGGATTACACATCAAAATTACGTGATTTGTATGCAAAAGAAATTGCTGAATTAAATCTTACTTTGAACAACCAATCGGCAAAACCGGAAGAGAAAGAAAAAGCAAAAAATCGACTTTCTGAAATTGAATCTAGTTTTGATTTATCTCCAATGCGTAAGATCGTTGAGTTAGAAAAAGCAAAGATGATCATT
Source organism: Leptospira ellinghausenii (assembly GCF_003114815.1). Classification (NCBI taxonomy): domain Bacteria; kingdom Pseudomonadati; phylum Spirochaetota; class Leptospiria; order Leptospirales; family Leptospiraceae; genus Leptospira; species Leptospira ellinghausenii. Next base: position 218,759 of record NZ_BFAZ01000002.1, read on the forward strand.
GATAATCGCCTAACTACACAAAACTTAACAGAACCACAAGTTAGGATCCAAAAAGAACAAGATGCGATCGAAGTTTCCTTACCTGGTGTTTCTAACTCTGCTGCGATTTTAGAAATTTTACAAAATACGGAAACTGTTGAATACCGCTTAGAAGAACCAAATCCATTTACATTCAAATCTCAAATTGCTGAAAACGAGAGACGAATGATGGACCTTGGACAAAGAGAAAAAACTGACATTTATGTATTCCAAGAACTTGTAAAAAACAAAGCAGGTAAAAAAGCCCAAGATGAATTTTTGGCCGAACTAGAAAGAAAATACAATATTCCAAAAGATTACAAAGTGTATGCGATGTGGGCTCGTGGGAATTCTGCTAAGTCAACTTTACTGCCTAGAAGTTTTGTAGTTTTGGAACGTAAAATTGCTCTCTCTGGTAATGATATGACCAATGCACAACCTTCATATAATTCCAATTCGTATGGATGGATGGTGAGTTTTACCTTAACGCCGAATGGAGCTGAGAAATTTTTTGACCTAACATCTGAAAACCGAGGCCGTAACCTAGCAATTGTTTGGGGTGATAAAGTGATCTCCAATCCAGTGATCAATGATCCTATTGCGGGGGGGCGTGCCGAAATTTCTGGAAGTTTTTCGGAACAAGAAGCCATTCGATTGGCAAACGTGATTTCAGAAGGGGCTTTACCGATTCCACTTTCCGTTTTGGAAATGCGTTTTATTGGACCAACCCTTGGGATTGAATCCATTGAAGTGGGTGTAAAAGCTGTTGCGATTGGATTTTTCTTAGTGATGGTTTATATGATCTTCTATTACCGCTTGGGTGGGTTTATTGCTGATCTTTCCTTACTCGTGAATGTCATCATCCTTGCGGCTCTGTTAACGCTAATGGATTTTACACTTACCCTTCCTGGGATTGCGGGGATCATCTTAACAGCTGGTATGGCAGTCGATGCAAACGTTATCATTTATGAGAGGATACGAGAAGAAATCGAAGAGGGACGGGCATTGTCCATTGCTGTCACGAGGGGTTTTGAGAATGCCTTCTGGACCATTATGGATGCAAACGTCACAACCTTAATTGCAGGGATTTTAATGATCCGACTTGGAAATGGACCTATCAAAGGTTTTGCGATCACACTATGTTGGGGTATCGTAACAACACTTTTCACATCCTTATTTTTATCTCGTTTGTTTATGGAACTTTCTGTGAACCGAATGGGAATCCATCATTTGAACTTAAGACCTTTTTTCTTTGGAAAAAAAGAGGGTAAACATGCGTAATATCAATTTCACGAAGTACAAATACTTCACTCTTAGTTTTTCTTTCTTAGCAATTGTATTCGGTTTTGTTGTGACATTTTCGAAATACGGTGGGTTTGCACATTCCCTCGATTTTAATGGGGGACTTCGTACGGTTGTTGAACTTCCAAAAGACAAAACAAGAACCGATATCGAAACTTACTTTCAATCCAAACAAATTGAAGCTGTGGTGATTTTACTCGAAAAGGAAAAGAATATTTACCAATTGGATATTGGCCTCGGATCACTCCCTACCATCGAGACACTTTACAAAGAAATCCCTGAGGACAAACGAGAATCTTCCACATCAGCGATTGACAGGTTTGTGCAACTTTTACGATTTGAGTTTAACCTTCCAAAGGAAAAAGTCCTATCTGCTGACCAAGTTGGCGCTGTGGTGGGTGGTGAGTTAACTGAAGTTGGAATCACATTACTCTTAACTACACTTGCCATCATCCTATTGTATTTGAGCATTCGATCGCAGTTTAAATTTGCCCTTGCATCTGCCATTGCCCTTGTTCATGATATTTTGATGACACTTGCTCTCATTGGATTTTTACAAATCAAACCAAGTGTTCCCATCATTGCAGCACTGCTCACATTACTTGGTTACTCCATTAATGATAAAATTGTGGTGTTTGACAGAATTCGAGAAAATGCACATGGAAAAGATAATTTAGCTCTTTCCAATATCATCAATGTGTCAATTGCACAAACACTTGGTAGAACGATCAATACATCGTTTACAACAATGATTTCTGTTGTCGCTATCATTGTGGGTGGAGCAGCAGAATTGTATGACTTTGCGTTTGTATTACTATTTGGTGTAATCGTTGGAACTTATTCCTCCATTTACATTGCAGCTCCCATTTCTGAGATTTATGACAGGCTCAGGAAGAAAAAATTCGCGTAACCCAAATTAGATGGATGTAGGGAAAAAGAAGGAACTTTATTCTCTACATTCCTTACTCGGGTTTCTTGCCATGGGCAAAACGGGTGGAAACCCTCCTGTATCAGCAGTTCTTACCAATGGAAAGGGAGATGTGTTAGAAAAAGCACATACCAAAGAATTTGGCGGAAACCACGCGGAACGGGAACTTTTCTCACTTTTTGCAAAAAAACATTCCCAATCCCAAACTGGACCCATCCCAATCCATTCTGATTCCATACTATCCGTTAGCCTTGAGCCTTGTACTCATTTTGGAAAAACACCACCTTGTCGAGATTTGGTGTTGGAATACCAACCTAAAGAATTACTTGTGGGCTGGAAGGACCCAAATCCACTCATAACTTCTGGAGATTGGTCTACCTATCAAAAAAAGGGGATTCAAGTTCGATTGGATCCTGTTCTTGCGAATACATCTTTACCATATTTACAAGGGTTTCTCAAACGAATGAAAACTGGATCACCTTGGGTTTGGATCAAAGTTGCTACTTCGAAAGAAGGAAATTATACAAGTTCTGATTATCAAAAAGAAAGAGTGAGCGGAGAAGACTCTGACTTATATCTGCAAATGTTACGTGGGAAATTTGATGCTGTAGCTGTGGGTCCCAATACAACTAAAGTTGACGAACCATCGTTACACTTTCGAATCACTGACTCAATGATTGAGAAAGCTGGAATTCTCAATCGTGTTACAGATCTTATTCCTTTTTTTGACGCAGCTAGTCATTTGTTTTCTGCACTATCCCAGTGGGGAAAAGAATCTGTTGCGACTCACCAATTAGAAGAAGAAAAATACCAACCCTACCGAGTATTTGTCTTAGACACAAAAACCCTTCCCAGTGAGTCGTTCTGGAAAAAACAAGAAGAACTGACCGAACGGTATGGAAAAAAACTTTGTCTTTTTTTTCTCCTGAACAATGAGAATGGTGTTGGTGTTCAAAATGGTTTACCAGATCAAATCAAATTTAAAATTGAAACCCTTTCTCTCCATCCTGTATTTCCAATCAAAAAAACCGATGGGAATTTGTTTTTACAAACCTTGGGTAAAATTGGTATTAATACAGTGTTATGTGAGGCTGGAAGTTTTTTCCCAAATTTTTTAGAGAAAGAACTCATAGAGGAAGATTGTATTTTGGAAATACGAAATTTGGAAAAATCAATTCCCGATGGAATTCCGTTTTTGTATCATAATGAACCCATTCATTCTGAATTTTCGGTTGGTTCCAATTCTATTTTCATTCGGAAACAAAAAAGGAGAATTTAAACTATGTTTACAGGCCTTGTTGAAACTCTTGGAAAAGTCATTCAAATTGAACCCATTGATTCTGGGATCCAATTTACTATTGTTACAGAATGGGATAATCCTGATTTAAAATTAGGTGATTCCATTGCCATCAATGGTGCTTGTATGACAGTTACCAAATTTTCTGATTTGGGGAATATTTTCCAATTTTATGCTTCTTTTAAGTCTTTGGAACTAACCAATTTATCAAGGTTAGGTGAAGGTTCTGTTGTCAATCTAGAACGGGCTATGGCCATGGGACAAAGGTTTGGTGGTCATATGGTACAAGGCCATGTGGATGGAGTCGCAAAAATAATCAGCCGAAATCAAATTGAAAACGAAGTGGAAGAGTTTTGGGTGGAAATTCCAGAAGACCTACGCCGGTTTTTTGTGAAAAAAGGATCCGTCACATTGGATGGAATTAGCCTAACTGTTGTAGATGTTGTGGATGGCAAAATCCAACTCATCCTCATTCCAGAAACCATGCAAAAAACAAATGCGAAGTTTTGGAAAGAAGACGGAAAACTCAATGTGGAAGTGGATGTACTTGCCAAATACATCGAAAATTATTTGGCAAAAAGAGGGGAATCGTAAGGAAATTAATTTCTTTTTAATAAATCGTCGATGTCGGAATCATCAGAATCCCCATCGACATATCTCGTTTGAAAATCAGAAGTACTCAGAATCTCAAAAAACATATCGAGTTTTGCGAGTTTGAAGACGTTTTGGATCATGGGTTTCATTCCAACGAGGAGGAGTTTTCCTTTTTTGTTTTTTAAGGAATTGAGACTTTTGATGAGAGATCCAATACCAGAAGAATCAATGTAGTCTAGCCGGCTCATTTCAATCGAAACAAGACTTGGACTGGATTCGATGAGTTTGTTAAAAATCGATTCAAATTCTTCCGTTGACTCGATATCAAACTTACCTGCAATTTCTATCGTTTTGATCTTCCCTGTGGTGTTTAATTTTAGCTCCAAAGCTCCCTCCGATCGAAACATTTAGACAAAAGAAATAGGAAAAATCAATGAATTTCTTTGGGAATCTTCTTTAATTCGGAACGGCTTTCAGAGTTTTAGTATATAGAGGCCTTTCCCCATGATACGTCCGATCGAAGAAGCAATCGAAGAAATCCGCCAAGGCAAAATGATCATCCTCGTCGACTCTGAAGACAGGGAAAATGAAGGAGATTTGGTCTGCGCCTCCCAATTTGCAGACAAAGACAAAATCAACTTTATGGCAACCCATGGACGGGGACTCATTTGTGTCCCAATGGAGAGAGAAAGGTTACAGAGCCTGGGTCTTGGCAAGATGGTCGACGATTTATCCCTCGGTGATAAACATGGAACGGCCTTTACTGTTTCTGTTGATGCCAAACAGGGAACAACAACAGGAATCTCTGCACATGACAGAGCAAAAACAGTTGAAGTATTACTTGATCCAAAAACCAAACCTGATGATTTGATGCGCCCTGGACATTTATTTCCCTTACAGGCTGTGACCGGTGGTGTATTACGTAGAGCTGGTCATACAGAAGCTGCAGTCGACTTGTCTAAGTTAGCTGGTCTTTATCCAAGTGGTGTTATTTGTGAAATCATGAATGATGATGGATCGATGGCAAGAATTCCCGATTTGGAAAAATTTGCCAAAACACATGGTCTGAATATTTATACCATTGAAGACCTCATTCGATACCGTCGTCATAAAGAAAAACTCATCCACTTAGAAGTGGAGGCAAATTTGCCTACTGAGTTTGGTGATTTTAAAATCAAAGCATATTCCACTCAGATTGATGATAAAATTCATATGGCACTTGTGAAAGGTGAAATCAATCCTGATAAACCAGTGCTCGTAAGAGTGCATAGTGAGTGTTTGACAGGAGATATTTTTTCATCTCAACGTTGTGATTGTGGACCTCAACTTCATAATGCCCTACGTATGATTGAAAAAGAAGGAACTGGTGTCTTACTTTACATGAGACAAGAAGGTCGTGGGATTGGAATCATCAATAAACTAAAGGCGTATTCCTTACAAGAAGGTGGCCTTGATACAGTAGAAGCCAATGAAAAATTAGGTTTTGCTCCTGACCTCAGGGAATATGGAATTGGAGCACAAATCCTCCGAGACATCGGGGTAAAGCAGATGAAACTCATCACGAATAACCCTCGTAAGATTGTGGGACTGGAAGGATACAATTTGCACGTTACGGAAAGAGTTCCAATCGAAATTGATCCAGTTGAAGAAAATTCTCGTTACTTGCAGACAAAAAAGACCAAGTTAGGTCATTTACTCAACCTCCACGGTTGAATTAGTCTTGTGATTCGTTAGGTTGGCTTGTCTCCTTTATGGGGAAAGCCTTGTCCTAACCCAATTTTCCTTTTCTTTTGCAAATAAAATCCGGTCGTGTAATCTCCCAACCCTTCCTTGCCAAAATTCTATTTTGGTAGGGGAGACAGAATAACCACCCCAAAACTCTGGCATCGGAATTTCCTTACCTTCCCATTCTTTGGAAAGTGAGGCAAACTTTTCTTCTAAAAATTCTCTAGAAGGGACCACCGAACTTTGGTTTGATGTATGTGCTCCAATTTGGGATTCTCTAGGGCGAATTTGAAAGTAGCCTTGCGATTCTTCTTTGGATATTTTCGTTGCAATCCCTTCAATTCGAACTTGTCGTTCTAGTTTTGGCCAAAAAAAATTTAATGCCACTCGATTGTTTTCGCTGATGTTTTTTCCTTTATACGAATGGTAGTTAGTGAAAAATTGAAATTCATTACGGATAAGTCCTTTGAGAAGTACAATTCGTACGCTTGGTTGTCCATCTTTGTCTACCGTGGCTAGACTCATGGCATTTGGTTCAAGTTCTCCTTCTTCTTTTGCTTCCGAAAACCAGAGGGAAAAAAGTGCCAAAGGATCAGTTCCTGCCGTTTTTTCTGAAAGAACAGAACGTTTGTACGTTTGGCGCATATGTGCTAGGTCATTCATTGGTTCCATAAATCTGAAAATCCTTCCCATTCATAATTGTGCATGATGAGTTTGCATAAAAAAGTAAAAAAGAGTCCAATCGAAAAATAGAGTCCCATGGGAACTTTTGTTCCTTTGAGTGGTTCTCCTTTTTTTCGAAGTACCAAACTAAAAGTAACAGCAAGTAGATACGATGTATTCAGATACACCATCCAAAAGGGATTACCAGCAATAGCTGCAAAAACAGGTGAAAAGAGCACATCCCCAAGACCTGTCCCACCACGAAACACTAGATAGATGAGGAGATAAAAAACGAAAAAACCCAAGTACACATACAAATGTTCTAAGCCAATGGATTCACCAAACAAAAGAGAATTGGATAAGAATCCAAAACCTAACAGGAAGGGAAGGTTCTCATAATCGAGGGATAATTTTTTTGCATCCGTCATCAAGGAAATCAGAAGGTGGCCAAATAAAAATAGGAGGCAAATCGTACCGATGAGGGAATCAGAAATAGAAAACACAACAACGGCAATGATTCCAAATAAAAATTCAGATAATGGGTAGAGTTTGGGAACGTTTATCTGACAATGATCACATTTTCCTTTTGTTAAAAACCAACCAAGAATGGGAACCAAATAGAGTTTTGTTATGGGAGTTTTGCAGTGGGGACAGTGGCTTGGTTTTGTAAAAATTACTTGCCAACGTTTGAAACCATGGAATTCTTTTCTTCCTTTTTCATAACAGTAATATATGATCCGATCAGCCAGTGTGGTATAAAAACTGGCAAGTGCACCACCAAACAAAAACAAGAGGGTATATGTGGACAGGTTCCAAAGAAAAAACCAATTTGTAACTTCGAAAAAGTCCACAGATGATACCGAATTCAGTAAAAGAATTATGATTCTTTTGCCAATTCTTGTAAGGCCTTCATTCCCCGTTTGAGTGTTTCCCATTCGGTGGCAAAAGAAAGTCTGACAAAATTTTTGGATTCACAAAAGATAAACCCTGGAACAAGGATTAAGTTTTTTTTCACGGCACGTTTGATGAATTCTTCATCTTCACAAGGAACTTGGAAAAAGGAATAAAAGGCTCCTCCCGATTTTTGGATGGGGTAGTGGTCTTTTAATGATTCATACACAAAGTCACGTTTTTCTTTATAATCTTGGATGTAGGTAGTCATGTCTGTTTTTAATGCTTCGATTCCTGCCCACTGTGTGATGGAAGGGGCACAAACGACGGTATACTGTTGTAAGGTGGTAAGTGCCCTTATCACTTTTTCTTCTGCAAGGATAGTGGCAAGCCGTAGGCCAGTCATATTATATGTTTTGGAAAAGCCAGTGAGGGTGATGGTTTTTTCATACTCACTTCCGACGGAGAAAAACTTACCATCATAATCGAAGAGTTCATAAATCTCATCGCTGATGAGATATGCACCTGTGACTTCCGCTAAATTGGCAAGAGCACGGAGTTGTTCTTTGGATAATACCTTTCCTGTTGGGTTAGAGGGATTCGAAAAAATGATGAGTTTGAATTTTCGGTTTTTTAGGGCTTCTAAATCGTTTTGTGTGAAGTCCTCCGAAAGAGGGACAACCTTTCCTCCGTAAAATTTAAGCATAGCAGGATACATTAAAAAATAAGGAGAGATTACTAGGCACTCATCGCCTTCGTTCACAAGGGCATTGAATAATAAAAAGAGCGCCGAAGAAATCCCCGAAGTCACAAGGATTCTGTCCTCATGGGCATACTTCATATGGTTTTGGGTTCTATATTTTTCGGCCATGGCCGTTTTTAATTCTGGAATCCCAGCTGTGAGAGTGTAAGATGTTTTTCCTTCAATAGCGGCTTTGTTCATCGCTTCAATGATGTTAGGTGGGCAAGGAAAGTGAGGTTGCCCGATACTCAAATTGATCGGGTTTTGGATGCTCCTTGCAAGTTCGAAGGCTTTTCGGATGGGGGAGGAGTCGATCCCATTCATTCTATTGGCAAATTCCATGGAATCATCATGGTTTTTTGGGGATGTACGGGTCAATAGAATTTGGTTTACACCCTGGAATTGAGTAGAAATCTGAAGGATATGGAATTTGTAACCATCGCCGATGTGAAAGTGCCGGTTCTACCGCACTCCGAAAAATTTCCCGTTTTCCCTTCTAGCCTAGTTGAAACTGACTCGGTGAAACAAACCTTACAAAAAATCCTTTACCCCATGCTCGAAAGAATGCCGGTCCTCCTCGTCGGAGATGCTGGGGTTGGAAAAAACGCTTTAATCTATTATATCAATTCCCTTAGGAAACAACCAACACTTCGGTTCAGTTTTAATGAGGACACACTCCCTGAAGATTTGATTGGTTCGTATCGTATCCTTCTCGATGGGAAGGGTTTTACTTGGTCAAACGGTCCATTGACGAATGCACTTTCCGAGGGTTTAAGTTTTGTGGCCGATGAGATGAACCTATGTGCACCTAACATCATCAAACGATTTTCCTCAGTTTATGAATCCAATTACCTTGACTTACTCGAAGGCAGTGGGGAACGAGTCAAAGGCAAAACGGGTTTTTGGTTTATTGGAACGCAAAACCCTAGTGAAGGGTTTGAAGGCCGTAAACCCTTACCGTTTGATATCACCAAACACTTTGCAGTGGTGTATGTGGATCCGTATACTCCCGATGAGATGTTTTTTATTTTAAAAAAACTATATCCCATGTTATCGGAAGAGGTTTTAAAACAAATCATCCGCATCAGTATCGAATCGGAAAAACGAATTAAGTCGGGTGAAGTTGGAAAAGGTGATTTAGAAAAATACCATTTTAATTTACGAACCTTACAAAAGTATTGTAACCGCTTAGTGTTATTTGGTGCAAAAGACAAAACGGTTTCTGTTCGCGAAGCCTTATATCTATTTGAAGAACCGTTTCGCAAAAAAGAAGACCGTGACAAACAAAGAGAACTCATTGAATCGGAGTTTGGTGGTGCTGTAAAACTCGTTCCTACCAAAGGGTATGTTCAGGGATCTACCATCTTCTGGAATGACAAAGAAATCAAAACTTGGGAAGAATCAAAAACGATCTCCCTACTTTCCAAATACCCAACTCCAGAACCCATCCTTCATTTCCTTGACCAAGTGTTTACTGCCATACAAGCAAAAGAAAATATCCTCATTGAATACAGGGAAGACCAAGACCCACAAGAATTTTTACCTTTGTTTACAGAACTCACAGGCATCCAAATTGAATCTGTGATGTTATCCAAAGGGATGCATACGTCCGATGTGGTGGGTGCCTTAAAACCAACAGAAGAAGGAAATATTGAAAGTGTCACTTGGGTTGACGGACCGCTAACGCGGGCTATCCGAAAGGGTCATATCATCCTCATCTCTGGTTTAGAATCGGCTGGTGCTGAACTTGTGGAAAAAATGAATATGTTAACGGATGATGCAAGGTCTCTCACTCTGCCACCTGAGTCTGGAGAATACCTTCCTGTCAAACTGACAGAAACCTCTGTGGTTTTTGGGATGAAGTCCTTTCGTGCTTCTAAGTCTGTGACAACGATCTCTCGTGCCTTCCGTAACCGTTTTACACCGATTTTATTTCCTGAGCTGGAAGATGCAAAAGTCTTAGAAGAAATTTTGGAATTCTTTTTACCAGAAGGGGTGTTACCTAGATCCCTTGCTCGATTTCACCTCAAAGCAAAGGAACTTTCGGAAAAACGTACCATTGGTTCAGCAAACCTTATGCCTTACCGATTTGGGATCGCAAACCTTCTCAAGTGGAAAAACCATATCTATCGTTACAACCAAACAGATGTAAAAGACATTGCCATTCGAGGTGGAAAAATTTATTACACCAATCAAATTGCGGACCCGAAAGAACGAAAGGAATTAGAACGCCTGTTAGAGGGATTTCTATCTGGTGTGGAAGTGGTCTCAACACTTTTCGAGGAAATCGAAGAGAAAAAAAAAACATTTACCGTTGAATCAGGATTAAATCGAAAAAATTGGTGGGATCCTGAACTACACAAACGGGATCCACTCACGGGAGTTGCCAAAAAATTAAATTCTGGTGAAGAAACCAAACGCGGAATTGAAATCAATACCCCCGAAACGGGTGGTGGTACAAAAGAAGGACCTGATGCTTGGTATGGCCAAGACACACAAGGAAACCAAGGCCAAGGAGAACCACAAGGTGGAGGTGGAGCTTGGGGTTACCGCACGGAAGAACTCTATAAACAATTCTTAAAAAAACGCCGTCTGCTTTGGGACTACTCGATCATGGTGGGTCTCGAAGAATTTAAGTCAGTGTTTGGAAAAGAACTCGAAGAAGTCGAACTCAACTTAGAACAACTCTTTGATCCAGAAATTGACATTCATCGTATGTACAAAAACGAAGGGTCACGAGTGGATGCAAGGAAGTACATCTCTTACAAAAGTGGAAGGGGTGATACTAAAATCTTCGATAAAACCACCATTGAAAAAAATGATGAAAAACTCAAAGGAGTAGAGGTCACCTTCCTTGTTTCCAAGTGCCGAAGGATCTTTAACTTTGAGTATTCGATTGCGATGTTATCGGCCCTACTTGTGAGTTTGCATATCCTAAATGAACATGATATCAAAACAAGTGTTCATACTTTTTGTGATATCAAAAACTCAAAAGACACCGTGGATATTTTTAACCTCAAATCCGCAGAAGAAGACTATACTCCTGAGAAGGAAGAAGAAGTATTCAGTGCCCTTTGTAAAAATTGGCAAGGTGATAGCATTCCTGAATTCCAAGTCCTTTCCAATTGTGAGCGTTACTTTTCACCAGATGCCCAAACCAAAATCATTGTGATCCTTTCTGACTTTCGGGGGCAAAGAGCAAAGACCTACATTGAGGACGAACTGGCTTCTTTTGATACGAGAAAAATGAAAGAAGCTGTACTGAAAAACGAAGAGAAAAATTATGTATTTTTAGGGGTAGGACTTGGTTCACGTTACATTGCAGAACATGTGTTCCACGACTCGCTTCAGATCACGGCTGACAATTTTTATTCGATGCCAAATCTCATTGGGGCAGAAATTGCAAGGCTAGTCCAAATCCACCATTCTTTAAGACAATAATCCATATGGGCAAAACCAAAAAAGACGATAAACCACGCGGAACCGATCCTTTAATCAACAAAAAGGCAAAGTTCAATTTCGAACTCTTAGATTCGTTCGAAGCTGGTGTTGTACTCACAGGATCAGAGGTAAAATCTCTTAGAGAAAAAAAGGGAAATCTTACCGATTGTTTTGCCAAGGTAAGGAATGGGGAAGTATTCTTAGAAAACTTTCAAATTCCCCCCTACAAGAACGGGGGTTATGCGAACCACCCTGAGATTCGCCCACGAAAACTCCTCCTCAAAGCAAAAGAAATTGAAAAGATAGACCGTTCCATGAAAGAGAAGGGGCTTGTGCTTGTTGCCACACGTTGTTTCTTTAAGAACAACCGTTTGGTGAAGATTGACGTCGCTTTAGCCAAACCTAAAAAACTTTACGACAAACGTGACGATATCCAAAAAAAGGAAGCCAAAATCGATATGGAAAGAGCTATGAAGGAACATTTACGCAAATGAAGGGACTCCCCGTTGTTACCATTGTTGGTAGACAAAATGTGGGAAAATCCACATTATTTAATGCCATTCTCCGAGCACAGAGTGCCATCACAGAAAACACAGCGGGTGTCACACGTGACGTATTGCAAAAAACTGTCGAACGTTCTGAGTTTAAAATTCCATTCACTTTGTCTGACACACCAGGACTTGACATCGAAAACATCGATGAAATCTCCAAAGAAATCATTGAGATTGCCTTTGAACATTTACGCAATTCGGATCTCATTTTGCATGTGATTGATCACAAAGACTTACGGAAGTATGATTACAAACTGATTGATCTCTTCAAAAAAGATGAAGTTCTTAAAGAAAAAACTGTAATGACCCTTATCAACAAGGTGGATACAGAACAAGACGAATATGATCTGGAACCTTTTTACAAACTGGGATTAAACGAACTGCTTCCGATCTCCGCGCTTGGGAGACGCAATTTTGATCTACTCTACCAAAAAATTAATTTTTTTCTCCCAGATAAAATCAAAACCCAAGAAGACCCGTATTGCAAAATTGCCATCATCGGTAAACCTAACTCTGGTAAGTCGTCACTTCTCAATACCTTTCTCGGTTACAAACGAGCGGTTGTGAGTGATGTCCCTGGTACAACACGGGATTCGGTATCGGATCAGTTTTACTTCCAAAACCACAAATTGGAAATCATCGATACAGCAGGGATCCGAAGGAAATCCAAAACTGGGGAAAGTTTGGAATTTTATTCTTACAAACGAACCTTACATAGTTTAGGAGAAGCAGATGTAGTTGTTCTTCTTGTCGATGCCATGAAAGGCCTTGGAGAATTTGACAAAAAAATCTTTGGGGAAATCCAAGAACTCGGAAAACCCATGATCGTTGCAGTGAACAAATGGGATTTAGTTCCTGAAAAAGAATCAAATTCCTGGAAACACTACAAAGACCGAATGGAAGGAAAACTTTCGATTCTCAAGGAACGCCCGCTCCTCTCACTTTCAGCAAAAGAAAAACTTCGAACCCACAAACTCCTCGAAGAGGTGGTTTCTCTCTTTGAAAAGTCCCAAAAAAAGCTAACAACCCGCCAATTAAATGACTGGTTAAGCAAGTGGGGGGGAAAAAATAAGGTACAGAAGGCATCGAACCGACCTCCGAAGGTGTATTACGCCACCCAGGTCTCGCAGATCCCTTTTAAAATATTGTTCTTCGTGAATGATACAAAACTCTTTCCCTCAAATATTTTGAGTTTTTACCGAAAGAGTATTGTAAAGGAATTTGGACTCGACGGCCTTGCGGTTGAGATCGAACTCCGGAACAGAAACGAAGGAAAGGAGGGCAGGGAATGATTCTTGCCGCGATCCTATTCAGTTACCTTTTTGGTGGCATTCCGGTGGGGTTTATCCTCGCTAAACAAGTGCGAGGGATTGATATCCGTGAGCACGGCAGCCGTAATATCGGTGCCACAAATGTAGGCCGAGTGATTGGTTGGAAGTATGGTTTTTTAGCCCTTCTCCTCGATGCCCTAAAAGGTGCCATCCCCGTCATCTCTGCCTCTTACATTGATTCCCCTTATTCCCTCACAACAACGGAAATCCTACTAGGGTCTGTTGCCATCCTGGGACACACCTTCACACCATTTCTCCACTTTCGAGGTGGGAAGGGTGTCGCAACGGCTCTTGGGGTTTATATGACGTTAGTCCCCATTGTAACACTCTGTGCTCTTCTGATCTTTTTTATCGTATATAAAATCTCTGGATTTGTTTCCCTTGGCTCCATCCTTGCGACACTTTCCATGCCACTTTGGTACTTTGGTTCTTCCATAGTATTACCCAGTGCCGACTACCAACCGATCATCTTTTTTGTGTTAGTTGCTACTTTTTTTCTCATCACTTATTCCCATCGGGAAAATATCAAACGTCTCGTTTCCGGAAAGGAACTGAGAGCTTCGCAAGATGCAAAATGAAAGGGAATCCACACTCTCGCAGAAAGAAAAACTCTTTCTCATCACCAAATTTGTAGAAGACCACCCGGAAGCGGAAATCCAAGACTTCTACAAATGGTTGTATTATGGTGAGTTTGGAATGGAAGAGTCCACTCTTCTTATGACAGGAAAACTTTCCATCCCGGAACTCCACTTAGTCCTTAGCGAAATTAAAAAAGAAGAAGAAAGGAATGTAGAATCGGAATTTGTTTGGGAACCAGTTGGTCTTGCCGCTAGGTATGTAAAAGTATACCTCACAAAATACTACCATATGGATTGCCCCGTCAAACGGATTGTGAATTTACTCGAACGTTCTCCTGCCTTTCGTGGGGCTCGGATGAGTTTTAAACTGGATTGGAATTTATTAAAAGAAACAGTTCTGGAACTTCGCCCGGAACTCACTCGGCGTGATTTTATTAATTTTGAAGAGCGTATCAATTTCCACCAATTGCCAGCACTGCCACATACGGATGGTTATGTGGAGAAAAATCCTTTTGCCTACCGTGTGGTCTCCCAAAAATTATTTTTCGATTATTTTCCTGAGTTTGAAGACAATGCTGTTTTTCATCCCTTTTCTGGAAACGAATCCATCATCGGATAAAGACTTCGTTTTAAATACCGGATCTCCTTCCGGATGGACTGGATTAGAATTTGGTTTTTTCGTTTTGTATCCAAATCTTTATGGCGTAACAAATAAATTTCTGTTTTTCGGATGAGTCTTCGTAAATAGGATTCACTTTGCATCCAAATCCAAATTTCCGAATCTTGGAAGGAGGATTCAGGAGATTCACTTTCAAATGCATTCAGTTTGGATTCGATGAATGTTAGGTCTGTTTTGATTTTTTGGAAAAGTCCTTCGCCACTATTGGGAATGGTTCCTTGTGAGGTGATTCCCTTTTGGGTACCTCCTTTTTTCTGGCCTTTTTCTTTCCCCGACCAAATGGAAAACTCACGCCAAGGGTAATTATGATTTGGAATAAGGCCTAACATGTCTTTGGCGGCCTTTGGAGAAAGGGAAGGAATGCCCACAATCTCTGCCCCGTCTTCATTTACATTCCAGAGTGACATTTCTTGTACGCTTGTGGCGGATTCTTCAAACCAGTGACGGTACAAATCGAGAACATAATCTGTTAATACTTCGCCCCCATTACAAGAGGGGACAAATCGGGTTTCGCGTTTGCGGATGATGACTTCATTGATACGTTCGAGGCTATTTTTTCGGTTAACTTGTGTTAACCATTTTTCATTATGATGGGTACCTGTGGAATGGATTTCACGTCCTGAATACGCAAGGTCCTGGCCGAGGAAGTATACACTGCCAAAGCCCATAAAACGTAACATATCAAAGGCAGTTGTTGCCACGGACCCACCTGATTGGATATCACCCACATCTTGGAATACATGTTCGGCAAGTTCCCCGCCTGCCGTTACTTCCCTGACAAGGGATCCTTCTGCATCCACTTGGTATTTTGCAGTGACTGAGTGGACAACAGAGGTAAACATTGGTTCTCTGAGAAGGGTCGGGGAACTCACAAGGTCGGCAAAAAGTGGAATGTCTCCGAGGGACTCACCCATAAAATGAAAAAAGGAATTGGTTTGGGCATCGAGTGTGACCACTCCATCTGCTTTGATTCCCGCTTTGATGAGAACTTTGAGTGAGGTATCACAAGATAGAACAAATACTTTGTCTCTTACTTCTTGTAACCAAGAAAGGTTCTTTCGTAAACTAGGACCCGCTGACACAAGTACGGCGGTGAGACCTTTAAACTGATCACGTAAAATTGAAATTGGGAATTTGACAGGAGGGGATTTTTCTGCGTGAACAAGATTGAATACACTATTTTTGATCCATAATCTTTCAAACTCAAACTTGGTGAGTAAGTCACTCATCTTGGCAGAAAAAACAGTTTGCGTTTTGTCTTCTAATTCTTTGTAAATGGGATTACGGTTTGTGTCTGTTGGATTACGAATGATTTTAAGTCCACTCACTCGTTCAATGGGAAGGGATTCTAAGTAATTGAAAAAAAGCGGATAAAAAAGTTCTCCCGAAAACAGATGCCTTCCCGGCACTTGTAAGATGGGTTTTAATATTGTATCCCATAAAATGGGAACCAGTGTTTCGTCTTCTCCCACAAAAATTAAAATTTGTCCAGGGTTTAATTTTCCACTGACACTTGTTAGAAGGTGCGGATTCCCAAGTCCAAATAAAATCACTACATCCGTTGGTTTTAAAGAATAGGTCTCCAGTAGCCGTATTGCCTGAGTTAGGGGAGAGAAGGAAGAAGAGAGTGGGTTCCCATCTAATGAGACATAATATTCTCCTTCTTTCTTCGCTGAGGCCAATTCCCACAGGTGATCGGACTGAAAGTTTTTGAAATAATTTTGTAAGTATGGCTTCCTTTCAAAAATTTCACTGGAAATCGGATCGATCATTTGGGACATAATACTATCTAAGGTTTTTTCTTATGTCTCTCAAGGCCTGTCAACTGGGAAACAAGGAAATCAAACGGCAAAACAGATATGCATTTAAAAAGCCTAAACATTGTTGGATTCAAAACATTTGCAGATGAGACCGAGATCAATTTTGATCCAGGGTTTACCGCAGTCGTCGGACCTAATGGTTCGGGAAAATCAAATATTGTCGATTCCGTTAAATGGGTTTTTGGTGAAAAAAGTGCCAAAGGTTTACGCGGGGAAAAAATGGACGATGTTATTTTCCACGGAACAGAGAGTAGGCGAGCTGCTGGATTTTCAGAAGTATCCATCCTTTTCGACAACGATGACCGTTTTTTTAATATCGATTACCCTTCTGTCAAAATCACTCGTAGGCTTTACCCTGACGGAGAAAATGAATACTACTTAAATGACATCCGCACCACAAGAAAGGACATCGAAAAAACCCTACTCGATACAGGGATTGGTAAATCTAGTTATAGTATTTTAGAACAAGGTCGCGTAGACCAAATCCTTAATTCCAAACCCGAAGAAAGGCGTGCCATCTTTGAAGAGGCAGCTGGGGTAAGTCGTTTTAAATTAGACCGAAAAGAAGCGACCAAAAAATTAGAAGACACAAACCAAAACTTACTGCGCATCCATGACATCATGAATTCGATGCAAAAGGATTTGGAAGTCAAAGAAAAACAATCGGAAAAAGCAGAACAATACTTCAAACTGAAATCTGATTTAGATGAATCCGATAAAAACTTACGTTACCTCAAACTGAGAGACTTCAAACGTAGGATGAAAAAATCGGATGAAGAACTACAAGAAATCCGTGAGAAAAACAAATCGATTTTATCCCTCATCCAAAACGAAACCAATTTGATTTCCGAAAAGGAAACGATCAAAGAAGCGAAAGAAAGAGAGATTGCCGAAATTGATAAAAAATTATTCGATCATCTTTCCAAAAGCCAAATCCAAAAAGAAAAAATCGCTAAAAACAAAACCTTCATCCAAGAATATGAATTACGCATTGGTGAAATCCTATCTTCCTTAGAATTGGAAAACCAAGCGACCATCAAATTGGAAGTGGAAAAAAAAGCGATTGAGCTTGAAAACGAACGCCAAAGGGAAATCCAATCCACACTCCAAGAAGAGATTACAGAATTGGAATCCAAACGTGTTTCTTTAGAACTTTCGATCAAAGAAGAAGAAAAGGCAATCGAAGAAAAAGAAACTCGCATTGGGGAAAATGAAAAACGACATATCATCCTGCGTGAAAAACAAAAAACAGTGATTCTCGAACTCATCCAAGAGTTGGAAAATAAAAAAAGAGAATCCAAAGAAGGGGAAGAGATCCGAAACCAAAACAAATGGGAACTAGTCTCTCTTACCAGTGAATTCCAAAACAAATTACAATCGGCTCTCCTCCAATTAGAGGATTCAAGATTGAATGAAGCAAAAGTTGTTTTAAAAGAAATTCGATTGGATCTTTATTCCGAAAAACTCAGTGATTTCCTCAAAAAGGAAGATGATTTTAGAAACCTACTTTTTGATAAGGATGGAATTTTATCGAAAAAAGAATCAATCGACCAAGAAATCGAAGACCTAATTTTGGAAAATGAAAACCTAACGCGTGGTATCCGAGACAACCAAAGTAATATCATTCTTTTCCGAAACCGATGGGAAGAAACAAGAACCCAAATCGTAGAATTAGAGAAAAAACTATTAGAATCCAATTCTCGTTTGGAAAACCAACAAAAGGAAATTACTGTCCTTGAGGAAAGAATCGGAGAAATCCAAGTCCGAATCACGAGTGCCAAAGATCAAGAATCAGTGATCCGCGAGAAAAAGGAAAGTCTTGAAAAGGAAGTTGAGTTTTTAGAAAAAGAAATCGAGGAAGCCTACCAAGAATTCCTTTCCATGAGCCGTATT
Source organism: Leptospira ellinghausenii (assembly GCF_003114815.1). Classification (NCBI taxonomy): domain Bacteria; kingdom Pseudomonadati; phylum Spirochaetota; class Leptospiria; order Leptospirales; family Leptospiraceae; genus Leptospira; species Leptospira ellinghausenii. The sequence goes on from NZ_BFAZ01000002.1 coordinate 237,212, forward strand.
TTGGAATCCGAAAAGGAGACCTTGCAAACATTAGTGGAGGAAATTTCTGGGATCAAATCCAATATTTCGAAAAACCAAGAAGTATTCCAAAATCTTTTACCATTATTATCTGAAAAAGAAAGAACCAGTTCCGCATTGAAAGTGCAAATTGATTCTCTCGTAGAAGAATTGTATAACGACTATTCCTTAACGGATTCGGAATTAGAAACGGAAAGGGGTGGATTAGAACTGGAACAAAAAGCAGAAGAAAGACGCCTTCGTTCTGCCAAATCCGAAATCCAACTCCTTGGTTCGATCAACCCTCTTGCCATAGAAGAGTATCGCAATATCAAAGAAATTTACGAACACAACCTAAAACAAAAACAAGACATTGAAAGTTCTAAAAAAGACATCGAAGAAGTGTTAAAACGAATCAATGAAGAGTCAGAAAAACTTTTCCAATTAACCTTTGAACGGATCAAAGAAAACTTCCAAGAAACATTCTCCACATTGTTCAATGGAGGACGAGCGACTTTAGAACTTACCGAAAAGGAAGACTCTTTGAATTCTGGGGTGGAAATTATGGCAGAACCGCCAGGCAAACATGTTCAAAACTTACGTTTGTTATCTGGTGGTGAAAAATCACTCACAGCGATTGCACTTCTTTTTGCAATTTATATGGTGAAACCAAGCCCATTCTGCTTTTTGGATGAGATTGATGCAGCTCTTGATGAAGCAAACAAACTTCGTTTTTGCCAAATTCTAGACCGTTTCAAAGACAAAACTCAATTCATTGTTGTGTCTCACGCACAGTCCACCATCTCAAGGGCCAATGCAATATTTGGAGTCACCAATGAAGAACCTGGGATCTCTAAGATCCTTTCGTTACGGTTGGATGAAGCAAAATCCTTCTCGAAACAAATTTCCCAAAAAACTGGAACAGAGAATTAACAACAGATAAGTCCTAAAAATGAACAATCCGATGGGATAAAAAACCTCGGAATTGGTCTGGGGATAAAAAAACCTAGGAGGGTGATCCCCTAGGTTTTTTCTTCTGTTTCGAATTTGGCGTAAGGATTACTGAAATTCTATTTGTTTGCTTGCATCTCTTTCATGATACAAGTGGAGAAAGATTTACAACTGTCCCCTGCTGTGAGGCAACTTGCAATTTTATTGTAGTATTTAGGTCGGTTACAATTGAACTCACAACCTCTACGGAGAGTTGATTTTTGTTCTTCAGTTGCATTCGGATTCACTTGAACCGAACAATTGTAAAATTTATCACAAGCTTCTTTACACTTAGGAAAATCTGCTGCTTGGATGGATCCAGTGAATAACACTAGAGCCAAAATTGAAAACAAACGGTTTGTTTTGTTCATACCTTGTCCTCTCGATCTTTGGTAGCGAAGACGGGAGTCGAACCCGTGACCTCAGGGTTATGAATCCTGTGCTCTAACCATCTGAGCTACCTCGCCCTATAACCTTAGATCGTTTGGTTGAACTAAATCTTTAGTTCTTTTGTCATTTTTTGAATGGATAGGGAATGGTAAACAAAAAAAAGCCCCGGGGTTACCGGGGCTTTTTCTCTTAGCAAGAGTAAGTAGTGAGGAATTCGTATGGGTGAGGGCGACCTTCCCATGGCCAAATTTCTGTTTCAAACTTATAGTGTTGGTATGTTTGTAAGAAGTTTTCAGTGAAAACATCTCCTTGTTTGAAGATTTCTCTTTGAGCAAGCATCTCTTCCATCGCTTCACGAAGTGTGTGAGGCATTTGGCGGATTCCTTTTTCACGGATTTCATCCAATGAAAGTTCAAAAAGATCTTCTTCACGAGCAGGACCTGGATCAATCTTTTCAGCAACTCCAGCCATACCAGCCATAAGAAGAGAAGCAAACGCCAAATATGGGTTAGCTGTAGAATCAGGGAATCGGAATTCCACACGTTTAGCTTTTTCGCCACTCACAAAAGGAATACGGCAAGAAGCAGAACGGTTTTGTGCCGAGTAAGCTAAGATAGATGGTGCTTCAAAACCAGGGATGAGTCGTTTGTAAGAGTTAGTGGATGCATTAGTAAACGCAGCACAAGCTCTTGCATACTTAAGTACTCCACCTACATAGTTAAATGCGAAGTCAGATAATCCTTGGTATTTGTCTCCAGCAAAAAGGTTTTTTCCACCTTTCCAAAGAGAGATATGAACGTGCATACCATTACCATTATCACCAAAAAGTGGTTTTGGCATGAAAGTAGCAGTTTTTCCGTGTTTGTGAGCAACCATCTTAACGATGTATTTTAGCTTTTGAACATTGTCTGCAGCTTCAATGAGTGTTCCAAATTTAACACCAATTTCACCTTGTGCTTGGGCAACTTCGTGGTGGACCACAAAGGTTTCCATTCCAATGGCTTCTAATGTTTTTACAAATTCTGCTCTTAGGTCAACTTGAGAGTCAATTGGAGCTACTGGGAAGTAACCACCTTTCGTTCCAGGACGGTGTCCAGAGTTAAAGTTGATTTTTCCTGTGTTGTTTGATCCTGGAATTTCAGAGTGAGTGTTCCAGATCCCTTCGTTTGAATCTAACTCGTAGTACTGGCAGTTGATTTCATCACGAACTTTCAAACTATCAAATACGAAAAATTCATTTTCTGGTCCAAAGTATGCAGTATCTGCAATTCCAGATTTATTCATGAATTCTAATGCTTTTTTCGCGATGGATCTTGGGCATTTTTCATAGTATTGGTTTTTATAGATATCCCAAACATCACAGAACATAACAAGTGTTTTGTCTGCTGTGAACGGATCTAAAAATGCCGTAGAAATTTCTGGATGTAATTGCATATCGGAAGCATTGATTGGCTGCCAACGAGCAATCGAAGATCCATCAAAAGGAATTCCTTTGAATGTATCTTCATTTACGGAATTCACATAATACGAAACGTGGTGCCACATTCCTTTGATATCCGTAAATCGGAAGTCATAGAAAAGGACTCCATTTTTTTTGGCATACTCAACCACTTCCTTTCCGGAAGTAAATTTTGGGGTTGCGAACTGCATTTGATTCTCCTTCGTTCAGAGGTCGGTCTGATTGTTGTAATCTGTTACCACTTTAAATGCAAGATTTATACCAAGGCATTTCGACCGAAATATAAGGGTTTCGTGGAGTTTCTAAGCAGATTGTTTTTAAAATAGTGCTTAGACACGAAACGAACTGCGTATTTAAAGTGATAAATGCTTAAAATATGTGCATACTACACGGTATCTAAGCCTCCGCCATTCCAATGTATTTTAGGAAAAGGGCATTCCTTGGTCAACGGAATCAGGATTTTTTTTCTTCAAAATTGAAATTTTTTCGAAAACCCTTCAATGTATGTTTTTTTTGTGGCAATCAAAGGATCAAAAGAAACTGTAGAGGACGATGAGCTCTCGTAAACCAGATTTTGGTCGTTTCCAACACTTGGAGAGTTTTATCCACCTTTCGAAAGACGCCATTTGGTGTTACGAACTAGACATCCCAATGCCCATTTCTTTACCTTTGGAAGAACAGATGGAATACATTTGGAACCATTCTGTGGTGCGGGAATGTAACCTCGCCATGGTTAAGCTGAATGGATTCCGAAGTTTGGAAGAGGTGAATGGTAAATACCTGAAAGAAATTGTTTCTTTAACGAGTATCCATCTCCTCCGTAAGTTCATTGAGAATTCTTACCAATTAGAAGATTACGAATACACAGAAAATACATCCATTTTGCCTCGTGTTTATCTCATCAATTCCCATGGGCAAATTGTCGATGGGCATCTGGTTCGTATTTGGGGCCAACAAATTGAAATTTCCAATATTCGGGAGTCTGAGTCGAAACTTTCGGGTCTTTTGCAGTTTTCCCAAATTGTGACTGAAGTTTCAAAAATGTTTGTTCACACCAAAGCTGAATTTGTTTCCGATGCCATTCAGTTTGCCTTAGAGGAATTAGGAAAGTATTCAAAGGCAGACAGGGTGTTTGTTGCAGAGATATCTTCCGATAAACAATTTTTATCGGTAAGCCATGAATGGTTGTCTCTTGGTGTACCATCTCTTTTTGAGGTTGGAACAAAACTACCTATAGCCAAAATGAACCCGGAAAGGTTAGGGGTTCTTGCTGGTGATGGTGTGATTTATATTCCCGATACACGAGCACTTACTGATGAACCTTGGCATTTACAATTATTTAAATCAGCAGAAGTTCGTTCTATTTTGGTCATTGGATTACGTGATGAAGGGAATTTAATTGGAATCCTTGGTGTGACCACATACCAATCTTTAGGTGATTGGACAAGTGAGACCAAGCAAATGTTAGGTTTGGTTGCAGGATTTGTTTCACAAGGTTTGGTTCGTGCCAAAAACGAAATCAAACTGATGAAAAAGGAAAAAATTCTGCAAAGATTTTATTCTGATGTAAAAGAAGACTTGGCACTAGCAAAACTCACCCAAGAAGCTTGGGTCGCAAAAGATTTTGGTACGATTCCCAATATAAGAATAGAATCTAGGTTTTTACCTTATGATGAAATTGGGGGAGATTTAATTTTATACGAAAAACCAAAACCGGATTGTATTGATATATTTTTTGGAGACATCTCTGGGCATGGGATTTCCTCTGCTTTGGTTTCAGGTATTGCTGCCGTTTCGTTTAAAAAACATTCATTAGTAGAATCTTCACCTGCTGCCATTTTGGAAGCGATGCACATTGAACTCAAAACGATTATTTTCAAACACCATATCTCTGCCTGTGTGATGCGGATATATCCCTTGGAAAGAAGGATCGAGTTTAGTTTTGCTGGCCATCCACCAGGTGTTTTTTGGAATCAGAAAGACCGTGTGATGAAATTTGTAAAAGATGAAATGTATCCGATTCTATTACTTGATGATTGGGAAGGGAAAAACATTTCAAAAACATTTGATAAGGGAGATCGTCTTTTACTTTATTCCGATGGGATTTATGAATTGGAAGAAGAAACAGGCGGTTATATTGGACTTGATGTTTTTTTACAAGAACTCTCTGAGATGATTTCTGTTTCAGAAGATACTGATAGCCTCATCAAAAAGATGATTGCCAATTGCCTGGTGGAAAAGGAACGAATCATTCATGATGATATAGCAGTTTTGTTTTTGGAATTTTAATTCGTTTGGTCGATGAGGTCGAGAGCTTTGGCATCCGCTTCTGGATACTTCGCCAAATACTCCGATACAATTTTCTTTTTGCCATCTAGTCGGTTTAAATGTGTATCAATGATATGACCAAAATCTAATTTTCCAGTCACAATTTCATATCGTTCGGTTTCGATAGTTCCTAAATCCAAATCCACTGGCACTTCATTTGCTTTGTCTGCATATTCTTTGGCTTTTTCCCAATAGGGAATTGCTTCTTTGTAAAAACTTTCTGCCACTGTGAAACTTTCTTTTAATTCATGGGCAAAGTCTAAGTTGTAAAAGTAAACATGGCGTTTGTCAAATTTGGAACCAAGTCGCATATAGGATCGCATGATTTGGATATTGATGTGCATAAACATCAAATTTCGATATTTATAGTATTCTTGTTCCGTTTTGGTTTCACATAATGCGTGTTTTGGGTGACGAAATCGTTTGCCTAAAGCGATTTTTAACCAATAGATATTTTTACGCAGTTCATTATCATTATAATGTTGTTTGAGGTTGTACAATTCGTAAAAATCTTCTAAGTACTTTGGCTCCCATTTGTGCAATTTATACGGAACCCAGTCTGAAAATTTAGTATAAGGTCCGTTTTTTTGGTATTCATAATTGTAATCGATGTCTGTTTCCCAGGCACCTAAAGAAAGGGAAAACAAGGAAATACAAAAAATCCAAATGCTAAAAAATCCTTGTTTCATCAGGTTCAAATATCGGAGGAACGACCAGTTTCCATAAGGAAGAAGTGGTTTATTTCAGGGGTTGGACTTCTGCAATCCACTGGTATCCGACCCCTCGGACATTGCGAATGGAATCTTCCCCTAAGGCATCGCGCAACCGAACAATGGCATTATCAATGGTCCTTTCCGTAGGAAAACTGTCTTCGCCTACGATGACATCAAGGATTTCAGAGCGACTAAATACTTTTGAGGGATCACTGAGAAGTAAGGTCAGTAGGGAACAATCACGTTTGGAAAGTAGGATGCTAGAACCATCCCTGTTTTTCACTAAAAAGGAATCCAAGTGGATTTCTTTCGAATCCAGCTGCCATTTTTGACCAAAATGGGGACGAGTGAGGGAAACAACCCTTTCTAATCGGATGAGAAATTCTTTTAGATGGAAAGGTTTGGGGATAAATTCAGCTGCACCGAGTTCAAACCCTCGGAGACGTTCCTGGGCTCCTGCTTGGGCAGTTAAAAATAAAAAAGGAAGATCCTTTTCAAGGGAAACCATCCTCTCGGCGAGTTCAAATCCATTTCCATCTGGCAGGCGTAAGTCGAGGACAACTAAATCATACAAATTGGGTGCAAAAAGAGTTTCAGCTTCCGAAACGGTTTTTGCCCACTTAACTTGGTAGTAATCTTGTTCTAATCTTTCTTTTAACGTTTCTCCGAGCCCTTCATCGTCTTCCACAAGTAAAATCCTTGGTTTCATACGACCTCCCTCACACAAAGTTTGACTTGGAAACCGTACGGACTGTCCGGAAATTCGATTTTACCTTTCATCTTTTCGATTAATTTTTTAACGATATAAAGACCAATCCCACTCCCGCTGGTATTCGAATGTCGGAGAAAGGGTTGGGTGAGGTATTTTTTATTGCCCATAAAACCAGATCCATTATCTTCTAAAAGAAAACAAATTCGATCCTTTTCTTGGCCAATGTGAAGTTTGATTTGGTTTGCTTTTCCATGTCGTTTTGCATTTTCAGTGAGATTTTTTAACATGGCAAAAAATGCTTTTTTATCGAGGTATACTTTTTTTGTGAGAGGGATGGATACTACCCAAACTAGATCTGGTTCATGGTGGGAATAGGAATCTTTGATTTCTTGTAAGGTTAACGTTTCTAAGTAAAGAGCTTCCCCTTGCATGAGACTTGCCAGATAAAAAGCATTTCCCATTTGGGATTCAATCCTTAGGTTTTCTTTCCAGATTTTTTCTAGTTTCCTTTTTAGTTGTAAATCTTTTGTATCTTCCAATAGAACTTCAACTTGCAGTTGTAAGCTGGCAATTGGAGTTTTCATTTCATGTGTGACAGTGGAGAAAAAATCGGCAATGAGTTTGGAACGTTTGTGGTCTCTGTAGGATAAAACGGCGAGAGTCACACCACCAAGGGTTAACATAGATAGAAAAAACGACCCTTCTAGTTGTAACATCCGATTCACTCGGTTTAGTTCAAACTGTCTTTCTGTGCTGACAGAAATTTCAGAAATGGTTTTGGCTTGGCGAAACCCCAAAATCCACCACCAGACTCCGAGTGACAGAGTGAGGGAGAGCCAGGCCAGGGAAAAAAACATACGAAATTGTGCAGATCCTCTCAATTTTGCCTCTCAATGCAAGATAAGGGTAAGGGGAAGGACGACGAGCAAAAAAAGATGTTGTCACCTTGGCCCAACCCGAGAATTTATTTTTAAGGAGAACAACTTTGAACTTCGACGAAATCTCGAAACATCTTGGAAACGACGCGGAATCCCTCCTTGGATTCAAATCACCAAAAATAGCAAAAGAACTCATTCACGTACCTGGTAGCGACTGGGTAGATAGAATTTTTGCACCTTCAGACAGGTCCATCCCTGTTCTCAGAAGCATTCAAACTTTACTCGGCCATGGCCGACTTGGCGGAACTGGATATGTATCCATTCTTCCCGTTGACCAAGGGATTGAACACTCCGCTGGTGCATCGTTTGCAAAAAACCCGATTTACTTCGATGGTGAAAATATCATCAAACTCGCAATAGAAGGCGGCTGTAACGGTGTGGCTACAACTTTAGGAGTGCTTGGTTCTGTGGCTCGTAAGTATGCTCACAAAATCCCTTTTATTTTAAAGATCAACCACAACGAACTTCTCACTTACCCAAACAAAAGTGAGCAAATTTTGTTTGCGACCGTAAAACAAGCGTATGACCAAGGTTGTGTTGCCATCGGTGCCACAATTTATTTTGGATCTGCGGATGCTGGTCGTGAAATCGTTGAAATTTCAAAAGTGTTCCAAATGGCACATGAACTCGGGATGGCAACGATCCTTTGGTGTTACATCAGAAACAATGCGTTCAAAAAAGACAAAGATTACCATGTTTCTGCTGACTTAACAGGACAAGCAAACCATTTGGGAGTAACCATCCAAGCAGATATCATCAAACAAAAGTTACCTGAAAACAATGGTGGTTATAATGTTCTCAACCAAGAGTCTTCTTACGGTAAAACTGATAAACGTATTTACTCTGATTTAACTTCTGAACATCCAATTGACCTCACTCGTTACCAAGTAGCAAATTGTTACATGGGAAGAGCGGGACTCATTAACTCAGGTGGAGCATCAGGGGAAAATGACTTACAGGAGGCATTAAAAACTGCGGTCATCAATAAACGCGCTGGTGGTATGGGACTCATTTCTGGGAGAAAGGCGTTCCAAAAACCAATGAAAGAAGGTGTGTCACTTTTACACGCGATCCAAGACGTTTATCTTTCAAAAGAAATCACAGTTGCTTAATGTTGTAAGGCATTGAGTTCTTTGATTTCGATCAAACAAAGAAGGGCAGGGGTACTAGTATCTCTGTCCTCAATTGTTTCAAAGCATTCATTTGAATGTGGAGACATTTATAGTTTATACCCACTTTGTGACTGGGCAAAGGACATTGGATTCAGTATCATCCAATTATTACCTCTCAATGATACAGGATATGGATATTCTCCATATAGTGCCATTTCAGCTTTTGCCATTGATCCATTGTACATTTCTCTGTACAAATTAGGTTTACCTTACCTATCACGCAAAAACCAAATTGTTTCTATACAAAACAATCCAACTCGAGTGCGTGATTTAAAAATAAAATACATAAAAGAATTTTATCTTTCCCATCAAAAAGAAGCGATGAAAGAGGCTCTTAACTTTTTAGAAAAACAACCTTGGTGTTATTCCTATGTTTCATTTCGGGTATTGTATGAAACATACGAAGGTAAAAATTGGTGGGAATGGCCAAAAGAATTCCAAGATCCCTATAATGCAAAAGACAAAGTATTCACAGAACAAAGAGAAGAAGCATTATTTTGGGTATATTTACAAAAAATCGCCTTTGATCAGTTAAATGCCGTCAAACTCCATTTAGAGGACAATGGAATTTTTTTAAAGGGTGATATGCCGATTCTCACAGCTCGTAATTCCTGTGATGTTTGGGAACACCCTGAAAACTTTTTCTTGGATTTACAAGCAGGGGCTCCTCCTGATCATTTTTCACAAACGGGACAAACTTGGGGTTTCCCTGTTCTCAACTGGGAAGTTTTACAAAAAAGCCATTATAGTTGGTGGAAAGAACGATTATTGTATTTAGAAAATTTTTTCCATCTGTACCGCATTGACCATGTGATTGGAATGTACCGCATTTGGGCTATTCCCAAAGAAGACAGAACCGCATTAAAGGGATGGTTCCACCCTCAATTTGGAATTGAGACTAGTGAATTTTTGAAAGTTGGCATCAACCCAAAAGAAATGGAAGAGCGCGGACTCATCCATGAATTCAAACCCAATCATTATATCTTTTATTGGGACTTCTGGAAAGAAGAAGGTTACCAGTCTCTCTCTGAGGAAATGAAAGCTAGATTGTTTCCTTTGTCTCAACTTCATATCAATGAAGAAGAGAAACATTGGAGAGAATCAGGGGAGGCCATTTTAGAAATTTTTGAATCCTTTTCCTCCATGGTTCCTTGTGCCGAGGATTTGGGTTCAGTGCCTACTTTCATTCGTGAGTCCTTATTCGAACGCCAAATGATTGGAATTGATGTTGTCCGTTGGACAAAATCATTCACAACTGGGGAATACATCGAAGAAGACCACTACCGCGAAAATGCAATTTCTGTCTTATCGACACATGATACGAGTTTGGTGATGGAGTGGTGGAATCGGGAAGGGGATGTAGAGCCCAAACTTCAGTTTTTCTTTGACCGTTTGGGTAAACCAAGACCCGAAACAGAAGACCAAGTTTTAGAAGGTTTACTCGATTTTGTGTTCCAAACCAAAAGTTTATTTAGCATCCAACTCTTTCAGGATCTGGCCCTCGGTGTTTCCGATGTTTTACAGAATCCAGAAAAACACAGAATCAATTACCCAGGAACACCAGACCATTCCAATTGGACCTACCGATTTCCAATTCTCATAGAAGACTATGTAAAAGACTTTAAACGTAATTTTACATTACGTAAACTCGTTCATTCTTCCGGACGAAATTAGAATTTTTTTAAATTTTGACAGAATCGTTCAAGTAGATTCTCAATTTATTTGGTAAAGTGGAAACCTACTTTGGAGGTTCCCTTTGAGATTTGCAAAAGAAATGGCATTTTATTCTGCCTACCATCAAGAAAAACGAAATGTTTGGATTCACGTTTTAGGAGTACCAACGATTACGTTTACTCTTTTTGTTGTACTCAGTCGATTTTCCTTATTTGAATATAATGGTTTTTCCGTAACTGCATCTCTCTTATTTACTCTGGGTGTTTTAGGATATTATTATACCTTGGATGTATTTTTTGCATTTATCGCAACATTATTGTTTGGTGGATTGTTTTTGACTGCTGAATGGATCACGGTGCAACTCCCTTCTCAAACGGCATGGACAATTTTTGGAATTGGGCAAGTGGTTGGTTGGGGATCCCAGTTTTATGGACATTTTATCTTTGAGAAAAGTAGGCCAGCACTTTTCGACAATTTATTCCAAGCACTTGTTTCTGCACCACTCTTTGTTGTGGCAGATGTGTTCTTTGAATTAGGATATCGATCTGAATTGAAAAAAGCAGTGGAAGATGAACTAAAACAGAAAGGGGTCTGGAAAGACTTTAGCGTCCACAAAACCGCATGAATCAAATTTAAAATCTAAGAATTTTAAATCATATCACAAAAACAAACTTGGTGTAAATGAGACCCTCCGAGGAATAAAGAGGGTTTCACACCAAACATCTTTTTAAAGGTTCGAGACAAATGAGCTTGGTCACTAAAACCTGCTGCATGTGATGCAGTTGTTAGGTTCTCCCCACTTTGTAACAGCCTTGCTGCTATGTGTAATCGTTGCCAAAGTAAATACTGCCTAAGTGGGATTCCCATATTCTCTTTGAACAAATGCATAAACCGATCTTTTGAAATTCCTGTTTCATTCGAGAGAAACGCTACATTGATTGGGTTTGGAAGTGTTTCTTTAATTTTTGTAATGGCAATGTCAATTCTTGGATCCCAAGTTTTATCAGATTTTTTGGAACCAAGTTCTGCTAAAATTTGTTCATAAATCAATTTCGCTTTCATACAGTTTAAACCTCCGCCAAATAATGGTTCGGATAAAGATTGGATCTTCTGTATGGTCTTAGTTTCTAACAGAGTGTAATTGTCCTTCATTTCAATTTTTTTGTATTCATCCGATTTTGGATCCAATTGGATCACTACGATTTCAGTATGATTTGCCTCTAAACGGTGGAAAAAATTGGGAGGGATAATGATTCCCTCAGTTTCTATGATTTGATTCTCTTTTGTGGTCAATCGAAATGGCAGTCGTTTGGAAACAAGAATGGAAACTGCGTAATGGGAATGTGGTTCGGTGACAAGGCCTTGAGTGCCAAGGAGAATCCTTTCTCCGAAATAAAAAAGACTTCCCTTTCTTTCGTCATCCATATACTAAAAAAATCTTTCATATGGTTTCAAAAAAGGCAAGGATTATCAAATGAAACATTGGATTTTAAGTTTCCTGATTGTTCTCACAAGTGGTTCACTCATTGCCACGGAACGAGGGGAAGTTCCGTTTGAATGGAAACAAATTGGTTCAAAATACGAGTATGATCCTAATTTCAGTTTTCCTGATGCAGAGTCTGTCGAATTGTTTGAGTCCGTATTACAGGTAAATTCCCAACTTTATTTCCAAACAAAAAATAAGGACAAAGAATACCACCTTTACCAATATGATTTACCAACAAAAAAATTAACAACTATCACCTGGGATCAGGGAAGGGTTCTTGGTTGGGCTCTCTGTAGTGACAGTGTTTTTGTTCAAACCAAACAAAAGTTATATGTTGTGTCGCAGGATTCATTTGTTATCAAAAATGAATACAACATTGCAAGTAAAACCAATGGGTGGAAGGATTTTGTCTGTGTAAAAGATAAAATGGTTCGGTTGGAAAAAGACCAATTAGAAGTTTTTGATATAAATTCTTTTGAAAAAGTTTCAGAGCTTCCGCTTCCAATGAAATCAGTACAAAGGATCATCAAACGAAGTGATTCCGAAATCCTTTTGGTTTCTTCCTTTGTTGGGAATACCATCCAAGTGTTTTCTTTGGAGGAAGGAACAACAACAAAAGAATGGAAATTCCCAACAAACCATAGGGCTCTGTTTAAAATGGCTGTCCTTGGATCTGATCGATTTTTAATTTTTGATCCAATTACCAAAATTTATGGGGAATGGTTTTTTTTTGATGAACATTTTTTTCCCATTGGAGATGGACTCTTCATTCGTTCCGACGAAAAGGCAGTTCGGTTTTCACCCATCAAATCGAATCTCGAATACCAATTGGATTTAACATCAATGTCAGACATCCCTGAATCCAATTTCCATGTAATCCTTCCGAAAAAAGATACGTATTCCCAGGAGTTAAGAGAAGAAACCTTTTATTCACCGAGTACATTCAGTATGGATGATTCAGGGAATCGAACTCTCACTGTGAAAGTCCCTCCTTTGAAAGAAGGAGAGTCAAAAACCATAACTGTGTATCGAGGGAAACTCACTCGTTATAAAATCCATTGGAAACTTGGACCCGAGTTGATTGTTAATCGAGAAGAAAGTGAAGCCAAACATCCAAACGAACTTCGAGATGATTGGTTTGTCAAACTTGAAGATCCGATTGTGGTCACAAAACGAAATGAATTGTTCCAAGAAAAAACTTCAATCAAAGAACTACTCATGGAAACTTCCCAATATGTTTCCTCAATCCCTTATAAATCAGGCAAGTTTGAATCAGCACCAAATGTAATCCAAAAACACAATGGTGGTTGCACAGAACATTCCTATGTCACCATGTCTTTGTTACGTGGCAAAGGTATACCTGCTAGGTTAGTATGGAATTATTTACCAACTGAATCTTCAAATGAAATGAGTTTTAACCATAAATATGTAGAGGTATGGGTGAATGGTTATGGGTGGATTCCGATGGAACCACTTTCTCCTCCAAAATCGAAACCGGGTGTGACTTATGCGAGGCATTTGGTATTTGCTGTGTTACCAACTCCTACACATCCAAAAATTTCGGGAGGGGATCGTTTGGTGCAACTCACAAAAGACCAACTTTTCTTGGGGAAAAAAGTCAAAATGAGACTCACCATTTTGAAACAAGGAGAAGGAGAAACTGGGGAGGAGACGATTGAAATCCAACACAACCAAATGCGAAATAAAGCGATCCAGTCGGGTGAAGAACTTGTGGTACCTTAAATTAAAACGAATCTAACTTACTTTCGTAAAACAAAGTTCTCCCCATTTTTGGGTCCTGATTTACGGATAAAGAGTCGTTTTTCAACAGAGACACCAAGTAACACTTGGTAGATGTCTGTGAGAATTGGCCTTGATGAATAATATCCATGGCCAAGTCCACCGACTCCAAGCACTGGGTCATCAACTTCGTTCACATTGATAACATCAACCCCAGAATATTTAAAACACATTCCAGCCCTTGGAGCACCATTCACTTTTTGTGAGGCTACCAAGGCATTGTCTCCTGGTGAACAATACAATGTGATCCTTTCGGCTGTTTTACTCAAATCTGATAAGATGCGATCAAATTCGTTTTTGTCAAAGTCAGGGGCATTGAGGATGAGTTCAGATAGAAATTGTTGTTTTCCTGATTTGGAGAGGGAGGCAAGGGAAGGTAATACCACTTGGTGACCCATACTATGAACCACTAAATGGATTTTTTTCCCTATCGAGGAAATGGATTTTAGAAAATTGGTAAATGGTTCACGATTGATTTTTGCTTCTGTAAAGTTCAAATCATAGGTTGATTTTACCATCACCTGTCCCAGTAAACCAGCGTCAGCGCCAGCAGGCCATGAATACACAACGACTTCCCCAGGGAACTTGAGGTCATATTTAATTTGGCCAGCTCGTAACACTGCTTCATCAAAATTGACATTAAATCCATGCACAAATACCAATACTTCTTCACTTGCAGAAGATTTGATTTTTGATAAAAATTCTTTGTCATCGGTATTCACTCGGCCATTGAATTGGAAAAAACTGTTTTTATCTTGCTCATTATCCATGGCAATATCGCCAATGATATGTTTTGCGGGGACGTTTACGATACAAATCCCAAAATGAGGATTAATATCGGTAATGAAACCAAAACTATTCCCATCACAACGATCTTTGGCTCCCATTTCCCTTCTTGTTGTAACAAAATGGACGTTGATATTTTTTGTTTCATCAAAGGGATCAACCAACCGTTTGTTGATTTGTTCTCCAATTTTTGGTGCACAGGAAATGATGAAAGTTAAACTAAAAGCCCATAAAACCAAAATGAAAGTGGACATTCTTTTTTGTAAAACAAAGGAATTGATTTCGAGAAAACTGTTTTTCGGCATGGATTTGAACTGGTTTGATTTGAAAGTTTTCATTTGTATGAAAATCCTTTGATGAGTTTTGTAGGATTGATGTTTTTCCCGTCTTTGATGACTTCAAAATGTAAATGAGGACCAAAACAATACCCCGTACATCCAGAACGAGAGATGATTTTTCCGGCACTGACATAATCCCCTTCTTTCACATAAAGTTTGGAATTATGAGCATATAAGGTTTGGTAGTTGTCGTCATGAGATAAGATGATGGCATTTCCATAGCCACCCATCCAACCAGAGTAGGTGACTTTTCCTTTTCTTGCTGCATACACCGATTCATAATTAGCACGTAAGTCAAGGGCCATATGGAATTTGTATTGTGGATAAGAACGAGTTCCCCATCCAGAAGTGATGACTTTAGATGAAACAGGAATCCTCCAAACAGGACCTGTATCTGGGATCACTGCACCTGGTAAAAATACCTTTTGCCCAGATTTGAATAAATCATAATCTTCTAATTGGTTTTCCGCATAAATGTCATCAATTTTGACTTTATAATAGTCTGCTACTTTTGCCAATGTATCCCCTTTTTTCAGTTTGTACATTAGGCCGTGTTTGTTTGGTATGTTTAGAATTTGTCCAGCGATGAGAGATACTTCTGGATTGATACCAGAACTTCCTGCAATGGATTCAACAGATACCTTAAACCGACGTGCGATATCAGATAAGGATTCATTCTTTTTGACCTTGTATTGAGTGACTTTTAGTTTTTTATTTTTGTTTTCTGCGAGTTTGTCGAGTTCTGCTGACCGAAGGATCGCCATTTTTTTATCTTCGGTTTCTTGTAAGTATTTTTCGTCTGCTAGTTTTGCTTCCTTGTCTTTTGTATCATTTTCTTCTACCTCAGTGGACATACTCAGGAATTCTTTTTCCATCAAACTTTCTTCGTAAGTTTGTTTGTCGACAATGATGGAAAGCAAAAACGCAAATAAAAACGAAAAACCGAGTAGGGGTAATATACGATACCGTTTGCGGTTGAGATCGATAGTGCCATGAAGAACACTCGATTGTGATTGTAGGTTATAAAAATACTTACCTGGGGAAACTTGGATGACGTTTATGTTTCCCCAACGTAACACATGCTTGCCGATCGTAGACTTTTCAGGTGAACGAAGTAGCATGTGTTAAATGGATTTTAGGTTAGTCCTTTGAATCTAAAGATTTGATTCCGCCAAAAGATTCTTCCACAATCTTACGAACGTCTTTTTTCTGTCCGCCAGTGATCGTGATGTTTCCTTTTGCAACGACACCTTTTTGAAGTTCTAAGTATGGAGCAGTGATGTCACCTAACATACGTCCTGTCCCTTCTAATTTCACTTCGTTTTCGGCTTTGATATTGCCAATGAGGGTTCCGGAGACAATGACTTCTCTTGCACTGATATTGGTTTTGACCTTTCCAGTCTCTCCAATGACGAGAGCGTCTTCTGTTTTGATATCACCTTCGAATTTTCCATCGATTCTAAGTGAACCTGCGATATAAAATTTACCTTCAAATATCGACCCTGGTCCGATAACGCTGTTGATGGAATCCTTACCTATTGCCATTCCTGCTCCTTTTCCCCTTCTGTGAGAATCAAAATTTTCGGTCTATCTGACAAGCCTTTTTAGTAATCAATTTCCTCATCTCCGCTAAAGACTGAGTTTTTTCGTTTCGGAGGTTTGCCTTGTGTGGGTTTTTTCTCCACTTTGGTGTCTTGTTTTTTCTTCTCCACGGCAATTTGGGTGGATTGGGGTTGTGGTTTGGATTCCACAACATTCCACGCGGATCCATGGTCGTTACAAACGTCTTTTGGAACCGTTTGGGGGATAAAGTATTCTTCCAGTAGGTCATGGCATTGGCCACCGGGGAGTTTCCCAGACATGCGGCAGACAGTTCGTTTTGTGATTTTGACATCCGTTAGCCAAGGGAATTCTTTGGCTGGTTCTTTTTCCAGGGCTCTTGCCATAAACCTTCCCCATACAGGAGCCGATAGTTTTCCACCAGTCATCCCACGACCAAGTGAAATGGTGCCCACATCATAACCAAACCATACCGAGGTGACAAGTTCTGGGGTATAACCCACAAACCAAGCATCCCTAAAATTGTTTGTGGTCCCCGTTTTCCCGTAGGCTTTTCGGCCAAGCCCATACGAGAGAACACCACGTCCTGTTCCTTCTTCCACAACATCTTTCATCATGGAAGTGATGAGAAAGGCAGCCTCTTTGGAAATGATTTGTTTTCGTTCCACATCTTCATAGTCTTTGCGAAAGTCTTTGATGACTTTGCCTGCATTGTCTTCTACATATAAAACGGAGATGGGATTGACTGTTTTGCCACCAGAAGCAAGGGCCGCATAAGCACGAGTGAGTTCATAGGGAGTGAGTTCAAAGGATCCAAGGGAAACACTAAAGTTATAAGGGATGTCCCTTCCTTGTAATTGTAATAAACCACGGAGGCTATCCATCAAATTGGAAAGTCCCACTTGTTCTAATACCCTCACAGCAACTGAGTTTTTTGATTGTTCTAATGCCTTTCGTAACAAAATAAACCCAGAATATTCACTGCTGTAATTTTCAGGAGCCCACTCATCTCCATCTTCCATTAAGTATTGTAAAGGGGAATCTGCAAAGAGTGTAGCAGGTGTTACATTTTTTTCAGGGTCTGGGTTTTTTCCCGAATAGTCCATCGCTGCCGCATACAAGATTGGTTTAAAAGCGGAACCTGGTTGGCGGAAAGCTTGGAAAGGACGGATTTGTTGGTTATCAGAACGAAAACCTGATCCGCCGACAAGGGCTGTGATGTAACCAGTTTCTGGCCGAATGGCAATGAGTGATCCTTCTACTGGGAGTAAATGGTCCTTTGTACTTTGCGATGTGAAATTTTTATCGAGGGTATCCCCGAGAAAGTCGTCACCTATCAGTAGATTGAGGGCGTAAAATTCATCACGAATATCCTCTTGGTAAGCAGAGGAAAAGGTACGTTCTATTTTAGAAATTTTAAATTTGAATTCGGGTAAGTCATACAAATCAGCAATTAAAGAATAGCCACTTCCATACAAATCATCAAAGGCATCAATGTTACGGAAAGCACGTTGGTTGGATTCAATCGTTTGCCTTTGTAGTGCAGGGAGAAGGGCTTTTTCTGCTTCTTCTTGGTGGCGGATTTGGATCGTGGAATATATTTTGAGTCCACCATTGTACAACCGACCGGAACCAATCGAACGAATTAGGTTTTTGCGGATGTATTCTGTGACATAGGGAAAACGATTGAGTCTGTCAGAAAACGCAGAATCATTGGGAGAACGATTTAGGTTTGTATAATATTCTTCTAAGCTCGCAAATTCTTTTTCGGCATCCGCAACAGTCATCCTTCCGTTCTCAACAAGTTTTCGAAAGACAACGCGCACTTTGTTCATACTAGAGACTGGGTTGACAATGGGGCTAAACTGAGTGGGTCTTGTGGTAAGGCTTGCAAGGATGGCAGCTTCTCCCCAAGTGACATCTTGTACTTCTTTACGAAAGTAAAACCTGGAAGCTGCACCTACACCAATGGTTCCGTGCCCGAGTGGAATTTCGTTTAAATACACTTCTAGAATTTTGTCTTTTGGGTAAACGAGTTCGAGTAAAATGGCAAGCCAGGCTTCACGTGCTTTTCTTGCAATGGAACGTTCGATGGATAAAAACTTAAGCCTTGCGACTTGTTGGGTGATGGTGGATGCACCTTCTTTCACTCGACCCGCCATAAGGTTTACCACAAAAGCCCTGGCAATCCCTTTAAGATCAATCCCATTGTGGGAATAAAACGAATTGTCTTCAGTGGATAAAAAACATTGGATCACTTTGTGACGGTTATCCGCGGAATAATCAGTGGACTCTGGTTTTAGTTCTTCTAATTTAACAGGGATACGAGAGAATTTATAATACTCGGCAATAGGTTCGTATTCCCCTTTATCGTTTAGCCCGTATAAGGTGGAAGGGATATCGTATACAGCAGCCTCATCGAGACGAAAAAAATCTTTAATGGAACCTGTTAGTAAAAAAACATTTAGAACCCCAAAACCCAAAATGGCAAGGAAGGTGTTCTTAACTTTTTTGTCTCCAGTCCAAATCCTTTCCGTTACGATTCGAAACCAAATGATAAAATACTTTTCAAAGAGCCCAACGGGTTCTTGTTTCATACAATTTCCTTTTTCAAATTCCCACTATACCAGCGGGGAAAATTCCTTCATGTGATCAATTCCGTGGTATCGAAGGCCAGTATCTAAATTATAACCACCAAGTGAATCCAGAATCTTAGAACGGCTCTCAGGTGAAAAACTATATTCATAGGCTCTGGTTAAAATTTCCTTACTTGCTTGGCTTGCTTGGTTCAGTAAATCAATGAAGGAATCATTGAACTTACGATTGGGATCGGCAGGGTAAAACCATTCTCTTTTTTCGTCGTTCATGATCTTAGGATTGATCGCCTCAAGTGTTGGTAACATCAGAACGGAGGCATTGTATTTATGAAAAGTAAGTGCATCCACTACACTTACAAGTCCTCGCATAAAAGCACTACGAGAATCAAGTGTGGAAGTGAAACGGTAAAACCCAAGATAGGATTCATTTAAGATGTCCCCTGGGATGATTTTTTTTTCGGATCCAATGTAAGAAGTTTGGAATTCTTTTGGAAACGTTTCTTTTAAGGACTGCAACCAAAAGTTCCAAAGGACTGGGTCCATTTTGTTTTTGATCCCAACAGTTCGGTGGCGGATATCAATGTATTGTGGAAAATCATATTCCCTTGCACTCATTCCCCAACGGTGGTTGATGAGTAAAGTATCCAAACCAAATTCCACTTTCATATGGTTCACTTGGGCTTGGTAGGAAATCTTCTTATCGTTATTATAGTAATCGCCTGAGATATAAAAGATATATGGATGGGTTTGGATATCTACAACACAATGGCAGATATAACCAAGTGTAAAGGCAAGGAATCTGTCCCGGTACAAACCCATTTCGGTGTCGTAAACCTGGTCGAGGAAACTTAAGATCAGTTCTGCCACATTGTGGTGGTGGGCCAGGTCTCCAAAGTACGCAGCTTTTTTTGTACGTTTGGGTTGTAAGACATGGTAGAAATAAAAGATATCCGGGGCAACTGCACCTAAGTTGGCGTACGATGCCACATCAGGCCTAGAGAGTAAATTGGCAATTTTCCTTTGAGTGGCATTGCCATGTTCCAAGTGTTTTTTCACTTGGGAGAGTGCTTCAATATGTGTGATCTTTCCTGCCATTTTCTACTTTTTTGACTTTATGGATTGGAACCTATTGAAAGGTTTATCTTAAATCCTATGACATCAATCGAAAAACTAAAGTTTTTGAAAGAAGACCAAGTGCGAGCTTTGGCAAAAGAATTTGGTACCCCTCTCTTTGTCTATTCTGAGAAAGAAATTGAACAAAAATGCGATGACACATTGGCATTTCCGAATGCATTCGGATTACAAGTCCGATATGCCATGAAGGCAAATCCAAATTCCAATATCTTACAAATCATGAAAAAAAAAGGCATCCTCATCGATGCTTCCTCAGAACACGAAGTGGTGCGTGCTCTCCACTTTGGATTTTCTCCTGAGTCCATCATGCTCACTTCCCAAGAATTTCCAAAAGCATTTGCCGAACTCATTGGAAAGGGTGTGAAGTTCAATGCCTGTTCTCTCCGCCAATTGGAACTTTTTGGCCAAACCTTCCCAGGAAAATCGGTATCCATTCGTTTTAATCCAGGCCTTGGTTCTGGTCATACCAAAAAAACTGATGTGGGTGGAGTTACTTCTTCCTTCGGAATTTGGCATGAAAAACTGGATGAAGTCAAAGCAATCGTAAACAAATACAACCTCGTTGTTGAAAAAGTCCACACACATATTGGATCGGGAAGTGATCCTGAAGTTTGGAAGGCTGTTGCCAAGTATACACTCGAATATGCAGAAAGTTTCCCAACTGTCACTGTAGTGAGTCTTGGTGGTGGATACAAAGTTGGACGGATGGAAGATGAAAAAACAACCGACTTACAAAAGATAGGTGCTCCTGTTAAAATCCAATTTGAAGAATTTGCCGAAAAACATGGAAGGAAACTCATTTTAGAAATTGAACCAGGCACTTACCTCATTGCCCTCTGTGGGGCCCTTCTTACCACAGTAGATGACAAAGTTGACACAGGAAAAAATGGATTCCAGTTTTTAAAATTGGATACGGGGATGGATTCAAATACTAGGCCATCACTCTATGGTGCACGCCATCCCCTCATTACTGTTAAAAAAGATACTGGAACACCTCAGTCTAACAAAGAGTATGTTGTCGTTGGCCATTGTTGTGAATCAGGAGATGTATTCACTCAAAAAGAAGGAGGGGAACCGATCACAAGGCTTATGGGTGAGGCTGAAATTGGTGATTACGTAGTGATGGAAGCAATTGGAGCATATTGTTCCAGTATGTCCACGAAGAACTACAATAGTTTTCCTGAGACACAAGAAGTTTTGATCCGAAAAGATGGAACTCCAAAACTCATCCGTAAAAAAGAACCTGTGATGGAAATCTTCCGAAACGAAATTTTAGTGGTGGAATGAACAACCTATATGCGATCCTGCTTGCCGGTGGAACGGGGAGCAGGATGGGATCTGATGTTCCTAAACAATTTTTAAAACTAAGGGGAGAATCACTCCTTAGGCATTCGGTCAAACGATTCAGGCGGTTTGGACTCTTAAAATCCATCACGGTTGTGTCCCATCCCAATTGGGTTTTGGAGACAGAAAAAGAATTAGAAGATTTACTAGAACCTAACGACAACATTGTGGAAGGAGGAGAAACTAGGCACCTTTCCACTTTAAATGGAATTCAATCGATTTCTTATGATGAGAAAGATATATTCTTTATCCATGATGTTGCTCGTCCCAATTTCAAACAAAACGAACTTTACCAATTAGTGGAACAAACAAAAATCTTTGGCGGGGCATCCTTAGTTTGTCCTGTAACAGAAAGTTTAGTCCGGGTGAAACTCCACCAAAACTATTCACAGGAACCATTAAAACGGGAAGAAGTGTATGCTGTGAAAACCCCTCAGGCAGTGGCTGGATTTATGTTAAAAGAACTATTCATGGATTCGCTACCAAACAATTCCAAACACCACCCTACAGATTTATGCACTTGGATGGGAGAACGAAGGGTAGGGATTGTCGACACTGATTTTCACAATACCAAAGTGACAAGCCCAGGTGATTTGGTCCTTGCCGATTCCCTCTACATAAACGACTAACAATTACCTACCGTGGAATAATTTAAACCTTTGTTTCCATATCCAAACTCGGAATAGGTTTTTGTTTTCGATGGAATCAATCTGGATCCCAAAACCCTTTGGTTTTCCATATTTCCCTTGGGGATTAGACCACCTAACAACACCACCTACGGCAATTTCACCAGAACGGGTTTGGATTTTAACACGACAATATTCGGAAGCAGAAAACACTATATCCGATTCGATGTACAAACCTTCTAACGAAACATTGAGTAGGGTTCCATTGTATGTTTTGTCTTCTGATTGGAAAAATTGCACTGGGTTAGAAACAGGGTAACGAGGAGCAAACACTCGGTGTAAAAACGAATCGTAAATTTGTTTTTCTTCTTTTTGTGCGATCAGAAATTGTAATTGTACGCCCGCAATTTCTGTTCCATCCGATTCTTTATCGATGCGAACCACCTTTCCTTGCACTGAAATCGATGCTGGTTCTCTATTTTCCTTTTCTAATTTTAAGAGAAGGTTTATCGGATCCCCTGGGTTTAAAAAATGATGTTTGGTTAACGGAAGTAACACACCATTTTTGGAAATATTGATGGTGAGTCCATCTCCTTCTCTTTCTCCATCGGCATTGGTCCAATGGAAAGGTATGGGATGTGTTTCTCTGTATTTTGTGCGCCATCCTCTTCTTGTGGTGCTTAAATAAGGAGCTGCAATTTCTCTTCTCAAAAAATAGAAGGCAATAGCAAGAAGAATGGTTGTGATTCCCATATTCCAAACAATGTCGTCAGTTTTGATACGAATGCCTGCGAGGAAGAATTTTTTCCCAAGGGAAACGGATAGAACCATCCAAAAATTATAGGTAAGAATGAGGAAGGTGAAACAAAGGAAAAGGTAATAACCAAACTTCTTTTTGGTGATCAGACCATAGGCAATGATGGCACTTAAAAACGAAAAAACATACTGCCATGGTTGGATCCGAGTGAGGATCATTCCCACATGATCAATGTCCAAATCATAAAGGGATGCAATGGCAAAAAATATAACAAATGGTACGGCAAAAAAACCAAGAGTTACAAGTAAAACTGGAATAGGGTAATTGAAGAACCGAAATGTCACCCGAAAATAAAACTGCTTTTTTATCGTTTAGTCAACTTATTTTTGAAGTTTGGATTTTGAAACAGGAGAACTTAAGTCTTTAGTTTTCCTGTTTCACCTTCAAGCTGTTCAGAATCCTGTGTGTTGTCCTCAGTCTTTGTGACAGTTTCTGTGATCGTTGTTTCGCCCTCTTTTTGGTGGATTCCATTGATTAGTATATGCAATTCTTTTTGTTTTTCAGAGATCGAATCTTCTACGGCTGTTAGTCGATTGATAATGCTGTGAAGGATCACTGATAAAAACCCGGGGCTTTCTTTTCCCATTCCCAAAAAAATATCTTTGGTGATGATTCCGACTTTTGTATCCTCTGCTGCTGCTACAATGGAAGCTGCTCTTGGAGAAGGGAATACAAGAGCCATCTCACCAAAAAATTCTCCAGGTTTGATATCTCTTACATATTGTTCTTCGCCAGTAGCTTTCCGTTTATAAACCTGTAACAATCCAGAAAAAACAAAATACATTTTACCGTTACATTCTTCCCCTTCAGAAAATACTTTTGTTCCTTGGGCAAAATGGTCAATGCGCACTTCAGTGATGTATTTACGGAGGTGTTCTACATTCATTT
The DNA here is from genome assembly GCF_003114815.1 of Leptospira ellinghausenii. Taxonomy (NCBI): domain Bacteria; kingdom Pseudomonadati; phylum Spirochaetota; class Leptospiria; order Leptospirales; family Leptospiraceae; genus Leptospira; species Leptospira ellinghausenii. Next base: position 260,961 of record NZ_BFAZ01000002.1, read on the forward strand.
GGTTTCCTCCTTTTGGATTTCTTCGATCATTTTGTCGAGTTCAGCGAGTCTCGCTTCTGCTCGGTGGAGTTTTTCGACTGTACTTTTGGTAAGTTGGAATAAAAAATGAGTATTGATACGAGCCAGTTTTTCGAATTGGTCATCTCGCAAAATGCCAACCCGCGCATTGGCAGATACCACACTAATTGTCATGGCCCTTGGCCTTCTTGTGATGAGTGAAAGTTCGCCAAAAAATTCACCAGGACCAAGTCCTTTGATTACTTCTTGAGAACCATCTGGCATCCGTTTGGTGACAGCAAACATTCCACTCATGATACAGTACATACTTCCGTCATGTGCGTCCCCTTCCCGAAAGATAACATCTCCCCTTAGATACACTTGGGTGGAGATGTTTTGCATAAATTCAAGTATGTTCATCGGACTTATCCTATAGGTATCTGACAGTACTATAAAATTCCAAAACAAAGGCAAGTGAATCACAAAATCTCACTAGACAGAATTCCCTAGTACAAAAACCTGCTTATACAACCACAATGCGGGCGTGGCGAAATTGGCAGACGCACCAGATTTAGGTTCTGGCGCCGTGAGGCGTGGGGGTTCAAGTCCCTCCGCCCGCAAAACACAACCTTCATTTTTTCACCAACATTCAAACGAATCATCAACCCCGGAGGGGCTTGAACAGTTCCCTGAGCTGTAATGGTTGCGACCCATAGCGAGCAATCATTTCAGACAAGCATGCCTGGATGGCATGCGCCGAAGGGAACCGTGCCTCGGAGCATAACAAACACAGGAAGTGTTAGCAGCGAAAGAGGCAAATCCCGAAGCAAAATCGCTTCTGAAGAATATTGGAATCATAAGCCAACTAACTAATTCTATGTTCCCACGAGCAGTTCCCATTGTTAAATTAAAATTTCCTTGCCTTCACTGGTTTGTTAGGTGGAAAATATACCAAATTTGTAGTGAATGAGTTAACTTTAAGAGGGTCTTTGGTTTATGCGTCTTTATGTCTTTACATTCGTTATGTGTTTTTTATGTCTTACCAACTGTGAGTTCAATACCGAAAAAGAAACTGGCTCATCGAGTAAAGCTTGTTCTGATGCTTGGAAATTATTCCAAGTTTGTAGAATCATCAATCCAAACGATCTAAGAGCCTGTGATACTCAATGGAATGGAATTGTATTTTCCTGCGGTATGATGTAATTTAAGAGATATACATTCAAAAGATGATCATTCGAAATATTGGTTTTTTTCTCTTTTGTTTTCTCTTTCCGCTTTGTTCTTCTCGTTATTATCTGACGATCGTTTCGCCAGGTGTAACGTCTGATTACCGACTCAAATCAATTGGCGGAATTCGGATGTTAGAAGCCTCTTATTATGGTACTTGGCATTATACACAAACTGCTTTTTATCTGGAACCAGAAAATTTGGATGCTCTTCTATTTGACCCAAACAATCACATACTCAATTATAAGGAATTGTTTGATTCTGTTTCCAAAGATAAGTCTTCTGTTTGGATCCTTTTTGAATATTGTTACGACCAAACAAAACCAATCCAAATCGATGAGGATAAGGAACAGTATCAATTTGAATGGAATGGAAACGAACCAAAATCAAAAATCTCATATTTATATCCTTACTCTTATTATAAAAAGGGAAATCGGATTCGGCAAAAATTACCATTCTACCAATCAGAACGGTATCCAAAGAACGAATGGAAACAAACGACAGGTTATGACCAGTATTTTTGTGTTCGTAATTTACTCGAGTTTGATGGTTCTTTACAAAAGAAAGGTACAAACGAGCTAAAGGTGGTAACACCTAGAGAACAAATACTTTATTACGAATACCAATTTGATCATAAGTTTATTTTTTATGCTGAAGAGGAGATCAATTGAAACATTCAGATGGGAAACTTTCGTATGGAATTCTATTCTTTCTAATTATATTTGGAGTATTAGGTTGTGACGGATTGATTCGGGGAGAAGAAAAAATATTACTACGGGAAAAGTCTGGGCTTTTGAGAGAGTATCAAGGCGAGTGTTTGGTATACCTCTATTCTAATTATGATTCTGTGAATCGGATTTTAATTCAGAAAACCGGTAGTCAGGTTAAAAACGGAAATTTAATCTATTTATTTACAGTTTCTCCCAAAAGAATTTCCTACCAAATGGAAATCAAATGTGAAGGCGGAATTTATAGCCAAAAAATTTTGAGTTTCCCGGAAGATTCGAATCTCGATTTTCATAAAAATTTATTCATCCACGAATCAAAATAATGAGTCATATGGAATACAAAACCTATCTACCTCACAAAGATTTACGATCGTTTGTAAAATGTTATTGGTCTTTAAAAGTACCAAAATCAAATCAACCACAAAAACAAAAAATTGTTCCCGATGGTTGTATTGAATTAGCATTTTTGTTTGGCGATGGGATCAAACGATACACGAATCAATCTGATTTTGTAATCCAACCGAAGGCAATGGTCATAGGCCAAATTACAAAACCTTTTGAAATTGAACCAATGGGTTTTGTCGACAGTTTTGCTGTACGATTTTATCCCTATGGATTTTCGATGATCCATTCAGTTCCTATGGAACAATTGGTAAATACCGAAACTGATATTTCCATTCTTTTTGGAAAAGAAATTGCTCAGAAATTATCTTTAGATCTTACAAATGCCAATTATACAAAAGATAGAATCAAAATTATGGAATCTTTTTTGTTTGCACGGTTAACAAATAAAACAAATCAAAAGAGGGTGGTAAAAAAAACTTGGGAGACTTTACAAAAAGAAAAAGGATCTCAATCGGTTTTGTCAATTTGGAATCATGATCCTAAAAAAATCCGTGAAATGGAACGTAAGTTTTTGAAACATATTGGTATTTCGCCAAAACAATTAGGAAAAATGATTCGTATGCAAACTGCAATTGAATTAATGTTATGTGAGGAAGAAAAATCTCTCACTCAAATTGCATATGAATCTGATTATTATGACCAGTCCCATTTTATCAAAGATTTTCAGAAGTTCACAGGAGAAAGTCCGAAACAGTTTTTGCAAAATGAAAACTTTCAGTTATCCAAACTTTTTTACCAAAAAAATTGAATTGTCGATTTTTTACAATTCAATCCAAACTAAATGTATATAATTGTGGTATCAAATTAAAAGGTTACTTTATAAAAGGTATCAGAATGAAGAAAATATTTGTTTTGGTTTTTGTGGTTATGTTGGTTATGAATTGTAAAGATTCGAATGAAATGGGTTCAAATACAAACATTCAAAGTGGGAAAGAGGGGGGAAAAGAAATGAATCCTATTATATCAATCGTGGAAATCCCTGTTACAAATGTGAAAAGAGCAATCGCATTTTATGAAAAGATTTTTTCGATTCAAATTGAACAAATGGAGATGGGTGATACGGAATTAGGTGTTTTTCCATCTACTCAAACAGGTCCAAGTATAGTTCTGACAAAAGGAAAGGAATACAAACCAAAGTCTGATGGTGTCTTGGTTTATTTAAATGCTGGTAATGATTTAACAACTGTTCTTAGTTTGATTGAACCTAATGGTGGTAAAGTTCTGTTAGAAAAAACGGAAATTAGTCCAGAAATGGGGAATTATGCTTTGTTTTTAGACACCGAAGGGAATCGAATCGGTCTTCATTACTCCAAATAAACCAAATAGAAAGAATCAATTGGATGCCAAATAACTTGTCTCAAACTTCTAATTTTATCTCAATTGAATCAAAAATATCTTTCTTTTCGGCCAATCTTTTTTAAGTTATGTGAAGGTTGGTTAATTGTATGTTATCTAAAAAGGTAATCGTTTTATTTCTATTTTTATGTTTGGGGATGGTATTCCATCTACATTCTGCAAAACTGTTTTCGATACCGGCGGCGACAAATCCTACAAACCAAGAGTGTCGTCTGAAATCTGGTTATTACTTGGAAATAATTCCCCTAGAGAATGGAGAGTTAAATATCCATGTCGAAATCACAAATGAATTTGCAACCTTCCACCGCATCATCGATAAATTCTATGTGAAAAATAAAATCAACTGGTTAAAAGATTGTGAATTTGAACTCGTCACATTAGAAATTACCGATCCTATTTTATTGGATACAGACTTTATTGGAAACAAAACCTACTACAAGGTAAAACAAATCAATGAAAACAAATACCAATATGTGGAAGTGAATAAACAAAATGTTTTGTCTTTGGATTACCAAGGTATTTATTTCCCACATGCAGTCGTGGAGTGATATGGAAGAGTTGGGAGAAAAATATTATCCTTGGGACGTGTTTTTAACTCCCAAGATTCATTGTTTGTTTTTGGTTTGAGTCTATCCTAACTAACTAAATCCAACCTATATACAATCTAGTTTTCTTTACCAACGCCAACATATACTCTTCTGCCTTGTTTCTCAACTGTGCTATTGTATTTCCAAAAGCAGTTCCAGCAGGAGGGATCAGTGTTTGGCTTGTCACTCCACCAGAATTTAGGTTTTGGTTCGTTGGAACTCCACCTCGGATGCTATGAAATGTAAACACTTGATTGGTGGTTGTTGGTTCAGAGATCACTATATCTTGTAGGCCATCTGCATTGGTATCTTGGAATTTAATCCCTTGGGAAAAATTTCGATTTGCGAATGAACCTGAAAAGAGACTAGCCGATGATCCTCCGGCGCTTAAATCCATATTGCGAAAGCCTGTTTTTGGATCGTTTAATATTAAGTACACGTCGCCGATCCCAGAACTTGCACCAGTAGATCCAACCAAAAGATCAGGTGAACCATCTCCATTTGAATCACCTGATGCAAGATTACCTCCAAACAAACAAATACTACTATTACAACTAAGAGTAGGAGGTCCAATGAATGTTGAAACTGGCGGATTTTGATAGGGACTCGTGGAATCACAATTGGAATGGTATACAAAAACAATCCCTTGGTTTGAATTGAAAGTGGGTCCACCAACTGCAAGATCGATACAACGATCCGAATTGAAATAATCCAATACAAAATTTGCCCCAAATTGGCAACCAGTTCCCGTCGCACAACCAGGGGAAGGTTCAACTGGAGCAACTAAAAATTGCTGGGGAGATGATGGCAATAATCCTTGATTGGAAATAAAAATGTATATCCTTCCTAAACTAGAGGAATAGGTAGCTGCACTGACAACGAGGTCTAAAAAACCATCTCCGTTCACATCTCCTGCTAATGCATACGATCCGAAATTATCGTTTACGTTTGGTTTATAAGATAAGTCAGCAGTATTGGTATCCTGTGTACTGATTGCTGGAGATCCATGGCTATAAAATATAAATACCTCATCATTCCAAGGGGATGCAAAAATTCCATCATCATACCCGTCGTTGTTGATATCAGCTCCTATGATATTCGTTCCAAATCTCCCTGTTCCAGACAATCCACTAAGAACTGCGTCCGCTGATCCACCCGAATTTAGATTTTGAGATGGAATACCTGTTTGACCACGGCTTAGGAAAAGATAGGCTTTGCCAAGATAATTGGTAGCAGGAGTGTAAGCTTGAGCTCCAACAAACACATCAGCAAACCCATCTCCATTGAAATCTCCAGATGCAATCCGAGAACCAAAATAGGTTTGTGTGATCCCATCCGTTAAACTTGTGATAGGTGTTGCATTCAATTGTTTTGTATCAATGTTTGTTGTATATACGTATCCATATCCTATATTTGCCGCGGCATTATTCGCCGACACAATCAAATCAGGATAACCATCCCCGTTGGTGTCTTTATTTGTACCTTTACGAACAAGGATCGTATTGGATTTTTCGAATGGGATTTGCACATAAATAGTGTGCAAACTTCCATAGGTCCAAAAACTGTTCGTTATCGCTTTTGCTGGTAAAGCAGCACGCCAACTTCCATTGACAACAGGGACTTTTGTCGTTGGGGCATCATCATACCCCACATTCACAAAACTGACATCATATGGAGCAGTTCCCACAACAAAGCCAGTCTCTACGATGGAGTCATTTGTCAGATTGGAAATAGTAGCTCTAGATTCTGGTAATAAAAATAAATAAATTCCAGGTGAATATCGTTTGAGTAAATCTTTATCTGGGCAAAGGAAATTGTCCAACTTCATCAGACATTCGAGAGGAGGGTGGGTTAAAGGATTTGTCCAACAATTGGATAAAAATAGAAAAAGTCCAATGGCAACAATACTACGCTTAAATATGATAAAAAAAACACGATTTGCCATTTTTTATTTACAACTAACAATGAGTTGATGTTTTGATTTTGAATGAGGGATGGCAATCAATAATTGGAATTGGACCTCAGAGAATTCGAGTTTTTTAGTAAAAAATATCTTTCCTTTTCCTTTTACTTCAGCAACCATACTCCGCATGAGTTTTTTTGAAAGTTTAAAAGCCGTCGCAGCTCAGGCAGTAGAGCTAGTCCAAAACAATCCCCAAGTTGTCTCTGGGATCCAGAAGATCATCGAAGAGAACGGTGGGGTATCGGGAATTGTACAAAAATTCAAGGAAAAAGGTTTTGCAGACGCTGCCGCTTCTTGGGTTGGAACGGGTGAAAATGTTAGCATCGGTGCCGATGACGTTTTAAAAGTCTTAGGAAATGACTCCGTAAAGGAACTTGCTAAAAAAGTGGGCCTTGATACTGACGCTACCGCAGGACTTGTAGGAAATTTATTGCCAATTGTCATTGATAAATTATCCCCTGATGGGAATGAACCGTCTGGAGACATCACATCTCAACTTTCCAGTTTGGCATCCTTATTCACCAAATAGAACAATACAATTGTTTTAGAGATTTTCTTTGATTTCTGAGAAACTGCGGTCAGGGTTCATTGTATAAGCCCCTTTAAAAGGATGCGGAGGATTTCCTCCCCATTCCAAAGGGGATAGTAGGGAAAAATAATCTCCCTCATCTTTCGAATACAGATAAATCACCTGACCTGGTTTTTTTTCAAATTGGCATTTTGCCTTATGAAGTTCGATATCCTTTTCTGCTTGTTTGAGTATGAGTTCTGCTTCTTCTTTTAGAGCACGAATTTGTTTGGCAATGACTTCCAACTTTCCATGAACATGGAGTTTGACAGATTCTTCCGCCAGTTCAATTTCTTTTGCACGATCCACCAAACTAATTGCGGGTGCTAATCGACTTGTTCCATAGGTGAGGCTGTGGTGGGGGATCGTGGATTCTTCCATATTATCCTTTAGACAAATCCAATGATCTTTCCATAGAATTTATTTTTGAAAGAGGACTTTTGTTTCGGGGAGGTAAACATTAAAAAAAAAGAAAAGGCTCTCCCATGAGTTACGGGAAAGCCAAGTTGCCAAGGATAGACGATTTGTGTTTTTATGATAATGGTTGGTATTGGATGACCATTGCCTTTGCCTTAATTTCTTTTGGCATATTTGTTTTAGATAACGTTTTTAACAATGAATCCTTATCCTTGGATTTACCAAGTTGTACCACAAAAAATCCATTTTTCACAACAATGAAGGATTTTGATTTGAGTTTTCCTTGGTTATCTGCTTGGAGTTGGGACAAAAATGTTTCTGCTGATTTACGGTTTGTAAACGCAGCTAGTTGAATGGTCAAATACTTTCCATCGTTACTCTTTACCGATTTTGGTAGGTTGGAAGATACATGATTCGGTTTTTCTTTTCCTTTTGAAATATGTGAAATGTTTTTTAACTTCTCTTCTTTTGCCACATAAACATTTCTTTGTTCTTTTGATTTTGTCAAATCAACAACTTGTTGTTTCTTTTCTTCCTCTTCATCCTTAGCTGTTGAAGTTTCCATGTAGTAAGGATGGTTCCCAATATCAGCCATTGGAATTTCTTGTGAAGAAACGGATTCTTTTTGTTTTGTGCCTTGGACCAAAGAGGAGGCAACTTGCATTCCTTGCGGATTCAAATTTGTAGTCTCTTCTCCTTTTTTGGCCAATGAATCTGGCGATGGAAGATTTGTATCCGTTGTCTCTGGGTTTGCAGTTGTTAGAGACGGTTTCATGGAAGTTTGTGATTCGTCTGTTTTCCCTTTCCCTACTGAGACTCCCAAAAAGAAAATCGAAAAGAATAAAGCAAATAAAAAGAGTGATAATACTCCAATCCTTTGTTTGTCTAAATTGATAACGTAAAATACTCTCTCTTTCATTTTTGAATCCTTTTTTGAATTTCTTTATAGATAATTACGATTTGTTCTTTTAAGCCTTCTCTATCAGTATCGTTCGTTACGACAAAATCAGAGAGAGACTTTTTTTCCTCAATGTCCATCTGTGATGCATTTCTTCTTTCGAAATCAGATTTTTCCATCCCACCTCTTTGTTTCACTCGTTCCCAGTTTTGTTCTTTGGGAAGGTAAACTGTCACAGTGAAATCACAAATGGTGTGAGCATCAGTCTCAAAGAGGAGTGGGACTTCCCAAACGACGATACTTCCTTCTTTTTGAGATTGGAAAAATTCGAGGAAAGTTTTTCTGACTAATGGATGGAGGAGTGCATTGAGTGACTTTAACTTTGATTCGTTGCTAAAAGCGAGTTCTGCAATTTTTGTTCGATTGATCGTACCATCTTCCATTTCAATAGAAGGTCCGAAAATAGAGATTAAGTCTGATTTTACAGGGCTATTTGGTTCTGTGAACGTTCGGGCAATCGCATCTGAACTGATCGTCACTGCACCTAATTCTCCAAAGATGGAAAGTGCAGTGGATTTCCCTGATCCTATTGATCCAGTGATCCCAATTAATGTTTTGTTGGAAGCGAGTGCCACGGGTTTATAACATAAAAAACCCGTGAAAGTACAAGTATTTTTTTATCTAGTTTTAGAAAAAAAATACTTAAGTTTTTTTTAGATTATTTTTTGTTTAGAGTACCGTTGAGAATCCAGTCTTGTACGAGTTTGGCGGACAATTGTGGGTCTTCAATCATTGGAGCATGGCCCATATTCTCAAGAAGAACGGTTTCCAATTTTGATTTTAGTTTTTTCTTTAGCACATCCATAACCGAATAATGGATTACCTTGTCTTCTTTTCCCCAAATGGTAAGGCAGGGTGCTTGGATTTTATCGAGTTGTGACTCTAAGAGATAACCTTCTTTCCTGATTTGTTTGAGAATTTGTCCATTCCACTCACGGTTGGCTACAGACTTTTCAGCAAAATAAGATTTTAGAAACGATGGTAAGTAAGGTGGTTTTACAAATGTAAACTGAAGCAGTCTGTCAAAATCTTCTTTGTCTTTGACAAGCAGTGGGCTTTCCGCACCAGTGAGTTCAATTCTTTGCATTTCACTCGGTACAGGGCTTTTGATCCCTGCATTGTCAAACAGGATCAGTGACTTCACAAGTTTCGGGAATTTGGCTGCAAAAAGTCCTGAAATCCCTCCACCCATAGAATTGCCTGCAATGTGAAATTCGCTAAGTCCTAACTTCTCTGTGAATTGTTGCAGACGAACTGCTTGTGCTTCTTGGGTGTAAGGGATGGATTCGGGTTTACTTGATTCGCCAAAACCTGGTAAATCAGGTGCGATTACCCGTATGTTTTTAGGAAGGTATCTTGAAAATCGAGTCCAATGGTCTTTGTCACCACCAAAGCCGTGTACGACGAGGAGGGTTTCTCCGTTCCCAGGTCTTTCTGTATACTTCCAGACCAAATCATCAACTACAATCGATTTTGTTTCTAAGTCAGACCTGAATCTTTCGATACTAATGCCTGTTTTGTGGAGTCCGGAAGCACAACCTAGGATGTAGAAAAGTGCCAGAACAATGGTAAGTTTGAGCGTTTGGTTTGGTTTCATTTTGGTCCTTACAAAAAATTCAAAGGTTCGTTGACAGAGGGCTATGAAAAAATACTTTGGTCGTAACCGAGGCCCTGTAGCTCAGTCGGTAGAGCAGAGGACTGAAAATCCTCGTGTCGGCAGTTCGATTCTGTCCGGGGCCAAGGTTACCTATTTTCCTGCCTTTCTTTCTTCTCCCATCGACCAAAGACCTAAAAATTCGTTTTCTTCTACTTTTTTACAAAGTTCTGGTTTATATAGTTTTTTGACCGGAGGTTTAGGGTAGATATGGATTTCGTCATTATCGGGAATAAAGGTTAACATTCTCAAAATGGTATCTTGGCCTTCAATTTCATACATGGTATAAGACATACCTTTGGAAGGAATGATTTGGGAAGTTTCCAAATACTTTCGCGCTTGTTCAGACATATTCCTAAAGTTGATTTTGGTTTCGTTTACGAGCAACTAAAAAGTTTTTTTTCGATTTCCATTTTTCTGAAAACGATTTGCAAAGAGTATCAGTTTCTCTCGGATTTTGGATGATTGCCCGACCGAAACATTTAGTCTGAAAAAATGATTCCAATGTTTGGAGAGTCCAAATAAAGATCCAGGTGCAATCGCCATTCCTATTTTTTTTGCTTCTAATAATAATTTATCTCCATCTAACGCGGATTCGATCCAAAGAACAAATCCACCATCTGGTTTTGTGATTTTGAGGTTTCCATCACTATGTGTGATGAGTAATTCCATAGTTTCTTTACTTAATTTTTTATATTCAGACCTTAAAAATTTTAGATGCCTTTCATAAGTTTGTCTTTTTAAAAATTCAAGAACACAGATTTGAGTTGGATGGTTCTCGGCAATTTTGAATGCTCTTGCAATTTTAGAAACCGAATGGACTCCATTTTTTGTCACAACCCAACCCATCCGAAGGCCAGGAGAAAGTGTTTTTGAAAAAGAGGAACATAAAAATGATTTTGGACCATTGTTTGTATGAGGGAAAAAACTCACCAAAGGTTTTGGTCTTGTGCCTTCAAAATACAAATCACCATAAATATCATCTTCAACAAGATGAATTCCATATTGGAATGATAAATTTGCTAATCGTTGTTTTGTTTCATCACTGAATAAAATTCCATTAGGGTTATTAAAATTGGAAGCAAACAAAAATACTTTCGGTTTATGGCGTTTTACGAGTTTTTCAAATTCCGTGACACTGATTCCTTCCTTACTACGATAGGGAATTTCGACTACTTTCAATTTAAGAGTTTCTAAAATTTGGAATAATCCAACATAAATGGGAGACGGGACAATGACAGTATCACCTGGTTCTGTTACTGCCATAAGCGAATAGGTGATTGCTTCTGTACAACCAGCCGTGATTTGGATTTGGTTTGAGCTAACTCTGTAACCGAACATGGAATTACGTTTTGCTAGCCATTCTCTCAAATGAAGGTTTCCTTGTAGGTCACCATACCTAAATATTTCTTTGTGTAAGAGTGCTTTTTTAAATGCATTGTTTAACTCATGGATTGGTAAATAGGTTTCGGATGGAATTGCGGCTCCAAAAGAGATGAGTTTAGGATCCATCACTGTATTCATGATTTGTTGGATTCTATCATCTGCTTCTACTGTATCATAAAATTCGTTTTGTGGTCCTAGAATTAGTGAACTTATATTTTTTTGAACATAGTATCCTGATTTGTTTTGTACGTAAATATAACCTTCTTCTTCCAAAATCCGATAGGCTTCTTTTGCTGTTGTTAGGCTACAGGATTTAATGGATTGGATTTCTCTTAAGGATGGAATTTTTTCATTTTCTGAATAAAATCCTGAACGAATTTCATTTTTTATATCAATGGCGAGTTGTTCGTATTTTGTTTTTACCATCTGTATACCTATAGTTACTTTCATCTGTATATGGACAGATGTTTCAATACTTGATAAAGTATAAGTATGGAAACGAATCTTGCAAACCAATTTTTAGCAAAAAGGACAAATGGAATTCGATCTTCGGTCATCCGAGAGATATTAAAAATTACAGTTCAAGATTCTGAATTTTTGTCATTTGCGGGTGGACTTCCAAATCCGAATTTATTAGATCAAAATTTATTATTAACGGCAACGGAAGAGACAATTCGAAATTATAGTCGAGTTGCGTTGCAATATGGGGATTCCACAGGATACGAATCACTGAGAAAAAGGATCCAAAGTGATTTTGTGGATGTTCCCGTACAGACTAATCGTATTTTCATCACCCATGGTTCGCAACAAGGTTTGGACTTACTTGGAAAATTATTTCTAGATGTAAATACAAATCTTTTATTGGAAGACCCAGTATATTTAGGTGCTTTACAAGCTTTTTCACCTTACAGACCCAATATGATTCCATTATCTATGGAGTTTGATGGACCAAATCTTGTGGAACTGGAAAAAATCCTTTCGATGCAAAAGATCCATTGTTTTTATACAAACCCAAGTTACCAAAACCCGTCGACTGTCACTTGGTCATTGGAAAAAAGAAAGGTTGTTGCATCACTTTTGGATCAATATGGAGTCATTTTATTTGAGGATGAAGCTTATAAGTATTTGGATTTTAAAGGATTGGTATTTCCTTCTATATCTTCTTTTAGAGAAAGATTGGACCTAACGTTTGTTTTGGGTAGTTTCTCTAAAATTATTTCACCAGGATTTCGATTGGGTTGGGTTGTTGTCCCCGAGTTGTACCAAAAAATTTTCACAAATGCCAAACAAGGGAATGATTTAAACACCAATCAATTTTCCCAAGTTGTGATGGACATTCTCCTATCTCATTTGGATTGGAAGGAACACCTTTCTAAAATCCAATCGTATTATATGAAACAAAAAGAACATTTGGTAGAACTTCTTAAGTTCCACCTTCCCGAAGTTAGATTCGAGGAACCAAAAGGAGGGATGTTCCTTTGGACTGAATACCCAAATGTTACGGAAGGGGATATGATGAAAGGGATCATGGAAAAAAAAGTAGTGATGGTGCCAGGAAATGAATTTCGATTGGTTTCTACTGAATCTGCCTTCTTCCGAATGAATTATAGTTTTTTGCCGAATCAGGAAATGGAAGAGGGGGTAAAACGGATTGTTTCTGTTTATCGTGACATAATTACTTAACAAGCGTATAGCAAAATGTGTTTGACAAATACTACTTGTATGTTTACTTATTAAATATGAAGCCTGCTGTCACCAAAGCTTTACATCCAAAGTTTTCTGTTCTCAGTTTGGAGGAAAAATTGGAAATCCTCAAAGAAGATCCTAACTTTAGGATGATAGTAGAACAGATTTACCAAAACTATAAGGAAAACAGGTCTACCGTGATTCTTTGATTTGCTTCACATTCCCTTACCTATTTCTATGGAAGGAAAGCAGGTAATTATGAATTTAGATCTCACTCCACAAGAAACAAAACAACTTTTAGATGCACTCACCGTATTTGAATGGGTGAGTAATGCTCCCCATGAAGAATCCGATCCAAGTGTGGATGGATTCCTTCAATCCTTACTCGGAAAACTTTCCAAAACAATGGAAAATAGTCCAATTGTATCTGAAAACGGAATGTATACCATCGCGGAAGAATATTTCCAAGAAGTATTTGAATCTTATATAGAGCCATATAACGATGATGTGTTCTGGACTGAACTCACAACAGAACTTGCCCAAAGAGATTTAGAACTTTCTATGTCAGAAAAAGAATTGGAAGCTTTATCACCAGAAACGTATGAAACCAAAGTAGCGAAAGAAGCAGAAAAATATGATTCTGAATTTGAAAAAAATGGTGTGGATCGTTTGTTCTTAAAAAAATAAATGATACAAGAGAAATAAATGAGAATTCAAAACTTAAATTGAGTTTTGGTTGGAATCATTTTTTTCCCATTCAATGAGCACCATCGTTTGGTCATCTTCTTGTTCTTCCTTTCCTTGGAATAAAAACAATTGGATGACTAGTTCGGCGAGAACTCTTTCTGATTCTTTGTTTTGAAAATCAGAAAGAATCTTTTGAATCCGATCCATTCCAAACTCTTCCCTGGCTTCATTTTTTTGTTCCAACATCCCATCGGTAAAAAGTAAAATACGGTCCCCTTCTAAAATTTGGAATTGTTTTTGGGTATAAGGTTGGTCCTTCTTTAAGCCAATGATATTCCCGGTTCGGTTTAATATGATTTGATTTCCAACAGATTGGAAAATCTGATTCGGATGACCTGCCGAAGAATAATAAACTGTTTTCGTTTTGGTATCAATGTCCAATAAAAATCCAGAGAACACAATCTTCAGACCTGAGAATTTATTTTGGATCTTTTGGTTCAGATGGTTCATTAAATCATCTGTTTTGGTGATAAAACGTTTGATAGCTTCATATTCAGATTTGATAGCCATTGTGTAAAGGGCCGCTTGGATTCCATGACCAGTTGCATCTGCTACAAAAAAACGAACAGTTCCATTATCCAATTCAAAGATATCATAAAAATCTCCTCCCACTTCGTCTTGGGGTTGGAAGTAGAGATGTATTTTTAAAGGATCAAACTTGATTCCATCTTCCGGTAAGATCTTTTGTTGGATTTTTTTTGCAAGTAGTAAGTCTTTTTTAATACGATTCAGTGAAAAATTCAATTGGTAAGTTCGTTCAGAAACAATTTGTTCCAGATTCTCTGTTACGGCTAACAAAGATTCGTTACTAATTTTTAAACTTTCTGCCAATTCTTCTGCACGTACAAATGCATTTGCGATCCTACTTGAGAGGATTAGTGATTGGATAAAGATAAAACATAATAGGGCGTAGGGAGTGAGTCCGATCCCTCGGCTGTTTAAACTATGTTTTAGAATATCAAAGGAAACGGAAAACGCTAATATGAGTAGACCAATCAAAAATAGTTTTGAATTCGGTCGGCTATTGATGACTGCTTTTAAATTGATATGGATGACATACCCAATGATGACAAATGCCAGGATTTGAAATCCATATAGTAAAATGGTAAATACTGATATCGGTAAAAACAAGGTAAGGGAAAAAATGCAGCTAACAATGATTGCTCGACGAACATATTTTTCCTTTGATTCTTCTGGAAATAAAGAATGAATGAATAATAAAAACGTTGGAACAGCAAAGTAATAAGAGGCAAACTCAATGCGAAATGCAGTGGGCCAATGGAATTTTGGAAAAAGCTCCAAAACATACCTTTCACCTGTAAATGCAAGGCGTATTCCAAGCAATACACAAAAGATCGCAAAGTAAAAAATGGATTTTTCTTTTCGTTTATAAAAGAAAAGCCCAAAATGATACAAACCGATAAGTGAAAGGGCTCCGAGCAAAAATAATTCCCTCGCATTGGAAAACATCTTTTCGCGATCTAATGCATATTTGTTTCCTAAGATGGGAACTCCCCAAAACCCACCAAAATTGTTTTCATAATTGGCAATATGAAACACAAGTTCAATTACCTCATCGTCAGGAATGAGAGTATAATACTTTGATTTGATCCTCGGAGTATCATCAAATTGATTGATCCCAGGTTTCCCTTGTCCACCAATGAGAACTCCATTGGCAAAAAATCGATAAGAAGACGCGATGTCTGGAATATAAATCCTAAGTTCTTGGCCTACAGTTTGTTTATTGGTGTGGATGAACGCGCGTAAGGTGACTTTTCCTGTTCTCGGTAATTCAATTCCACCAAACTCTTCATTTTGCCACGAATTGGGAATCGCAAGGTAACCTGTGAGTTCTTTTTTCCCATGGAAAGGAGGGTAGTGGAATTCCCCAAAGTACAACTCCCATTCCCCTTCTAAATTGATAGCGGTGTCTTCTTTAAAGGTGATTTCTGTTAAGTCTAAGACACCTTGTCGGAAGTGTAAATTCCGATCGAAGTCTGGGTTTTGGCACTGGCAAAAACATAAGACAATGGAGGCATACACCAATCCCAGAAAACTCTTTCGCATGTTCTTTAGTTTCTTTCTAGCTATGGAATGGAAAGAACTAATTTCGTCCAGTATAACCTATAACATCCATAAATGCAGAAACTGAAAAGACTGCCTTACCAGGTCCAGGTTCGCCATACCCTGGAGGGGTTGGTAAACTATAAGATTCAAATGTTTCTTTCCATGCGCGCAAAAGTTCACAAAAATACACTAGAGGAGGGCCTGCTTGTTGTCCAAGAGTTGTGTATGGTTCAGGGCACCATGCTGTAAATCTAGGCACAATTCCTTTGGACATAAAAAAGTCTAACCCTTGTTTTGTGGAAGTGATAGCTTCTTTTACTGTTTTGAATCCCCAAGGTTCAGAAAGTTCAACTCCACCTACAAAGTTGGGAATTACATTTTCGGGTCCAAATACTTCTGCAGAATCCACCACTCTTCGGATCCAATTTTCATATCCAATCCAACTTGCTTTCCCAGGGCATATTTTTTCAAAAAGCGCTTTGTCCCATACTTCGTAATTGGGATGGTAAATTTGAATTCCTGCATCTTTGAATTTTTGGCAATCTTCCTTTTCGAAGGCTTGTGCTACCAGTTTTCCCATCCATCGTTTCGGAAACCTTGCTTCAATGGCTTCAGGGTACTGTAAGTAAAAATCCACTTCCGATTTTTTCTTTAGATTGGTGAGGACTGATCCACCTGTGATTGTGTAAACTTTTGCAATCTCATCTTCTGCATCTACCCAAGATAAAACTTCTAAAATATCTTCTACATCCTTTACACCTGTATAAGGACGCCCCGCTCCTTTTTGTTGGCGGTAGTTATGGTTGATATCACAGTAAGCACATTCTTCGTCTTTTCCAAAATACTGGCAGTTACGAAAGACGGTTAAGTACAAAAGGTAACCCCATTCAATGACGGGTGCAATTTCACCTGGAAGTTTTCCTGATTTTGTTTTGTGTCTGTACCAAGAAGGAATGGGTGGGTATTCTGCAGTACCAATTTCTGTATCCTCTAAATACAGAGTTGGTTTTCCCTCTTTGAGTTTCATTTTATAAGGAGAATTGGGATTGTTTCGGGTAGAAATGACGGTTTTCAAAAGTCCAAAATGTCCACCACTGATTTTGATTTCTTCTGGGGCTTTGGTATCTGCTCCATCTTTTAGGTCTGCAAGTGGGATATGATCAAAGGAAAAGATAAAGTAGTCTTTGGATTTGTAAGGGTCTTTGACTAAAAACGCTTCTGGGAAAAAGTGAATCCCTTGTCTTAAGATGTCTTGTTTGACGATGGCTTCCATGGGTAAGTCTTTATACGTTCTTTCCATTTCTTCCAATAGAGGGAGGGAGGAGGCAGGTCTTTGGTTCAATGTAGAGGTTTCAGCCATATTTGGAGTTTTTTTCTTCCTTTCTCTTAGACAAAGCGATTTTCCCAGAGAACGAGCGAAAAACCCCCGAAAAACGTAGGATCCGAACGAAATTACTGAATATTCGTTTACAAATCCGATCGCTAAATTATTTTTTTTCCGAACTAATGAAATTTTTTTCATTCTAGAAAAAAATACAAAAAAACTGGGAATTTTAGCTAGCTCAGTTTGTTGATTAGAGAGTAACGAAAGTACAATTTCACTAAGGGACAGGACGATATGAAAGCATCGAAACTAACCATCATGGGACTTGCGCTTCTTTTCACTGGGCTTACAGTTTGTAAGAAACCAGAGGCAGAAGTATCAGAAGCACCTAAAAAACCGGCAGACTTATCTGCGGTAGTCGTATTTGCGGTAGGAGATTCTAAAATCCAACACGCAGACCAAACGGAAGAAAAAGCACAACTTGGTGCCCTTCTAAAAACAGGGGATAATGTAGTCACAGGCGACAATGGAAAAGTAGACATCCAATTTGCAGATGGCTCGAGCATTCGTATCTCTCCAAAGTCCGCGATTGACTTTGCAAAACTTTCTCAAGACAACGCTGGAACAACAGACACACAAATTGCTCTTGTTTCCGGAAAAGTATTCGCGAAAGTTAACAAAGCTAAGAAAGAAGACAACTTTACTGTCGTAACACCAACTGCGATTGCGGGTGTGCGAGGAACTTCTTTCATCGTAGAATCAGCTGAAGGAAAACCAGCGAAAGTGAAAGTGGTTGAAGGTTCAGTTGCATTTGCTCCACGTGTGCCAGCTTTAGAGAAACTTTCTGAAGAAGAAATTTCAAAAAACTCTGACCTTAAAAAACTACAAGAGTCCATTGCAAAGGCTGAAGTGATCTTGGAAAAAGACCAAGCTTCTACTCAATCAGCAAAATCTGCAGAACTTGCGAAGTCAGCTGACATTCAATCTTTGGATTTATCAAAAGCATTCAAAACTACTGAGAAAGAGAAACTCGTAGTGGAAAGTGCAAAACTTACTAAAAACGAAGAACAAGAAATCAAAACGATCGTGACTGTTGACAAACAAACAGCACAAGAGATTGTAAAACTTAGTGAATCAGCTCAAACTGATAAACTCGATGAATTGAAAAAACAAGAAATCGACACTAAAAAACAAGCGATCGAAAAAGAAGTAGCGAAACGACAAGAAGAAGAGAAGAAAAAATTCGAAGAATCTTTAGCTAGCCAACCAAAAGATTTCAAATCTAAAAAAGACATCGTAAACTACTACGAAAGAATCGAAAAAATCGTGTTAGTCGATGGAAAAACAGTGATTGGTGCAATCATCAACCAAGAAAATGGTCAATTGATTGTTCACACTGAAAATGGTGTTAAAAAAATTGATATGGACAATGTAGAAGAAGTCATTTACGACCTTCAACAAAAATCCAAATTCTAAAACAACCACACCCTTACGTAGAAAAGAAGCCTGGAGGGAATTCCCTTCGGGCTTTTTTTATGTACTCGTGTTTTTGTATTCGTTCCAAAGGATTCGAATGGCGTTGATGAGAGGGCTAACCTCGATGAGAAGTAAATTGTTTTGGTATTTCACAAGGAGTGTGTTTTGGCCAAATCGATCCATTTCACCCCATTCTACTTGTAGTTTTGGATGGTGGGTAAGTGCCTTTTGGATGAGGACCTTTACTTCAAAATCAGAAAGAGTTTCATCGATTTCTCCTAAGTCCTTCAGAATGGACAAAAAGAAAGTTTTGGCAAGTTCTCTTTGAAATTCCGCTGATTCCTCTTCGTTCATACCTACTCTTTCGGTAGATTTAGAGAATCCTCCGTAAAATATTCATCTGCATGGTAAGAGGAACGAACTAAGGGTCCGGATGCTACTGTTTTGAATCCGATTTTATAAGCAGTTTCTTTCCACATTTGGAATGTTTCAGGGGGGATAAAACTTTGTACTGGGTAATGTGTTGGACCTGGTTGTAAGTACTGGCCAATGGTCAACATACGAACTCCATGATCAAATAAATCCTGTAAACACTGATTCACGTCCTCTTCTGTTTCCCCAAGTCCAAGGATGAGTCCACTTTTAGTGAGGAATCCATGTTTTGCGATATGAGCTAAAACTTCGAGGGACCTACGATAATTTTTTTGCGGAGTGATTGTGGGAAAAAGTCGTTCCACAGTTTCAATGTTATGGTTGATGATATTGGGTTTGGCAGCATAGAGAATTTGTAGGGATTCTTCTTTGGCCTTAAAATCAGGGATGAGTACTTCGATAGAACATTCTGGTCGGTAGCTTTTGATTTTTGTGATGGTTGCAGCAAAGTGGTTTGCCCCTCCGTCTTTTAAATCATCTCGGTTGACTGCTGTGAGAACTACATGCTTAAGCCCCAGTGTTTCGACAGACCTTGCTACTTTTTCTGGTTCCTCTGTGTCGAGGGGTTTTGGTTTTCCAAATGCCACATCACAGTATTGGCAACGTCTTGTGCAAATATCTCCAGCCAACATATAGGTAGCTGTTTTTCGGTTCCAACAATGGTTGAGGTTTGGGCAACTTGCCGACTCACAAACAGTATGCAATTGTCTGGTTTCCACCTCTGCCCGAACTGTTGATAAGGCATCGGACTCTTTTGGGAAACTCACTCGCACCTTCATCCAATCTGGGAGAGGTTGGGTGGGGTTCAAATGTTTTGAGCGAGGTTTCTTTTTTAGTGGATTCATACCTTCTTTAGACTTTTTGAAATGAGGCCACTTTGTAAAATGGAAAAACATGAGGATCAATGCATTTCTTGCCAAATTAGGTTTAGGTTCCCGACGGAAAGTGGAAGAATTGGTCCTTTCGGGCCGGGTCAAAATCAATGGAAGTACGATCACCGATTTGTCCTTCCAGGTGAATGAGGAAGATACAATCCTATTCGATGGTAAACCAGTGGGAAAAGAGGAAGGATTTGACTCTAGGCCAAAAATCATAGCGTTTAATAAACCAGCTGGATTTCTCACTTCTCATGAAGACAAACACCATGAGAACACCATCTTCACCTTATTACCCGAATCTTTCCAAAAATACAATTACGCCGGTCGTTTGGATTTAGATTCAAGGGGACTTATCCTTTTGTCAATCGATGGGAATTTTATCCAAAAAGTAACACATCCCAAAAACAAAATCGATAAAGAATATATCATTAGTTTGAAACAACCAGTAAGTTGGAAAAAAATTGCCGAAGAATTTATGTTAGGTGTAAGGGAAGGGGGGGAAACTCTACGTGCGCTTTCTGTAAAACCAGCAAATGTGGTTCCTGAAAAAACCCAACCTGGATTTACGAGTTACCTTAGCATTGTCTTAAAAGAAGGGAAAAAAAGACAAATTCGTAGGATGTGTAAAACAAAGGATTTAGTTGTTCTTGATTTGTATCGAATTCGGATTGGTAAATTGGATCTCCGCAATTTTCATTTGGAAGAAGGAAAATACAAAGTGGTCACAGAAGGACAAGTTCTAGGGAATCCAACTTCTTAATTTGGTTGAAGAATCCACTCGACTCATAAAATGGTGAGGTTAGGGGATTTGTTTTTTTGAAATCAAAACCATTTTTATTTTACCCAGTTGTTCTCTTTTTATTTATCTTTGTCATAGATAAAATTTTTTTATTACCCATCTTTCATGGTGAATTTTTGCAAGCTGGGAATTCGGTTTTTTACTTTCAGAGAAAGGTTTTAAAAGATCGTCTGCTGAAAGATCCAGATTTGAAGGAAAAAAAACTGACTTTGGTCTTTGGTGACTCTCGTTCCTATCCTTTTTCAGAAATTGGAATCCCTGAACCCTATAAAAAAAATTGGACACTTTATAATTTCAGTAGCCCACAAGGGATTCCAATGAATTCCTACATCCAGTTCCAGGAAATTTTGGAATCTGGTGTCACTCCTGATTTTGTCATTCTTTCCTTAAGTCCAGAAGCCTTTGATGATTCCAAAGGATTTATTCTATCACCTTTTTTACGAATGGGATGTGATTCTAATTGTATTGGTACTGTTTGGGAAGATGTTCCATTCAAAGAAAAATGGGATTACTTATTAGATCGTATATTCGTCATCCGAAGTATTGAGTTCAATTTATCGCTTTTTACTTCCAGACTCAAACAAGGAAAATTAAAAGAATACAAATCTTCACACAACAAAGAATTCCAACTCATCAATTATACAAAGGGTGAATATTTGATGTATGGTGTACAATCCAATCCTATTGAAAAAATTAAAAATGATACAATCCGAATTGGGAATTTGTACATGAGATCCTATAACATTGGATCATCCCAATTTCCTTATGTGGAAAAAATCCTAAAAATCACGAAAGAGAAAAAAATCAGAACCTTGGTATTGTGGCCAAAAGTTTTTCCTGAATATTATTCTTACTACGAAAAATTTCATATAAAAGAAGTTTGGTGGGATAAAGTAGAAACATTGGCAAAACAATATGATGCAAAAACACTCAATTGGAATGCACCTAATACTTGTGATTTATTCAATGATGCATCCCACCAATCTGCATTTTGTTTTGTTGACCAAATGAAAGAAATTTGGATAAATTACGCTGAAAAGTAGATTTAAAAATATTCCTTACAAAATTAAGGCACCACTTCTCGCAAAACGGAATAAATTATCCTATCGATTTGCGATATGGAGTTTTATAAGTAGTACGATTTCCATTTGGTCAATTTTAATTATCACCAATCTCTCTGGTCATACACTTCTCATAGGATCCTTTGGGGCCACATCGGTATTGTTATTTGCAGTTCCTGATGCTCCTTTATCACAACCTAGAAATTTGATTGGTGGCCATTTATTGTCAGCTATGATTGCTGTGATACTCGTGTATCTGTTTGGAACTAATTTTTTCACAATTGGTTTATCTGTTGGGTTATCGATTCTTGTGATGTATCTAACTCATACCTTACACCCACCAGGAGGGGCAACAGCGCTGATTGGTGTGATAGGAGGAGTGGGAATTGATTTTATTTTTTTTCCAGTAATGGTTGGGGTGATGATTCTATTGGTTAATGCACTTGTTGTGAACAATTTAGTGCACCACCGGAAGTATCCGGTGGTTTGGTTTTAGATTACCAATTTAGTTTTTTTGAGTCTTCCACAAATTTAGCAAGTCCACTATCAGTCAGTGGGTGTTTGAATAACATTTCAAATACAGAGTATGGTAAAGTTACACAGTCAGCTCCACGTAACGCAACTTCTTTGAAATGGATCGGATGGCGAACAGATGCAGCAAGGATTTGTGTTTCGATTCCGTAATTATCATAAATTTCACGGATCTCAGAAATAAGATCGAGTCCATCATAACCAACATCATCCAATCGGCCAACAAATGGTGAAATAAAACTTGCTCCTGCTTTTGCTGCAAGTAACGCTTGGTTTGCTGTAAAACATAGCGTAACGTTAGTTTGGATTCCTTTTTCTGCAAACGCATTGACTGCCTTGATCCCTTCTGGGATTAAAGGTACTTTTACGACTACGTTTTCCGCAATTTTAGAAAGTTCTAAACCTTCTTTGATCATAGTAGGTGCGTCAGTCGCAAGAACTTCTGCACTCACAGGTCCTTTTACAAAACTACAGATTTCTTTGATGACTTCTGTGAATTTGCGGCCTGATTTTGCGATAATGGATGGGTTAGTGGTGATACCGTCTAGTAAACCTAATTCATGGACTTTTTTGATTTCGTCAATGTTGGCGGTGTCTAAAAATAAATTCATTTTGCCTCGTCTGCTTGGCTTTTGTTACCAAGCCTCAGAGGGACAGGGTAACTACGGGATTAAATCCCGCAAGGTTTTTGTTTCTTGAACGCTGAAGAAATCCGCGTAATCTTTTGCGATGATGTCTCGGATATTGGCAGAAAAGT
Organism: Leptospira ellinghausenii; assembly: GCF_003114815.1. Classification (NCBI taxonomy): domain Bacteria; kingdom Pseudomonadati; phylum Spirochaetota; class Leptospiria; order Leptospirales; family Leptospiraceae; genus Leptospira; species Leptospira ellinghausenii. Next base: position 283,965 of record NZ_BFAZ01000002.1, read on the forward strand.
AATCAATGCGGCGAGTGTAAGGGAGTTTTTTGTAACCTTCACGCCAAACGACAGCAAATCCACCTCTTGGAGGGTTTTCCCGACGTTCCACAAGTTCCCAGATGGCTGCTCCAGAAACTTTGTCATCTCCTATGGATTCCTTTCTTGGTTTTCCATATTTCTTTTCTAGTTTCTCTTTGATTTTGTCAGTAGGCACCAAATTGAAAGTCACCCCAACAGAAAATAGAATTCCGTTTTCCCGAAACTCAGTTTGGCCATCGATGGTTGGGTCCGCTTCCGGTTGTCCTTCCCGTTTGGGGCGGACTTCTTTTAGTAGTTCTGGAGTTTTATAAAAACGATAGAGGTAAAGTATCCCGTTCCGTCGAATGAGCAAACTGACATCTTTTTTTTCATTTAAGATTTCAATTTTCTCTTTGGATTCTGGGTTAGTCGCCATAGAAAGGAATTTTTCGCGGATGGATTCGAAGGTCATCCCCCATGAGGCTTCCGCAAATCCATCCAAAGTATTTGGTATTTCTGTCTGTGAAAATAGATAACCAGGAAAACAAAATAGGAGGACTAGCAGATATTTCTTCATAACATTTCTATCGGCCATTCTCCCAAAAAAGAGAACTGGTTTCTTACTTAAATTCTTCCGAGAAAGGATCATCGCCGAGCCCATACGAGTCTGTTTCGTTGGCAAAAGGATTTTCGTCCAAATCATCTGCGTCCGTTCCATTCTTTTCATCGGAGTCTTCGAAGGAATCGGTGTTTCCCCAATCAGATTCCCCTTCGTAGGAAGGTGTGGGCTCAAAACTGACCCCAAAAATTGGTTCCTGATTCCAAAGGAAAACGAGGACAGGTATTTGTAAAAAGAAGAGGAGGAGGTAGAATAAAAAATACAAATCCCGGTCGAGACCGTAATGTACGGCTCCACTCGACAAATTACCAAGGGCAAATCCAGACAAAACGGGTTTGGATAGTCCTAAGATGGATCGTTCTTGGTAGGCTACTTTGATCATGGGGTAAGAAAAAAATAAGGCCAAAAAGAAAATCGGCATGTGGAAGATATGTTCAAAAACCCCTGGCCCTTTTTCTCCGAGTAACGACCCAAGTAGGGACCAAAGCCATACAAAAAGGGCACTCCCAAAAAAAACCAAACTCCCGTACAGAATGTTCCCGTTTGATTCTAACAGATCGAGGAAAATGCGAATTACATCCCCTCGAATGTCTGTTAGTTCCTCTCTTCGGTAATTGGACTTCGCTGAAAAAAATAGAATTTTTACGTAATAGGATATTACAGAAGTCAGCAGTCCAAAACAAAGAAGAAAGAGTAGGAAAAGGAAAAATTCCATTAGTGACGGAAATGCCTCATTCCCGTGAAGACCATAATGAGTCCATGTTCGTCTGCAGCTTGGATTACTTCTTCATCCCGAATAGAACCACCTGGTTGGATAATTGCTTTCGCACCTACTTTTGCAATGGCATCAATCCCATCACGGAATGGAAAAAATGCATCACTTCCTACGTAGGATCCTACAACGGATAGTCCTACCTTCTGGGCTTTCATCGCGCCAAGTTCAACAGAATCCACGCGAGACATTTGGCCTGCACCAATTCCAAGCGTTGAATTTTGGTCCGTGTACACGATGGCATTGGATTTGATAAACTTTACACAATTCCATGCAAACATCAATCCTTCAAGATCGTCTTCCGTTGGTTGTTTTTTCGAAACGATTTTTAATTTGTCTTTGGTGATGAGATCATAATCTCTGTTTTGGATGAGAAGGCCATGGTGGAGGGATCGTAAATCCAATTCATCAAGTGCTTCATCAAACTTAGCAATTGGGATCAAACGAATGTTAGGTTTTTTTGAGAAAATTTCTAATGCGTCATTGGAAAAACTTTCAGCAATCACTCCTTCCACAAAGTTCTTTGTGATTTCCTCTGCAGCCTCTTTTTCCACTCGTCCATGGATTCCAATGATTCCACCAAATGCTGAAATGGGATCCGTTTTTCTTGCGAGTTCAAACGATTCCAAAACAGTTTCTCCGAATGCAATTCCACAAGGATTTAAGTGTTTTACAATGGAAACTGCATTTTTCGGAAGTAAACTTGCCACGTGAAAAGCTGCATCAAAATCCAACATATTGTTAAAGGAAAGTTCTTTTCCTTGTAATGCTTCAAATTGTGATTTAAGGAACAAAGGTTCGTAAAACGCAGCATCTTGGTGTGGGTTTTCACCATAACGAAGTTTTTGTTTTTTATTAAATGCAAAAGTGATTTTGTCGGGGTATTTTATACCTAAACGTTTGTTAAAGTATGTTGAGATTGCTGAGTCATAAGATGCTGTTTCTGAAAACACCTTTGCCGCATAACCAAAGGCAGTTTCTCTTGAAATTTTTCCCGAGTTAGTCGTAAATTCCTTTTGGAAAGATTCATAATCTTTTGGATCTATTAAAACGACAACATTTTTGTGGTTTTTCGCCGCCGAACGTAACATAGATGGTCCACCGATATCAATGTTCTCGATCGCGTCTTCGAGAGTCACATCAGGTTTCATCACAGTCTTCACAAATGGGTATAAATTGACAATCACGAGAGTAATTGGAACAATTCCATTGGCATCCATTTGTTTTACGTGATCGGGATTGGTTGTATCACCAAGTAATCCGCCGTGGATTTTAGGGTGAAGGGTTTTCACTCGGCCATGTAAGATTTCTGGAAAACCAGTAAATTCATCTACCTTTTTGACAGGTACGCCGGCCTTTGACAAAGCATCATACGTTCCACCAGTGGATAAAATTTCCACTCCGTTTTTCGCAAGGAAGGAACAGATTTCGGTGATTCCTGTTTTATCGGAAACAGAAACAAGTGCTCTTTTAATTTGGATCATTTTAGGATTTCTACCTTTCGTTCTTTGATTTTTAATTTATCTTCACAAAACAGTTGTATAGCGAGGGGAAGGGCTTTGTGTTCTTCCTTAAGGATTGCCAATGATAATTCTTTTTCAGTCCATTCAGGACGAATGGCAATCGCTTTTTGTAAAATGATGGGGCCTGTATCCACTCCTTCCCAAACAAAATGGACAGTACAACCTGCAATTTTGACACCGTAATCCAATGCTTGTTTTTGGGAATCGAGCCCAGGGAAGGCTGGTAGGAGGCTTGGGTGGACATTGATGATTTGGTTAGGAAAACGCCCCACAAAGTCAGGTTTTAGGATTCTCATATACCCACAGGCAACAATTAGGTCAGGGGAATAAGATTCCACTTGGTGGAGTAAGTCTCTGTGGTAGTCTAATTTAGACGTGTAAGTATGGTATGGGATCACTTTGGTGGAAATCCCGAATTTTTTAGCGATCGTAAGGGCTTTTGCTTCTGGATTGTCGGAAACCAAAGCCTGGATGTCTAATTTCAGCTTGTTTTTACGGATAAATTCTACCGAAGCCGAAAAATTTGACCCTCTGCCTGAAGCCAAAAAAACAACACGTTTTGTTTTTCCCATGTGATAATCTAAGAATATTCAGATGGATCATTAAGCAAGTATCCTTTTTGGTCGATGGGAATACACAGGAGAAAAAAATGTCGCTTGCGAGAAAAACCGGTGCCTCAGCTTACAATGAATACAAAGCCAACGAGATCTCTACCGTTAGCCAAATCAAATTGATTGTCATGTTATTTGATGGGGCCATTCGTTTCCTTGGTGTTGCAAAGGACAATATGACTCCAAGAAAGTATGATGTCGTAAACAACAACATTATCAAAACCCAAGACATCATCACAGAATTACTTTTGTCACTCAATATGGAAGAGGGGAAAGAAGTAGCAAATAACCTTTTGTCTTTGTACATTTATCTCAAAAAAAGATTACTCGAAGCGAATATGCGTAAGGACAAAGCGATCATTGACGAATGCATAAAAATCTTAGGAGAATTAAAAGTTTCCTGGGAAGAGTTGGAGAAAAAGGAACCACAATCTCCACAACAAAATTTAGGCCAAAGAACAACTGGAATCTCAATTACTGGTTAAATTTTCTTTTTTCAAAACTTATGAAGCAAATATCTTACAAACACTTACTGCAAAAAAAAATCCAACTCCTTAATTCCCTGATCACGAATCTAAAACGAGAAGAAGAATTATTATCCTACAGAGATGCAGATACAGCAGTTAAGATTGAGTTTAAAAATGAAACTCTTGTTCGTAAATTGGAAGAGTTGGATGCAGAAATTTCGGAACACCAAGAATTAGATGTTCATACAGAAGAGGAAATTGCCCTTTCCGAAACCGTTTTTTCTAAATTAGATGAAGCACGAAGCCTTCAACAAAAAGTCCAAGAATTGCTTGTTTTCGAAATGAATGAAAGTAAAAAAGAATATTGGGAGTTCAGTATCAAACGAAGGTTAAAATCTCATTTGGTATTTTCCTCTGGTCTTTCATGGACAAAAAATTACTGTTAAATGATTCGTTACATTTTTTAGGATTAAGTTCTGGATTTACCGAGTCTGATTTAAAAGATTCTTATCACAAACTAGCAAAAAAATACCACCCTGATAGCGGTGAATTTACAAGTGATGTGATGTTTGTGGAGCTAAACAAACATTACGAAAACTTAAAAGAATTCCTACTCATCCACCCTGAAGAAACGAATGCAGAAACTAACATAAACAGTGAAGTCTCCCATCCTAAAAACACAAATCAAAGTACAAAAGAAACTTTGGAAAATAAACCCTCCAAAGATCCTATTTTCCAAGAATATAAATTAGCCAAAGAAAAGGAAACGGAAGTTATCCTTCGTTATTATGAAAAACGAAACCTACATCCCATTGAACTTTCAACTGCGTTAAATAAAGAACTAGTACAATTACAGAAAGAATTGGAACCAGTTTTGCAGGTGTATGCCAACATTCTAAAACAACATCCCTCAAGTTTATGGGCTAATGATGCCAAAAATTCCTTAGATCGGCTTCGTGTTTGGTGGTCAAAAGAATAAAAAAGCCGAAGTTTTACCTACGGCTTTTTCATTTCCATCTTACGATTCCCGTTTCAATTGCTTAAGAAACAAAAGAATCGGGAAGGTAAACCTTGTGATGAAATGTCTTATGGACTAGGTGTAGTTGCTTCTCCACCAAGAAGTCCAAGAGAAATTTCTGGGATCCAACTGATAAGGATGAGTCCAATGAGAAACATTCCTACAATTGGAGCAACAGATTGGATTACTTTTCCTAACGGTTGTTTGAAGATCCCTGATGCCACAAATAAATTCACACCAACTGGAGGAGTTAAATAACCGATTTCCAAATTGACAATCATAATGATACCAAAGTGAACTGGGTTGATTCCATAATTGACTGCCATTGGAGCAAGTAGTGGTGCAAGTACTAGAATCGCACTCATGATATCCATGAACATACCCACAATGAGGAGTAAAATGTTCACACCAATGAGAAAGGTGACAGGACTTGAAATGAGTTCTGACATTTTTGCCACTAGGTTCTGCGGGATTTCATTTTCGATCATGAACTTATTCAAACTCACCGCAAGGATTAGGATGAGAAATAAGATCCCGAGCATCTCAGCACTTTCTGCCATGATTTTCGGAATTTTCGGAAAACTTAATTCTTTGTGAATGAACACTTCTACAAGGATTGCATAAAATACGGCAATGGCTGCGGATTCAGTCGCTGTGAAAAATCCAGAATAAATTCCACCAAGGATCACAACTGGCATCATTAGAGCAAGAATCCCTTCTTTCCAAGCGATTCGAATTTCTGCCCAGTCCCATTTCCCACGACCAACATTGCCTGCACGGAAGACGGAATAAATCATGAGTAAACTCATGAGTAAAATTCCAGGGCCAATCCCTGCTATGAAAAGATCCGTCACTGATACTCCCACCATGATGGCATAAACAATCATCGGAATACTAGGTGGAATGATGATACCGAGTGTCCCTCCAGAGGCAAGTAATCCCATGGAAAACTGAGTTGGGTAACCTGCTTTGGTAAGAGATGGATACATGAGTCCACCAATCGCAATGAGGGTCACTGGGGACGATCCAGAAATCGCAGCAAAAATCCCACAGGAGAAAACACCTGCGATGGCAAGCCCTGCTGGAATGGGTGCTGTCATTGCTTGTGCAATTCGGATGAGTCGTCTGGCAATACTACCGTGAGTCATTAAATTTCCCGCAATGATGAAAAGTGGAATCGCAAGAAGGATTTCCTTATCACCTGCAAAAAATAAATCCCCAATGATACTATTGAGTTCATGAAAAGACTCAAGAGGCGGATCTGGTAAAAAGTAATAACAGTACACAGTGATCGCACCCATGAGTACAATCAATGGTTGCCTGAGTAATATTAAGGCAAGTAAGAGTATGAGTATTCCCCAAGAACCCATTAACGTTTCCCTCCTGAATTTGATTCGGAAAGTTCTTTTTCCGCAAGTTCCAAAGCCTCAGTGGCTTCATTGATGTCGGAAGGGATAAGTGAAGGAAAAATTCCATAACACAAATGTCTAAATCCCATAGAAAGGAAAATGTAAGGAAAAATCAATTGGACTTTCCATAAATGGATTTCTGTCACTGGATTGACTTCATCTAAACTGATACTTTCTAAAACATAAATGACTGATAAGTAAGCTAAGAATAAAAAGAAAATCGAAATCACCCATTGTTCGATGATTTTTACATAATGCAATACGGCTTTTGGTAATGCCTTGTCTGCAATTTCTGGGCGTAAGTGTGAGCCTTTGGCACTTGCCAATGCAGATCCGAACAAACCACCCCATAACATAAAATAAAGGGATAATTTTTGTGCCCAAATGATTCCACCAAGGCCCATCCACTCTAAGAAGCTGGAAGTTCCACTGTGAATGGATTCTGCAATGTAAATACTCCAATCACCAATGAGTCCTGCGACACCGGTATTTGGGTATGCTTCTGTGGCTTCTAATGTCCAACCTAACACTTTATCGATGACTTCCCTTTTGGAAACGTCAGCAATCATGAGAAGAGTGAGCAGAAGGAAACAAATTCCCCCTGCCCATTTCTCGCCGAAACTCAAAGTATTTAGAATTCGTTCGACGAATTTCATTTATCTATATCCTACCTTACTCTAACCACCACAAGCTGCTTTCGCTTTTTGGATTTTATCGTAAATTTGTTTCGATTGACCACCAATTTTTCCGACAACTTGTCCTGCGACTGCATTTCCAGCTGCTTTGAAACTTGCTAGTTCTGCACTAGAAGGTTCATAAACTTGTACGTCTGCTTTTTTCAAAGTAGCAATCATGTTCTTTTCGATGGATCGAACAGCTTGTCTTGCACCTGGAGCGAGTTTGTTTCCTTCACCCATCAGTGTCTTTTTTTGTTCGTCGTTGAGTGTATCCCAATACTTTTTTGAGTATAGAATCGCTGCAGGTTGGTAAATATGGCGAGTCAATGTAAAATACTTAATCGCTGTTTGCCATTCTGCTGCAAGAGTGAATAGAGGAGTGTTGTCGAATCCTTCTACCACACCAGTTTGTAACGATGGTAAAACTTCTGGGATTGCAATGGGAATTCCACTCACACCTAATTGTTTCCAATATGCAATGTGAACAGGAGATTCCTGGATTCTGATTTTGATCCCTTTTAGGTCTTCCGGTTTTTTCACGAGAGTGGATTTTGTTCCAATGGACCTGTATCCATTTTCTGCCCAAGTGACAAAAATAAGTCCTTTTGATTCAAAAAGTTTTCTAAAATCTTCTAACAGATGTTCGTCGAGAACGCAATCCGCTTGCGCATAAGAATTAAAGAGGTATGGAATTTCGAGTACGTTTAATTCTTTGACTGTGTTTGCAAGAGCTCCAGCTGTTAAACCTGCCCCTTGCAGTTTTCCACGAATCACTTGTTGGAGGATTTCATTTTCTCCACCCATTTGCCCACCAGGATAAATTTTAAATTTAATTTGTCCTTGAGATTCACTTTCGATTTTCTTTTTGATTTTAGCTAATTCGTTGGCCCAAGGTGATCCTTCGGGTGCAACTGTCGCTAGTTTAACGGTTGTTTGGGCAAAAAGACCCCCACTGATTGTGAGGGCCATAGTTACACAAACTAAATATTTTAACTGCTTTAAAAACATCTAGTTCTCCTAGTGATCGATTATAATTCGTCGAGTAATTTTTTAGCTTTTCGTTGTTCAACGATTTGATCAGGTTCAATTTCTGGTAAAGAAGCTGCTTTCCCTTTGATCACGTAATCTAATTGTTTTTTGAATTTCTCTTCGTTACCCTTTAAACGGCTTTCTGCGTAAAGCACGCGAACTGCAAAGTAATTAGGGTGTTTTGCAATCGCTTCTTCAAAGTATTTATCAGCTAATTTTTTATCACCTGTTGGTGAGAGAGCGTTACTTGCTGCATCATATCTGAGTGTTGCAGAATAAAAATATTCTTTACCCATTGCTTTTTCAATTTCTTTAACTCGGTTTACCATAGCAGTAAATTTAGATCGGTTGTTGAGAAGGGTAGTGAAACCAACCAACCTTGACCATTTTCCGAGAGATGCATATCTCCAATAGAGAGCATCAATGTCTTCTGGTCCAAGTACATCAAGAGACTTTTCGATTTCTAAACCTTCTTTTACTACTTTGTCTCTGAATTTTGGATTCATGGCAAGTGCTGCTTCACACCAAGTCACGGCAGCATCATAAAATGCGATTGATTCTTCTTTTACCTTTGCATCTTCATCTGCATCGCCAGTTAGTTTTAGCCATAAATGGCCATCACCCATCAAATAATTACCACGGCACAATAATACTTTTACATCCGCATATTGTGGGTTCTCAGTTGCAAATTTCTCTAAACTAACAAGTGCTTGTCTAAGGTCTTGTTCGTTATGACGGTTCTTCCAAAGTTTTTCTATGTCAGCTGGAAGTTTTGCTGGTGTGGTTGCTCGAGTCACATCCGAAGCCGTTATTTTCAATTGTCTTGATTTTCCGCATGCAACGACTGAAGCGAGTACCAGAGTTGCGAGCGCGATTTTTGACCAATGTTTCGTTTGGTTCATTTTTTCATCATCCTCCAAAAATGTTTGGGATTTCTCCCTTTCTATTTGTATCACGAACGGGACAATTTGGGGCAAAAATTTAGAAAAATTCTAAAAAAAGCACAAAGAAATCCCATGATTCCGGAAAAAAATACACGCATTTGACTTAAATGCAAGAAAGTTTTATTTTATGGGACAATAAGCGCGTTAGATGGGAGAGAAACTCGGTAGGAACTTGTGCTATTTTGTAGGTTTACGGCAAGTCCAAGAGTTCTCATCGAAATATACGATCCAGGGGATAATGTGGCAAAAATGCGGCAAGAAACCCCTGCTGTATTTGCCTTGGTGGTCGGATCGACCTCAAAGGTGTATTCAATCGGTTGGACAATCGTTGCTTGGGCTAAAATGCAGTCGGTTCCCAGGTTTGTATCGGTTGGATTTTGGGCTAAACTTTCTGTCGCAGCTTGGTACAACCGATACCCTTGGAAGATGAACTCGGGGTTTTGGGCTCTCACTTTGATGGTAAAGTTGGAATTCCCATTATTTGTAATGGAAATGAGAGTGGGTGGTGCTTGGACAGAAGCAGTTGTGGAATAATTGGTGCAATTCCAGACCCAAACTAAGGTTAGAATCAGGGAAAAAGCAAACATCGCCTGTTTTAGGTTCATTTGTCTCCTTTTCCCTCTTGGCGTTTCCTCCGCCACCAGTAGAAAAATAGAATGCCAATGAGGATTGCAACCAATGCTAAAATGATGGTTTGGCCCCCGCGAACCCAACTCATGAGTTCATCAAAATTATGAGCAAAATAATACCCGAGGTAAACCCAAATCGGTACAGAGATGAGTGCAGCAAATCCATCCGTTAAGAGGAATAAGAAAAAACTAATTTGTTTGGAGGTTCCAGCGGTAAAAAATATAGGCATTCTAAGTCCAGGCATAAACCTTCCCACAAATACAACCCAACGACCATATTTTTTAAATTGTTCTCTGACTTTATCAAATCGTTCTGGATGGAGGACTGTCCTTAAAACAGGTAGGGTCAGAGCCCTTTCTCCATAATGGCTTCCCAACCAAAAAACAAAACTATCACCTATGAGAACCCCAGCCATACCCACAAAAAACATAATATGAACATTGGCATAACCAAGCCCCGATATCACACCACCCGCCGTAAGTGAAATGTCTTCTGGAACTGGAAGACCGAATCCGCAAAGGATGAGAATTCCAAAAACGGCAAAATAACCGTATTGCATAAAAATCGTAACTAGGGTTTGTAGAAAGTCCATGAGGGATTTATACTGATTTTATGGTTTCGCCGAAAAAGGAAAGAGATTTATGAAGAAAGGGAGAAATGAACTCCTTCTTGAAGAAGAAAAAATCCTTGCACCCTATGCCGTGAAAAGTCGTCATTCCGGCACTCGCGCGTATGTGGAACCGGAACATCCGTATCGATTGCCTTTCCAAAGAGATAAGGATCGGATCATCCATTCACATGCGTTCAAACGCTTAGAATACAAAACACAAGTCTTTGTATACTCAGAGGGAGATCATTTTCGAAATCGATTGACTCATACCTTAGAAGTAGCAGGGATTTCAAAAACGATTTCCAAGGTCCTCGGGCTCAATGAAGATTTAAGTGAGTCCATCGCACTTGCCCATGACTTGGGTCATTCTCCTTTTGGGCATGCAGGCCAAGATGCTCTCGCAGAACTCATGAAAGAAAAAGGTGGTTTTGAACATAATAAACAATCACTTAGGGTCGTACAAAAGTTGGAGAGGAGGTATCCTGAATTTCCAGGTCTCAATTTATGCGAAGAAACTTTACTAGGCATTATGAAACATGGTGGTGGGTACGAACCAACTAACTTACTTGTGGTGAGGCGGGAAAAAGGTCCCTCTTTAGAAGCAATGATTGTCGATTCTTCAGATGAAATTACCTATTCTGCACATGACTTAGAAGATGGATTAGAAAGTGGTTTATTACAATTGGAAGAAGTGAAAACACTTTCCATTTGGAAACGAATCCAAGACAGTCTGCCTAAAACTGAAAAAAAATCCGGGTCTGAAATCCATTCCATATCTAGGTCGATTGGGCGAGTTTTACTGAATCTAATGGTTTCTGATTTGATTGAAACCATTCACCAAACATTGATTCAATATGATGTAAATACGAGAGAATCCATTTCTGAATTATACTCAAAAAAAATCAAAATCGTACAATTTTCAGAAGAGTTTCAAAAAGAATTCGTCGAACTCAAACATTTTTTATTCCAAAATTTGTATAGGCATTCTGAAGTTTCTAGGATGAGTGAAAGGGGTAAGGAAATCATTTATTTACTTTTTAAACATTTTGAATCACATCCTGATTCCATCCCTGAATCCTACCGAAACAGAGAAGCGGAAGATGGCAGGATGAGAATTATCTGCGATTATATCGCTGGTATGACAGATCGTTATGCTATTGAAAAATTAAAACGAGAAGGGATCTTTTGGTTTCCTTATTGAAAATATTTTTTTCTAGCGTAAAACATTTAAAACGAAACCATTGAGGTAGATATGTATAGTCTGTATTCCCATCCGAATTCCACTTATAGCAAACGAGTTCATATTTATATGAAGTATCGAAAATTGGAATATGAAACCATCCACGTGGCTCTTGACAAATTGGAAAATCGGAAAAAACCATTTCTCCAAATCAATCCTTATGGAAAGGTTCCTGTTTTAAAAGATGGTGAGTTTTTACTTTCTGAATCCTCGGCTATTATACGTTACTTAGAAGAGAAACATCAGTTTTCGAATCCACTTTTCCCTCTTGGTTTACATAAAAGAGCCCTGCTAAACCAGATGGTAAACCAATGTGAATCCGAATATTGTTTTCCAAATAGCGTTGTTTACTTCTCTAAAAAATTTGTCCCGGAAGAAAAATGGGAACCAAAACGGATGAAGGATTCTTCCAAACGGATTGGAAGGCATTTGGAGATCATTGATTCCATCCTTTCCAAAGACCAATATTTGTTTTCGAATGAATTTGGACTTTTGGAAATCCTTTATGCTCCTTTTATTGAACACAACCAAATGATGGATACAAATACTCCTGATTCGGTAGAAAATTGGATCAAACGAGTGATGGAAGAACCAGCTGTGAAAGCGATACTTGGTATGTAACCTGTGTTATTTGGGGCTCATTAAGCAGAAAGGAAGTAACCTTGTAATTTGTTTGAGAGATCTCGCCATTGATTGGCCCATTCGGTAGAACCTTTGGGGCCTACTGTGTTTGTCACAGCTAAGTAGGCGGTGACAGGGATTTTGAATTCGTTTGCTACTTTTGTAAGTCCAAACAACTCTAGGTTTTCAAACGAAAGTGTTTTCCAATTTTCCTCAGGTGGAGAATCCATTGTATGGAGTGTGATACAGGTGGGGGCATTACAAATGCCACTGGCAAACATGGGATCTCGTAGGAGAGGAAAGGTTTCTGGTGTGTTCGGAAGTTGTTTGGCAAAACCTAAACTTGCTCCGAGTTCCCACGAACAAACAGAGTTTGGAGAAACAATTGTATTTGGTTTGGTTTCAGACCACGGGTAAACACCACAGGATCCTAAGAACACAATCTTTCGAATCTGTGGGTTTAGGTTTAAGTAAGCAAACAATTGGACAGCCTGTTCTAAATTTCCAATTCCCATCACCTTTACATTTGGAAATTGGGGATGGTTTTTTAATAGATTTACCTCTCCCTCAAAGGCTCCAGTAACAAGTGTTTGTTCTGGATTAAATGGTAACAAGGCCCAAGGTTTCCGAATAACCAAACATTAAATTCAGGTTTTGTAATGCTTGTCCTGCAGCTCCTTTGACTAAATTATCAAGTGCCGTTACAAGTACTAACGTATTCCCTTTTGTGGTGAATCCAATGTCTAAGAAGTTTGTGTTTTGCACCTTTCTGATTTCAATTTCTTCTGGAGTTTCGTAAAAACGAATGAAGGTTTCTTTTTCTGCTACCGATTGGATTTTTTCTTTTACTTCTTTGGGATCAACTGGGTTTTCGAATGTGATATAAATTGTTGCCAATATTCCTCGGTAAACAGGGAGTAGGTGAGGAGTGAAATGGATTTTTTTAGGATCTGATCCAACAAAAGAATATTCTTCCATTTCTGGTTCATGTTGGTGGCTTAATACTTTATAGGCTCTGAAATTTTCATAAACATGAGTGTATGCATATTTAATTTCTTCAGTCCTTCCTCCAGCACCACTCACACCAGACTTTGCGTCAACAATGACAGGACCTTGGATTTTTTTTCTAAGATTTCCTAAAATCGCAATGGGAAGTATGGCTGAAGTAGCGAAACAACCTGGGTTGGAAATAAAGTTGGCATTTTTAATTTTCTCACGGAATAATTCGGGAAGTCCAAATACAACCTTGTCCATCCATTCAAACTTTGTGTGTTTGAATTTGTATGCTGATTCAAATTGGTTTTGGTCGTGGAGTCGAAATGTTCCCGATAAGTCGATAACCTTCTTTCCTTGCATTAAAAACTCAGGTGCCTTTTCTAAAGAAACTTCATTGGGAGTTGCAAGGACAATATGAGCATCCTCAGGAATGGTTGCCTCATGTTTTTGGAACCTTAAGTCAGGTAAGTGGGAAAGGTCTGGAAACACCTCACGGATGTGTTTCCCATCCACTTGGTTGGAAGTAATATGAACGACTTGGAAATGTGGGTGGTGAGCTAGTAATCCAACCAACTCTTTGCCTGTAAGCCCACCTGCACCTATGATTGCAATTTTTGTTTGTTTCATATATGGGAACCTAATCCAAGATTTTAGGACAATCCTCATGTGTCAAACGGCTCTGCAAGAGAAATGCTTGATTTTATTTAATCAATCTTTCCAATGATCAGACCAAAAACTTATGGTCACCTCATCCAACTTACTTGCGCAGTTTGCGAGCCAAATGAAGTCAAAGAGTCTTTTGATTTTGATTTCAATACGAATGGTGATCGCCTGGCTTGGTGTGTTTGCCTCCTTTTTGAATTTTGGAAAACCTCCATTTCCAATCACAATCGCATTTACATTTTATTTTTTTAGCAGTTCCTATCTAGGGAAAAAATTCATACAAAAAGATTTGTCCAATAAAATTTCCAATTCACTTGTAATGTTCTTTTTGCTTGTGGATTACTTAGTTTTGCTTTTAGGTTTTTATGTTTCGATATCAATGCATCCTCAGGGTTTAAAGGCATTACCCATCCAAAACTCAATATTTTTTACATTGTTTTTCATCTACCAACTCTACATCGCTTTTTTTTTACACAGAACCTTTTCTGCCGTGATGGGTGGAGTTGTGATAGTAGGTTACCTTGGGGGAATGTACATAGCAAATTTAGGAGGAGCTGAAATTGATTTTGGTTACCAACTCACTCCACAAGGACCCAATCGAATCATTTTCCTTTTAGAGATACTCAAAGTTGTTTTACTTCTTGCGAAAACAATATGTATTGTAAAACTCGTTTCCTTTTTGTTAGATATATTAGAAAATAATAACCAAAGATTATCAGAAGAATTAAACGAAAGAGAAACCAGTTTGATACAGAATGATAGGCTTGTCACTCTTGGGTCTCTTGCATCTAATGTTGCTCACGAAATCAAAAATCCACTTGCTGGGATCAAATCTATGGTTTCTTATTTGTTGAGCGAAGAACAAAATTATCTAACAAACAAAGATCCTCTATGGTATGAAAAGGAAAAACAAATTCGTTGGAAATACCGAACAAAAAAAGAAAAAAGGGAGGAATTGGATTTAATCCTCGAACTCTTTGCTTTTCTGGAACGCCATGATCGATTTTATTTTGCAGATCGTTGTATTGAACTTGGTATTGATTACAAAAGTTTTGAAGGGATTTCTGTAGATGACAAATCCACATGGGATTTTATCTTTTTATGGTTAAAATATAAAACGATGGAAAATGCGAGTTTACTGATTTCAAACGCAATTGATCGGACGGAAAAAGTAATCTCAACTTTCCAACAATTTTCAAAACCATTTGCAGACAAAGAAAAATCAATTGTTAGAATTGGGAGTGGAATTCGTGACATTCTCATTTTATACAACCAGTATTGGGAAATCAACCGGTCACTTGTCACAGAAATTGATGACCAACTTTCTACGTACGTAAATGAAACATCGCTAAAATTAGTTTGGTCCCATTTGATTTTTAATGCCATTCAAGCCACAGAACCAAAAACGGGGGAAATTAAAGTGAAAGTATCCTCTGATAATTCGGAAAGGATTGAAATCAAAATCATCGATAATGGGATCGGAATTCCAATCGACTTACAAAAACATATCTTCCAACCATTTTTTACAACCAAGGAGAAGGGGGAAGGCATTGGACTTGGTTTATATATTTGTAAAACAATTATTACGGAACAAAATGGAACCATATCATTTGTGTCCCATCCAGGGAAAACGGAATTCATTGTGAACTTACCAATCTTCAAATCGAATTAAATACCTAAGGAAATGCCGATGAATCAGATCAAATGGAAAGTGTTAGTTTTTCTTCTCTTCTCAATTCCTATTTACTATTGCCAAAAAGAAACTATCAATTATGAATCATTGGCAATTCAAATTACGAACAAAGCAAAATCCAATTTACAAAAAAAACTTTCGGCTGCTATGTCTGAAGGAGGGACTACATCTGCCATTCCTTTTTGCCAACAAAATGCTTTGGGTTTCACCGCTAAAATGGGACAGGCAAACAATGTAACCTTAAAACGTGTGACGGATAAACCTCGTAATGAGAATAACCTTCTTTCCCCCGAAGAGATGATGGTGTTTCAGGAAATCCAAAAGCAGAAATCAAGTGAAGGTGTATTTCCAAATCGAGTTTTTTCGTCTGATGATAATGTGACAGTGTATGTTCCCATTCCATTTATGGGACACTGTGTTCCCTGCCATGGAAAAAAAGAAGAAATGACAACCGAAACCAAAACGACCCTAAACAAACTTTACCCAAAAGATTTGGCAACCAATTACCAAATAGGTGATCTGCGTGGACTCTTTATTGTCATTTTTAAGAAATGAAGTTCTATAGATAAATTATGATCAATCCAGTCAAATTCATCGCAAACAAACCCGAGTTATGTGAATTTGTATTTGAGAAAGCTTCGTTCGGATATTTAGTATGGGATACAAGTGTAGGCATTGTGTACCCAAGTCCAGTGGCAACAAAATCCATGGGGCTCACCATCGACCAACCATTCCCGGAAGAATGTATTTTAACCCACTCTGGTAGTAAGATACAATCCGAAAAAACAACTACCGATTCCATTTTAGGTAGAATTTGTTTTGATCCCAGTAATAGTGCTGGTTTTCCATTTCGATTCCATACAAAAGAATTCAATGAATTGGGTAGAAAATTTATCTTACTGGCCTTGGATTCTTTTTCAGAAGGAAAAGAAAAAGTATTACCTCCCATTTTGCAATCCTTAGAAATTTCTAGAGATTTATTTATATCTTCCTTTCGGTATTCGAATATTGGAATGGATATCTCAAATCCGCACGGAGAGATGATTGAAGTGAATCCTATTTTTTGCGAATGGCTTGGTTACCAAGCGGAGGAGTTAAAAGAAAAAACTTTATCGGAATTCACACATCCCGATGATCTTGAATTGGAATTAGCATACTTAGAAAAATTAAATAGAGGGCTCATACCAAGTTTCCAAATTAAAAAACGTTACCTAACGAAAGACAACCAAACCATTTGGGCAATACTTAATAAATCCATCATTCGTGATCATTTAGGAAATCCTATCTATTATTTGGCACAAATTTTAAACATCACAGATTCTATCCAATCCGAAATGGAACTTCGATCCATCTCACGTTTGTTAGACCAGATGGCAAATTTAGCAAAAATTGGAGGTTGGGATTTAGATTTAAAAACTAACCAAGCCAATTGGACCAATGTAACAAAACGAATCCACGAAGTCAGTGATGACTATATACCAAGTGTTGAAACAGGATTACAATTTTATCATAGCGAAGAAAGTCGAAATAAAATCACAAATGCTGTACAAGAACTTTTGGAAACAGGTAAAGAATATGATTTAGAGTTGGAAATGGTGACGGCTAAAGGTAACCAAACATGGGTTAGAACCATTGGTCGAGCAGAATATGAAGATAACCGAGTTGTAAAAATCTATGGTATCATCCAAGACATCAACGAAAGAAAAAAATGGGAAATGGCTCTGGCATCACAAGCAGCAATTCTATGGTCATTTGTCGAACACGCTCCTGCAGCCGTTGCAATGCTCGACCAAGAGATGCGTTATGTTGCTCTCAGCCAAAGATGGATTGATGATTATAAAATCCCTTTCTCAAAAGAAGAGATCATTGGTAAATGCCATTATGAAATTTTTCCCAATATTGGAGAAGAATGGAAAAATATCCATTCTCGCGGTTTAAAAGGTGAGATTTTAAAAAGGGATGAAGATATTTGGCGGCCACCTGGTTGGGAAAAAGACCAAGTGATCCAATGGGAAATTCGGCCTTGGAGTTTACTTTCGGGTGGAATTGGTGGTATTTTGATGTTCACAAGAGATATTACTGAATCCTATGAAACCAAACTTGAGTTAAAACATGCAAAGGAATTGGCTGAAAATGCTTACAACGCCAAATCTGAATTTTTGGCGAATATGAGCCATGAGATTCGCACGCCTCTGAATGGAATTATAGGTTATTCGGATTTACTTGCAGAAACTTTGGTTGATACTTCATTCAATGAATACGCACAAATCGTAAAACAATCAGCACATACTCTTTTGAATATCGTAAATGATATATTAGATTTTTCAAAGGCTGAAGCAGGGAAATTACAATTAGCTGAAGAGGCCAATGACTTAAAAAAGTTAGTTTTAGAAGCGATCAAAATTATGGATATCCAAGCAATTATAAAAGGTTTGGATATCCGATTGTTTATTGATGAAAATATTCCGCAAACTTTAATGTTTGATTCCAATCGATTGCGGCAGGTTCTTTTGAATTTAATTGGAAATGCAATTAAATTTACCGAAAAAGGTTTTATCGAATGTAGGCTTGTACATTTGGATACAAGTGAAGAAAATGAAGTTAAAATTAGAATTTCTGTAAAAGATACAGGGATTGGAATCGCAAAAGAAAACCAAAAGAAAATTTTTGATTCGTTTACACAAGAAGATTTTTCCACAACACGAAAGTTTGGTGGGACTGGTCTTGGTCTTGCAATTTGTAGGCAACTTTTAAGTTTGATGAAATCAAATTTAAAGTTGAAAAGTGAAGTCGGAGAAGGTAGTGAATTTTATTTTGAGATCCCTTTTCGTATTCCAGAACATGATCCAATTTTACAAACTGAATCGATTGTAACAACAATTGAATCGAAAGGATTTTCAGATTCCAATACAAAGGAACGTACCATAAAAATTTTGGTGGTAGAAGATAATGCAGTGAATATGGGTTTGATGAAAAATTTCATCAAACGGATCATAGACGATGCTGTAATTCTCGAAGCAGAAAATGGAGAGGAAGCAATCAATGTCTTTCAAAAAGAATCTCCCAATTTGATCCTAATGGACATCCAAATGCCGATTAAAAATGGTTATGATGCTACAATCGAAATTCGGAAAATGCATAAGGGGAAAGAAATACCTATCATTGCCGTAACAGCGGGAATCATTGCCGGTGAAAAAGAAAAATGTTTTGAAGTGGGAATGAATGATTATTTGAGTAAACCAATTCATAAGGAAAATTTAAAACAAATGCTTTTCAAATGGTTAGATCACAAAAACTCAAGTATCAAATCGAAATAATCCACCTAAGCGGATCATGATTGATTCTGAAACAGCACTAGGTCTGCTAGACTGGTTCCCTGGGTCCCGTAGTTCTCCTGTTTGCGAAATGGGATCATAACTACCGATATGAGCAGAGACACCTGAATAACGATCTATATCTTTGTAGTAGGTGCGAAATACATCAGTTTGTAAGAAAAAACGAATCCTTTCTTCTGGATCATAATTCATTCGAAATCCATAATTCAAATTTTCCCGGATGGAACCCATAATTTTGGGATTAGAGGTCCATTGAAACTGATCGGATCGACTTGTTGGTAGGGAATTAAAATCAGCACCCACAAGCATTTCTGTATTTGTAATTTTAGAAATACCCGCATGGAGACCAAAACAAAACTGTTTTGTGAAATCATAATTCAAACTGAGAAATCCACTGACTTCTTTGGGTGATTCAAATTTTCTTTTGGTATTTGATTTGGCATCATTGGCAACTCCACCTGATAAAAAGCCAAGGTTACTGTCCGAAAAGGTTTCACCATACGTGGTGGATTGGAACGGTGCAATTCCACCTGATGTAATCGATGTTATGTTAGTCCCGTAAGTGATTTCACCTCGAGATTCAAATTTCCCTTGTTTCCAAACAAATCCAAAGGATACTCCTCCGGAATCAAGTGTAGTTCTTTGGTTAGAATTCTGATTGGCGATGGTTTTGGTGAGAGAAGGGTTCGGATCAAATGTTTGGTCTGGATAAAGTGGCAAACCATCTCTTGACGAATCTGTTTTGGGATCACTTACTTTCAGTTTGGTGCCAATCGCAGATGTAGTGAAAAGTAAATTGGTGGAGGGAATCCAATCCAATCGAACCGTTATGGTTGGCATTGTATTCCTTTCAATATTGGTTTTTACATTTGGATCATTATGAAAACCTGTTGTCCCAATGGCAGAACCTAACTTGAATTCACCAAATTTGTACCAAAGTCCAATTTGTTCTCTTTGCCAACCAATATTACCAGAGGCTGACATAAACGCACTTGCATTAAATGATTGAGGGAAAACTCCTGCAAACATATCCCATGTTCTCCCTAAAAAAAATTGTAAGTTGGAACTGGGATTGTATTGGAAATACATTTGTCTGACCCTAGGTTTTGTTTCTGCACCAACACTGCTTTTAGATACATCCACAAAATCGGCTTCAAAGATTGCTTTTGCTTTTGCGCCATAACTAATCTCCGTGCCGAGTAAAGAACTGGTAGGGTAAATCCCCGAACGTGGCTCATTGTCTCTTGCTTGCACTTGTCTTTTGGCAACTGTGGGACCAACTAAATTATCGAAACCAAATGATAAAACAGAATGATTGGCATAGGCAAAATCTGTTTTTAACATCCCAGTCAATCGGAAACTGATTTCACCTGGCGCTGTTTGTTGGCCTTGTGTCGTTTCCAATGTTTTTGCGGGATACAGAGAGGTTGGATCCTTAGAAACGGTCTCTTCCTTTTCTTTTGTTTCCGCAATGATACTTGATTGCGTTGTTATGATCAATCCCAAGAAAAGAATATAAAAAAGAGACTTCATGTTTTATTTTTTCCTTGTGGCTTTGAATGCTAAAATGTTAGAACACTTTAAACTAGAAGCTTTGTTTTAGCAAGAAAACATTCTAAAAATATTGGGAAAGGATTCACAATTTATGAAATTCAAATGGGAACCAAATTCACTTCGTACAAAACTCATTAGTTTTACCATCCTTTCCGTCACTCTTGCTTGTGGTCTGACTGGTTTACTGAGTTATTATGTTGGGAGAAGTACGATCATTTCTAAATTAGAAAGTTTTGATATGGTGAAGATTTTAGAATCCAAATCCGCAACCATAGATTCTATTTTGGAACGTGCTAAAGAAACTGCTGTGATCATTGTATCCGATCAGAATACCATTCGTTGGGCCAAAGCGGGAGAACCAACTGGTGATGCATCAGAACAAGTGTTTAAGAATTTATCATCCTATAAAGAAAAATTAAGTTACATAACGTATTTGGGAATCATAAATCCCAAGACAAAAAATTATTGGAATGAATCTGCTAAAAAAATTGATACATTAAGTGATAAAGACCCTGATGATAGTTGGTTTTTTGATCTCGTACAATCCAAAAAAGATTTAGTGATCAATATGGATTACACAGCAGAATACAAATCATATGCTATTTTTGTAAATGGTGTAACCATTGAAAATGGAAATCCTGTTCTCATCAGTTCTCTTGGCATTGATGTATCGGTTGCTTCCAAACAATTCACAAAACAAGACCAATTTGGAGGAGAAAGTTGGCTCGTGGATGGAAAGGGCATCATCCAACTTGCACTTGATAATCAACTTTTAGACAAAGATGTAAGCCAGGCATTCCCCGAAGAAGTTGTATCCGAATTAAAAGCTACAAAGGAACCTATCCTTATTTTTGCAGGGAAAGATTCAAAAGGCAAACATTGTTTGTATGGTAGTTTCCAATTACATTCTGTTCCTTGGCGAGTGATCTACCGTGTTCCTGTTTCTTCCATGACAAAGTCATTGGATTCCATCGCACTTTTAACTTCTTTAAGTATCTTGTTTTCGGTGATTGTTGTATCCATTGGTATGGGATATGTGTTAACAAAAGTGACACATGCGATTCGCGAAGCTTCTATGTTGATGAATCGAATTTCTCAGAATGAATTGTCTTTCGAAGTTCCTAAAATCCAATTAGAACGAAAAGATGAAATTGGAGGAATGGCAAAAAGTTTAGAAAAAATGCGCCATAACTTAATTTCGATTGTACAAAAAATCCAAGGTTTATCAGAATCCATTACTGGTAAAAGTTCCCATTTATCTTCTTTAGCTTCTGATTCTTCTGCTACTATCGAAGAAATTGCTTCCTCGGTCCAAGAACTTTCTGCAAGTGCGGAAAATGTATCAGCTTCTGCCGAAGAAATTTCTTCTCAATCCAATTCTATGATTGAAACCCTCAGTTTATTAGGAAACGAAATGGAATTGGTTTCGAAAGGCGCAGAAAAAATTGAAGGGAAAGCAAGCGAATTGGAATCTTTTGTTGGGAAATCATTAATCGATGCCAAATCCTTATTTGAAACCATCAATATTAAAATTCAAAGTGCAGTAAAAGATGCGGAAGCGATAAAAGAGATTCGTGAGTTGGCAAGTATGATTGCTGAGATTGGTGACCAGACAAATTTACTTTCTCTCAATGCTGCCATTGAAGCAGCAAGAGCAGGGGAACACGGACGGGGATTTGCGGTGGTTGCTACTGAAGTTTCGAATTTAGCAGGTAAATCACAAGACACCGTCAAAAAGATTGTGGAATTAAATCACAAACTAGAAAAAGCAATGATGGAAATGGTAGATTCAGTGAAAGAATTATTGAATATGATCACAGGGAAAGTGATTCCTGATTACGAAACCGTTGTTGCTTCTGGAAAGGAATACAAAACTCAATCGGAAGAGATTAATGCATTAGCAAAACGAACATTTATGTTGGCAAAAGAAATCAGTGGTAGTATTAGCGAAGTACACCATGCAATTATTTCTGTTTCGGAAGCGATGAACCAAAACGCATTGGCATTAGGGGAAATCAGTTCTGGAACCAATCAAATGAGTGAAGTTTCGATGCAAACAGCAGATAGTTCTGCTGAGTTAAACCAGACTGCAATTGATATGAAAGACATCGCTTACCAATTTAAAATCGATTCAAATTCGTAAGGAACAATTTAGAATGTATTAGACCTAAATTGTGAAAGACGATTTATTTTAAATTAAATTCATTATTTGTGCTTAAATACGTTTTATAGTATTCAATGGATTGGGTGAGCACTAGGTCTAAGTCCGTAGGGTTTTCTTCAGCAAACAAACCTTTATTTGTTTGGTTCACCCCCATTTTTTCATCCAGTTTGGTTTGGATGTTTTTAGGAATGTATGGATTTTTGGCATTGGTAGGTTTGATCCAGTTCCAAAATTTTGTTTCGTGTGGGGTACTCGATTCTTTGTTTGGATCCTCAATGATGATATCAGGTAAAATTCCAAATCCCTGTATCTCTTCTCCTGAAGGTAACACCATCCTTGAATTCGTAATCGCATAAAAGTATCCAGTTTTTTTACCAACTTCGTAAAACAATTGAAAAGTGCCTTGTCCAAAGGTCCGTGAACCTAAAATGATTGCCTTTTTATTTTCTCGTAAACTTCCAGCTACTAATTCTCCTCCCGCAGTTGTTTTGGGACCAACTAAAATTCCTATTGGACCATCCCAAAGGATCGGATCCCCTTTAAGAGAAGGATAAATATTGGCTTCATACCTGTTGCGAATGCTAAATAAGTTTTGAGAAGATGTAAATAATGAGAGAAATTTTCGAAGTTCGATGAGATTTGATTGTTCACTTTCTCTAAGGTCAATGAGTAGAGCACCAATTGTATTCTGATTGTTCTTTTTTTCGCTTAATTCATGTTCAATGATTTTCTTTGTCGCACTGGCAATCGTGAATTGGTCATTAAATTGGAGGAAATTTTTGATTTTGATATAAAGAACATCAGGGTATCCAGTGATGATTCGATGTGAAATATTATTTAGTACATTAAATGATGTATCAGTTTTAATTTCTTTGGCATCGTAAACCCTGGTGTGTGGATCAATCTCCTCCGTATAACCTAACATTGCCAAAAAGATTATTTTTTCAAGGGTTTCATTTGGATTTTGCATTCGAATGGGATCATTTTTGGCTATAGAATGAACTTTATCTAAATGTGTTTCTAAATCATGGATGTCCAAGTTTAAGGAAATAAAATGTTGGTGTAATTCGATTCGTTTTTTGAAATCCCAATCTTGTGATTCTTTTTTGTAAGAGGGATTTTTTTTAATGAGTATAATATTCGGATCCTCTGTAGGCAGGATGGTTCCTTGTGGGATGATTTCAGGATTTTTTAGATTCAATTCATAAAAACTTTTGGGAGTAAAATCAATGGAAACAAATTCGTAAACCTTTCGGATAGCTCCCGCAATTGAGGCATTGGATTTTAGTTTATCGTTGGTTAGGTGTAGTATGGCGATATCATTTTTTAATTTGATAAAATGTTCTAAATTAATTTTTCCCGTATAGAGGTAGGGGTATTTGGTTTCCTTTTTGTAAGTTTCAATGGAATCAATCTTTGGGCCAGAAAGGTTTGTGGTTTTTGTTTGACCAGGTTTGCAAGTAAAAAGAGAAAAAATAAGGAGAATTAGAAAAACAGGAAAATGAAACAAAATCTTCATGGATAATGGTTTAGCAGTTCCTAGGTGAATGGAAAAGCAAATGAATTTCTTTGGAAATTCTACTTTTTTTCCATTTGCATAAATTTCCTAGAGAAATGGATTGAATTCTTTCCGATCAAATTCCAAATCTTGTAAATACATTGGTAAAAATGGAAACTCATTCCTCCTTTTACCTTTGAATATAACACTACAGATTTAGAGGTTTTTGTGAGATTTTTTGTTTCATCCCTTTTATTTTTTTCATTATTTTTTAGTTTGGTCGCTCAGTCTACCAAAGGAAAGGAAACAGAATTAGCCTCTAAATCTGTCACCTTACATTACAAAGTCGAAAAGAATTTACTCAAAAAACTTTTGGTAGAATTAGGTTATAAGATAATCAGTGATGAAGATAAACTTTTGATTGTTTCCTACCAAGATTATAAGGTAGGACTTGTTTCAGGTAACGACTCATCCATTCAATTTTATTCTTCGTTTAACACAGATAAAAAAAAATAAAATCGAATTAGCCAATAAATGGAATCAGAAAATGCGGTATTCAAGAAGTTATATGGATGCTGATGGCCGTCTCATTTTGGAGAGTGATTTTGATTATTCTGGTGGTGTGAGTGAAGAAGGGATCAAAGAATTTTTACAAAAATTCCAAATCTTAAACTCTCAGTTTAGTACGTTACTGATTTTAGCGGAATAAACAGTAATTCTAAAACGATACGGAAATGGGAAACATTTTCCCATTTTGATTTCTCTCGCTTTCCATCCCTTATTTATCATTTTTCTCTTTAACGTTAATTTTTGATTATTCCTGTCTAAGAGATACATTTGCAGATTCTGATTTCAGTTTTAATGAAAATGCATTCTCTAATGTGCGAACATCATTGGTAATTAATCTATATCTAAGTTCTGTAGCTGACGCAGATTCTGGGGAAGTAATTGCAGTTGTAGATGGTATTGTATTACAGAATCGATTTGCTTTGAATTCAATGGTAGTAGTTGGATCTTTTGTTACGATTAAAAAGTATTCACGAATTTGATTGGGAGGTGGCAAATTATTCACAGATGATAAATTGATTAATTATTCTGTTCCCGTGCTAAGAGTAATCGGGTAATTAATTCCTTTTTCTAATGTTTGATTTACAGTCGGACATCGATTGGAAGTAGAGAAGAGATATTCAAATATTATATAATGAGTATATTTATCGTCATCAACATCTTTCTTAAGCGCTTCATCGACAAACCCACGACAATTTTCCATTAATAGAAAATATACAAATGTTAAAAAAAGATTTTTTTCATTTTGACCTCTACTCCTGACGGATGGAAATGGATGCATTGCCAGAAATTAATTTTAAATAAAAGGCATTCTGAAGTGTTCTTACATCATTCATTTCCAACCGATATCGCAATTCAGTTGAAGTCGCAGATTCAGGCGAAGTAACCGAGGGACCTCTCCGATTCACATCACATAATCTTAAAGTTGAGAACTCAATATTAGCTGAAGCATCTTTTGTCACCACTAGAAAGTAATCTCTACTTTGGTTTGGAGGAGGTAAGTTGTTTGTTGAGGAAATATTAAAGATAACAGTATTTGTATTGATTAGTGTGAATGGATAGTTGACACCTTTCTCTAAAGTTAGATCGACTGCAGGGCAATTTCCTGGAGCAGATAGCAGATAGAGGTAATAACCAAACGCTACATAGGGTTCAGTATTATTATCGCCGGTATCTAAAAGTCTACTTAGACCTGTGCAGGAATGTGTGTTTATTGTAAATAAAATCATGACTAAAATCTTTTTCATTTTGAAATCTCCTCTACTTTAAAGTTATTAATGGATCTCATTTTAAGTTATTAATCAACATTTGTTTGTTAGTTTTTTGTTTTGATAGATGTGTAATTTGTTTGCCATTGCGTTCGGTATGAACAAAAGACATTATATAGCGTTTTACTACTTTCATTGGTATTTTTTTAACGTATCGAGGAATTTGGTTCATAAATTATTGATTTAAAAATTAAACATAGTCGACATTTTTTTATTTGATGAATTTGAATGTTCATAGAATATTTGTTAGATGATACTGTGCATACAGTGGAAATATTGTAAACCAGAAAATCGAAAAAAATCTGTCGATGTTGTTTCGGATTCGAGAGGAAACGTGAAAAAAGGAACTATCTTACTATTATTGAATGAAAGTTTGTCTTTCTCCTGTACATCAATGGCAACAAATATTGGTTATATTGAGCCAGGGGTAATGAAGTCAGAGAAAAAAAAGGGAAGAATTTGAATTTTGTAATATCAAATATCCTGGATTATTGGATCGAGCAATTTCGGAATTAAAGATTAAAGCCAAAAGAACAATATTTCAAAATGTAAGTATGTCTACTTTTCAGGTTATTTAATTTTTAATTGTGTGAGGATCGAATATGAATAAGAAAATATTAGTATTTTTGATATGTTTTTTATACCTTTCTTGTGTTCATTGGGGAGACTATAAGCAAGTCAATTTAGAACCTCAAAAGATTACAGATCAGGATATTCTAGTTACAGGTAGGAGTTGTTCAATTTTATTTATACCACTTGTACCGAAGTTTGATGTTGCCATAAAAGCTGCTTTAGAAAAAGCTCAAGGGAAGCGGGGTTTAAAAAATCCGTTGATAAAGGATGAGTATTTTTTTATTTTTAGGTGTATGTCGGTAGAAGGATATGCTACTGACTCAATTTAAATTGGCAACTGCTGATAACATGAAATCCCTCTTAACAGTGAAAAAATAGTATTCGGAGGAAGTTCTCGCGAAGACATTGATGGAAACGAAATAGTCGATTACTGTTCAAAGAATATAGGAGAGGAATTTACATGTCACGTCCATTTAAAGTGTTAGGTATCCAACAAGTTGCCATTGGTGGAGAATCCAAAGAAAAATTATCGAAATTTTGGGTTGAAGTGATGGGACTTACAAAAGTTTCCGATTACAAAAGTGAAAAAGAGAATGTCGACGAGGACATCCTATCCATGGGAAATGGACCTTACAAGGTTGAAATTGATTTGATGCAACCGATTGATCCAAACAAAAGTCCGAAAGTGCACGATCCGAAACTCAACCACATTGGCCTTTGGATTGACAATTTAGAAGCCTGTGTGGAATACCTCACCAAACAAGGTGTAAGGTTCACACCGGGTGGAATTCGAAAAGGTGCAGCTGGTTATAACGTTTGTTTTATCCACCCGAAAGGAAACGAAGAGTTTCCACTTTGTAGTGAAGGGGT
The DNA here is from genome assembly GCF_003114815.1 of Leptospira ellinghausenii. Taxonomy (NCBI): domain Bacteria; kingdom Pseudomonadati; phylum Spirochaetota; class Leptospiria; order Leptospirales; family Leptospiraceae; genus Leptospira; species Leptospira ellinghausenii. Next base: position 311,316 of record NZ_BFAZ01000002.1, read on the forward strand.
TCTTGTTGAATTAGTGCAAGCACCTGAGGATGTGATCAAAGCACTCGGTTAAACATTAGAATTTTTGCAAACGGTTGGTATCATAACCAATCGTTTGTGCATACAAAATATATTCAGTTTCGATTGATTGCGAAATTGTTTTCTCCCTGGAAAAGACCCACAAAAAATTTGATTCTGGGCCACCTATAAGGGCTGATTGGTATCCTTGGCGGTCAATTTTAAGAATCAAATAATCACCAAAAAAAATTGGGTATAAAAAACTAACCTTCAATTTTCCGAAATTTGGATCTGGTAATAGGGCAATCCCTTCAATCGTAGTTGGGCCATTTGAGGATATTCCTTGGTTTTTCACTCGGATATTTCCATCTTCCCGCAGTGAGTATTCTGCTGAGACATTGGTGAGTCCGGATTGGAATGGATTGTCAATGCGTTTGATCTCAATCCATGTTCCCAAAAATCGATTCCAATCTATATTTTTTTCTGCATAGGCATCAAATCGAGAGGGGGATAGGTAAGATCCTAAACTAACAGAAATTAGTGGGAGAGAGGGGTTTTCCAAATTAGAAGAGTTCTTTTCATTTGGAAAAAAAGACGGAGAACATTGGAAGAATGTTATGACTAAAGTATAGAAACACAATTGTTTCCATTTTTGATTGATTGGTAAAATCCCTTCCATCTCCATTTAGAGTGGAAGAGATATGGGCTTTGTTAAAAAAAATTATTGATTTAGTATTATTTTTTTATGCAAAAAACGCCAATGAAGGTAAGCAAAACAAGCTAAAATGGTTGTGATGAGAAACTGTGTTAGATGGACAACGGTTGCATACACAAGTCCTTCGCCTGGGTCCCTTCCTAAAATGATAAAACCTGAAATGATTGCCGCGTGAAATACTCCGATCCCAGAAGGAGCAGAGGGGATTGCCACTCCCATTCCCCCTAAAAACATAAAAAGTAAGGCTTCAGGAAACCGTATCGGCATACCGATGAGCATACCAGCTAAGTAATAAGAGATCGCATAACCAAAAATCCATGTTGGAAGTGAATAGGCCAAAGGTTTGATCAGTTTGTCACCTTGCAAAAATTCTGAAAACTCAACAAGGTGGTGGTCTAGTTTTGTTTCATAAAAGGATTGTTTCCCAATCAGAGAAAAACATTTGCATAAGAGTTTTTGTAGATTGATTAGGAAGTATTTGACTAAAATCAATCCAACTAACATAGCCAAGATAACGAGTACCGATATGAGTAATAGGCTAAGGTTTTTTGATTGGCCAAGTCCCATATAAAAAAGAGCACCCGCACCAATGACCACAACGGCCCCCAAATCCATCACTTTCTCTAAAAAAATTCGACTTAAGAGATGAGTGAGAGGTAAATCCGAATCACGTTTGTTCATAAGTAGTCTTACCAAATCCCCACCGCGAGCTGGTAATACCATATTCAATCCAACTCCAATGATTGCAGTAGTGAAGGATTGAGTGAAGGTGATTTTTTCTTCTAAAAGATGGAACCAACGAATCGAAAATGGAATGAAGGCCCAAAGGTTGGAAAGGATGAGGAGTGGGAAAATCCACCAATTGACTTTCCCTTCTAACCGTTTGAATTCACTGATATCAAAGTTTTTTTGTAAAAAATAAATGGCAATGCCCGAAACGATGATTCCAAAAATTAATTTTCTCATTTTGTAATTACCCCGGTGGCCATTGTAAATGCCTTCCACCTAATAGATGGAAGTGGAGGTGTCCAACCGTTTGGCCACCATAACTTCCACAGTTATTGACAAGACGGTATCCCTTTTCATGGATTCCATTTTTTTCGGCAAGTTTTGGAATCACTTGGAAGATTTCATTAGTCACCTTTGGATCCAATGATGCAATGTCATTCATACTATTGATATGAACTTTGGGAATGATGAGTAAATGAATCGGAGCTTGGGGAGTGATGTCGTGAAATACAAAGATAGAATCGGATTCATATTCTTTTTTGGCAGGGATTTCACCCTTAATGATTTTACAAAAAATACAGTTTTCCATCTTAATTTTTCTCCTTTGCGAATACTAGAGACGCTGCACCTAACGTACCCGATAAATTGCCACCAGGTCCTAATTGTAATCTATCATTTAACACAGGGAAGATGGTGGAGCGGATTTCTGTTTCCAATGCACTTCCAAAAATTTCATAAGACTTGGTAATACCACCCACAAAAACTACCGCTTCTGGATTGAGTAGATGGACTGCTCCGCGAACTGCGTGCGCAAGTGCCTTGGTTCCAAATTCTAAAATATCCTTTGCTACTAAGTCACCATTTTTGACCAAATTGAAAAAAACTTCTGCATTGGTGAGTTTCGTATTTGTTTTTTCAAAATATCGATTGAGTAAACCGATTGTGGAAAAATAACTTTCAACACAACCGTTCACTCCACATCCACATAAAGCTCCACCAATGACGGATGTGGTATGGCCAATTTCAATTCCATTGCCTAAATACCCTGAATACAATTTGCCCTTGGAAACAAATCCTCCACCAATTCCCGTACCTAAGGTTAGGATCAGTTGGGACTCACAATCTTTGTAATTACCAAAAATTGCTTCTCCTAATGCTGCACAGTTTGCATCATTTTCGTAGAATACGGGGAGAGAAAACTTAGCTTCTAAGGATGATTTGATGGGTAGGTTATTAAGGCCAATCATATTGGCACTTTTCAGTAAAACACCTGTTTCATTATTCAGTGGGCCAGGGGAACCAACACCGATTCCTATACTTTCTTTTGCCAAAGGTTCGATGGCTTCGTTTAAAACAGATAAAAAGGAATCATTGTCTAAGTGCTCAGGTGTTTTTTTGTGATTAGACTTCAGTTCTTCCCCTTTTTCATTAAAGAGGGAAACTCGGATACTCCCACCACCAATATCAACACCAATTGCCTGTTTCAAAACTTCACTCGCCCTTGATCACTTGTTCGAACCTTCCGTTTTTCATTTCATAAACGGTTTGGGCATCAAAAGCAAGTTTCATATCATGTGTGACAAGTATGATCGAATGATTTCGTTTATTGTATTCATTGAGTAATAATTGGACTAAATAACTATTTTCCGGATCCAAATCTCCAGATGGTTCGTCCGCAAAGAGGATCGCAGGATCGTTGATGAGAGAACGTGCAATGGCCGCCTTTTGGATTTGGCCACCTGACAAAGTCCTAGGCAATGAATTTTGGATGTCACCTAATTTTAGGTGTTCGATGAGGTAATCACATTTACGGATGTAATCATCATTCGAAAATTTTTTAGTAAACAAAGCAGGGAGTAGGATATTTTCTTTGATCGTTAAGTTTCCAACTAACTCTGAAAATTGAAACACAAGTCCCAAATCACGTGCTCTAATTTCCGCTAGTTCCTGTTTGGAAATTTGAGAGAGTTTGATTTGGTCGTACAAAATGTCCCCTTCCGTCGGAGACAACATTCCCGTTAACATAGAAAGTAGAGTGGTTTTTCCAGAACCAGATGGACCGATGATGGCCACATAATCTCCTTGGTTCACATCGAAACTGACCGAACTTACGGCTTCTTCGTTTCCAAACCGTTTGGTGAGATTGTGAACACGGAGTAACATTATTTTTGCCTCCGTATGGACTGGTAAGGATCAATGAAGGTACTGATGCCAACAGTGGGAAAGGAGACAAGGATTCCTAAAAAGAGAAAAAGCACCAAACAAGTGAAAATGGATTTAACTTCTGCAAAAAGACCAAAGTCGGGAGGTGGGGAAAGAAGTCCTAAATTCAGGATGACCGCCAGTAGGAAACTTGGTAAAAATAGGAAAAATAAGGACAAAGAATGGAGTAGGATACAGCCAAAACGATTGCCTCCGACAGCCATCATCACACCGATATCACCGAGGGAATGAAGGCAATGGAAGAAAAATAAAGTCATGAGTGCAAAGCTAGTAGCGTAAAAAAGAATCTGAGGAGACTTGTCAAAGGAAACGATACTAGTAAGAGACACTCCCGCATACAAATGGAAGTGGATCCTGACTGCTAGGACGAGGAAAGTAAAAACAAGAGTTCCTACAAGGCCATAGGCCAAGGAATAGAGACGATCTCTGACGAGAAGTCGAAGAGCAAACGAAATGTAGGTGAGTTGTATCACTTCCAGGACAGAATTGGCGTAAGACTCTTTTTTACCAACCAAAATAGGAAAATAGGAAGTATTCGAAATTGGCATTTTTTATCTTTGTAGGAGCCGCAGTGATTTTACTTGGGTTTCTTTTGACCTTTGTCATTGGACAGAGGCGAGATAGTTATGCAAAAGCCTTAAGCCTTGCCACTTTAGGGAATTTTCTAGATGCAAGGGCCCTTGTTAGGGAAAAACTAGAAGAAGACCACCAAAATCCCTACGGTCATTACGTGATGGCAAAAATTTATGCCATGGAGAATGACCCACTCAACGAAGCAAAACACCTCGAAATCATCAAAAAAAATAACCGTTACACCAAGGAAATTGATCCTGTCACGGTTTCCAACCGGATTGCTGAGATTTATTATAACAAAGATTTTTTTGAAGAAGCGTTTTTCCATTACCTAGACACACTCCAGGTGGACAGATCCAATCCGATCGCTTGTATTCGTTTAGGTTTTATGGCACTTGGACAAAAAGAATTCAAAATTGCTGAGCATTTTTTTGCAAGGATCCCCGAAGAGAAGGTCAACCTCACATCGTATTATATTGCCAAAGGTGTGATCTCTGGTGTGACCGGGGGTGGAAAAGAAAGAGAATACTTTGAAAAAGCGTATAAAATTGAAAAAACTCCAGTTTCAGGATTTTTATACGCTCTATCACTTTCGAGGGAAAACAAACACAAAGATGCAGTCAAAACTGCCATCGCCATCAGCGAACAAATTGAAGATGAATTTGTGAGATTCACATTATTCCAATTTCTGATGACTGAAGCCATTCTCATGCAAAATTTTCCAGAAGCTTTAAAGTATGGGAGGTTATGTCTGGAAATGGCAAAACTCAATGCTTGGCAAAGCGAAATTATAGAGTGTAGCATACATTTTGCGATGATCACAACATACATGGGTCGGTATGAAGATGGAGCTGAATACTTAATTGAAGCTGAAGCAGAACGAATGGATGATCCCGATGTGATTGCATTAGCAAATTTAAAATACCGATTAGAACGAGGAACAGGAACGGTTGAATCCTTAACTCATGAATATGACCTAACACGTGAATTGAATTTATTATCTGTGAATCTATTTCCTAACTCTCGTTATTTTGAGTTAAGTGGGATGCGTTCCTCCAAACCTTTTAATATCAAAGGGATGGTGGATGAAAATGGAAAAAAACTTACATCCAAATTGGATATGTTGGGTCTCGATAAATTTGAAAAATTCATTGGTTTGCCAGGAACCAATTTTAAAAACCAAGCCACTCGGATGGTGATGAGTCTTGGTTACCGAGTCACTAAAGAAATTGCAAACCCCGAAGCTGATGGAGTCAATTTACTTGCTTCTTCCAAAGAAGATGTGAACAAACGAGCTCTCTTCCGAGTTCGTAAGTGGAAGGATGCAAAGGTTTCCGATGTTTTTTTAAGAGAGATGACAAACCAAATGGAAGAGATGGGTGCAACCAAAGGGTATGTGATTGGGAATTTTGATGTGACAGAAGCTGGTAAAAAAATCATCGCAGCTAGTAATGGAGCACTTGAGATGTATTCGGGGGATATGTTTGAGGATCTTCTCAACAAGACAATGTAATGTGGTCACTTTTCCCCAAACAAATCTATTTATTGTATATAAACTTCTTACTCGTCATATTTTTTTCCTCTTGTATTAGTAAAAACACCTCTAGTAAAACACAAAATTCACAATCACGAAATATTGGAATCCTTAGCTGTCCTTTTCCTGTCAAACAAGGGATTGTGTATGGAAAAGGAATTTCTCAATTTGATACAACTCTGATATTATATATAACAAAACAATTGTTACTTGATTTGTGTGAGGGGCATTTTTCCCATCTTTTAGAGTTTGTTGATTCGAAAACAGGTTTATTTGTTGATGCCAAAGGGTATTGGTCCAAACAAGAAGTGGCTTTGGACTTAAAGGATCCAAATGGTTATTTTTCTTTGTATTATTTTGATCAGAAAAAACTAGACCTAAAAAAAGGAAACCAAGGGAATCTTACCATCCGAGATGTATTTTACCAAGCGGGCCTTGTGGTAATTGATGTTTACATCGGATCAAAAGAAGAGGTAGAACTCAAATTCCGTTTTGATTCAAATCCCAAACTAGAACGTTATTTGATCAACCCAAGTTTCATCAAAATAGGAAACAATTGGTACTTACATAGAATGTTTTGATCTATTTGGTCCCAGTGATCACTTGTTTTACGATATCGGATGCCGACAAACCAGGGTTTGTTTTTTTCGCATCGGTCACTTGTTTGGTTGCTGTTTTTTCATCAAAACCAAGTTGGATGAGGGCAAGCGTTGCTAAATCTGTTTCTCGGTCTACGATACTAAATTCAGGGGTTCCTTCATTTAAAAACATCTCAAATTTTTTTAGATTTTGTTTGATTTCGAATAAAATCTTTTCAGAAGTTTTCCCTTTTACTTTTGGAATTTTTTCCAAAGTTTTTTTGTCATCGGCTTTTGCGATTTGGTAAAGGTCATCTGCTTGGAAAAAAGATAATATTTTTAATGCGGTAAGTTCTCCAATCCCGTGTAAGGATTTAATGAGTTCAAATAATTCGCGGTCTTTTTTTGAGGAAAATCCAAATAACCTTTGTCCACGGTCTGTGATGGAATGGAAGGTATGTAAAAAAATTTCAGAAGAAATTTTATCCTTACATTCTAAGTGCAGAGGAAAAGGGATCATTACTTCATAACCCACACCAGACACTTCCACCACCAAACGATCAATTTCTAATTGGAGTAATTTTCCACGTAAACTTGCGATCATAAGCCTCTTCTCCTTTCCCATTGTATGGACGGAAGAATTATGACTACTCTTCTTTTTTCTGTCGAATCCGTTCAAGGTTTTAAATACAGAGAAAAGGTTGCTTGAAATTTGTTTAAAACATACTAAAACCTTTGTTGTGAAACGAATCCGAAAATCTAAAATTCCCTCTCTTGCGCAGTATTTGACATTGGCGGATTTGTTTAAAAACCTCCCTCATTCCGTATTACGCGAAATGATGGCACATACAGTTCGTGAATTTTTAAAAGGGGGAGAGATTCTCTTTTTGGAACATTCAGATGGAAACGATCTGTACATTTTGGCTGCAGGAAAACTTCGTTACGAAAAACGAAGTGCCGATGGCAGTATCCGAGATCTAGGTGAATTCAAACGTCTCGATATCATTGGAGAGTTGAGTTTATTTACGGGAGAAAAACGATCTGCCACAGTGAAGGCAGTGAGAGACTCTGAACTCATCCGAGTTCCAAGAGAAGTGGCATTGTCCATTCTTGTAAAATACCCCGAAAGTTTACTTCAAATTACGAAAATCATCGCAGAACGATTGGCTCAAGCCAAAACGGAAACGAAAGGATTTGTCCCACAGGCAAAAACCTTCACCTTACTTTCTTCCCTTCCCGAGAAGGTGATTTTGGATATGATTCATTATCTGGGAATCGTATTCCTTCGGTATGGAACTTTTTACGTTGTCGATGAATCTATGTTCAACGATCGAATGAAAGAATTGGAAAAATTAGAGGAAGCAGATAAAGAACCTTGGATCATTCGATTTTTCACTCAAATTGAAGCTGAATACGATTATATTTTTTATTTAGTGAAGGACGAAGGCAAATTAAGTCCTTATGTCGAACGGACACTGCGCCAGTCTGATACCTTTGTTTATATCAAAGATGCAAATGAGGACCCAAATTGTATCCAAATGGAATCACTCATCGATAAACGTAAGTTTAGTGATCGTAATCATGTTCTTGTCCTCCTGCAATCAAATCGAAACTTTGTTCGACCAGGTACAATCAAACACCTAGAAAAAAGGAGATTCCATCGTCATTTTCATGTCCATTTAGAACGAATGGACACCTGGGAAAGGTTGGGAAGGGGTTTACTTGGAAAATCCATAGGCCTGGCGTTAGGTGGTGGTGGTGCCAAAGGATTTGCCCATTTAGGTGTATTAAAAGCATTAGAAGAAAATTCGATTCCAATTGATATGGTTTCGGGTACAAGTGCTGGTTCCATTTTTGCTGCTCTCATTGCCATGGGTGAATCAAGTGAAGGGAGTAAAGTGAAAGCCAAGGAATTTTGGGTATCCAAAGATCTTTTAAATGAATATACAATTCCCATTTTATCTTTAACAACTGGGAAAAAATACACGGAAGCCATTCGGAATTTTTTTGGTGAGATCCAAATTGAAGATTTGTGGATCCCATATTTTTCAATCGCGACAAACCTTTCCCATTCCGAAATCCATGTACAAGAAGTAGGAAGTTTATGGAAAGCAATCCGTGTCAGTACTTCCATTCCCGGAATTGTACCTCCTTTTATAGATGATGGCATCGTTTATGTGGATGGGGGAGTTCTTGACAATGTTCCAGGGATCACTCTAAAGGAGAAAGGTGTGGGAAAAGTGATTTCGGTGGATGTATTTGGTGATATTTATCCTGACCAAGACCGCGAACTTTGTGAATACTTCGATGTGAACAAACCAGGTGTGATGACAAACCCAATCTTTCAAATGACTAATCTTATCAATTTCCAAGACATCTTAAAACCAAAATTTCCTCCCATAGGAGATATCATCATCCGTTCGATTTTAGCATCGAGCCGAGAACGAATCCGCCAAACAGAAAAAATCTCAGATTTGTTCTTACAAATCCCTACCAATAATTTTGGATTACTTGATTGGTTTGCGTATGAACGTTTGATTGAGCTTGGATATATTTCGTCATTTGAGAAAATCAAAATGAACCGAGAAAAATTTTTAAATCCTTCTTTACAATAAGTGTAGATTCCTTTACTCCTTGGTTCATGTTTTCAAAAGAGTATCATCTATCTATTTTTCTATTGGTTTTCCTTTTCCCATGTTTTTTACATTCACAAAATTTAGACACACTTTTAGAATCAGGTTATAACAAACAAGAGACCTTACTCATTCGAAGTGAAATTCGAAAAAAACTAGGCGACAGAGCAAACCATAAAGAAATCCAAAACATCATCCAATCCTTACGGGTGTGGGCTGTGTTTGAATCGATGTCCCCTTCGGAATTTGCATTGGAAGTAGAACGTTTTGTCATTCTACGTGACCACGGATATGAATGGGAGGAAACGGAAGAACTAATACCTTATCTGATCACAGCCAAACCTAACAAAAAAGAGATACCGTTTTTAGGTAAGTTTTATCGGGAGATGAAATTAAGCCAAGTGCCTGAAGATGAAATGTTAAATCTTTTTTTATCTGCAAAAAACAAATCTTGGACGGGTGAAACATTGTTTGTGGTTGGTCGATTGTATGTTCTGTTGCGAAAACAAGAATCCAATCCAAATGTAATTCTCAAACAATTAGAAAAAAAAATGCCTAAAAATATCCTAACACTCAATTCAGAAAAACAAAAAAAACTGATGGTAGAGATGAAACCAGAATCAAAGAATTCTGATTTTGCCAAGCGTTGGAGTACGGTCATGGAAGATACAATCTCTGTTCTTTCAGGGAAAAACACGATTGATGATTTTAAAGTTTCAGATCGTAGAACCGAAATCATTTGGAATGAAGAAGGAGAATGGATCACAAAAGAAAGACCAAAATTGGATCCGAATCTCATTTTTATGGAAGAACAGGTTACTTCCCAACCTACACAAATAGAGAATTCCTCCAAACGTAAATTAGTGGATCCAGTTGGAAGGTTATGGATTGGAACTCCCTATTTGTATGGTGGTTATTCCAAACGTGGTGTTGATTGTTCTGGGTTGACAAAATCCATCCTAACCGATCCAAAAATCGGAATGAAGGAAAAGGCAATTCCTAGATCGGCAAAAGACCAATCGCAGATTGGAAAATTTGTCTCAAGGGAAAAACAGGAAATTGGAAATTTGGTTTTTTTCTCTGCGTCTCCCAATACCAAAAAGATCACACATGTGGGAATGGTATTAGAGAATGGAAATTTTATCCATGCGTCAACGAGCAGAGGTGTTGTCATCCAATCCCTAAATGAAAAATGGTGGAAGGAAAGATATGTAACTGGAAGAGATATCTTTCTTTAGTGGTAATTACTATGTCAAAAAAGAAAGCATTAGTTTTATCTGGAGGTGGTGCAAGAGGTGCCTACCAAGCAGGAGTATTACGATATTTAGAAGAAATCAATTGGAAACCAGATATAATCTGTGGAACGTCTGTTGGAGCGATCAATGCATGTGCCATTGGTTCTGGAATGGATTCAAAAAAATTATCCGAACTATGGTTAAAATTGAATCAAAAACATATTATGCGTTATTCGGTATGGAATATGTTGAAAGGTTTGTTCCGAAGAAAATACTATCCTTTGGTGGAAACCTACCCATTAAAAAAATTCATCCATGAACATTTAGACTTTAGTCACTTAAACGAGTCAAAAATAAAAGTCATCATTTCAGCCGTTAATATTTTAACATCGGAACTTAGATTTTTTGAAAATCCAACACTACAGATTGAACATTTACTTGCTTCTTCAGCCATTCCAATGATTTTTCCATGGCAAATGATTGATGGAGAACCTTATTGGGATGGGGGTGTGATGGCAAATACTCCGATTCTTCCCGCATTAACACATGAAGCTTCCGATATCGTAGTAGTATTACTTTCGCCTGTTGGAAGTTCGGCGATTATGGAAACCCCTGTGACAAAGGATGAGGCATTAGAAAGGTTATTTGAACTCTACCTACTTGGTTCCTATAAAAGTGTAGAACAAGGATTAGAATACCGAAAATCTGTGATGAATGGTCTCACTGCAATTGAGAATTTTCTCCTGAACCTCAGGACACAATTTACGAACGCTAAAATCTCAGTCATCGCCCCAAAACAAATGTTAGGTTTTGGTAGTATTCTCAATTTTAAGAAAGAACAAGCTGAAAAGCTCTTAGTGCAAGGTTATGATGACGCTAAAGATTTTTTCCAAACAAAATCCAAGAAAAAATGATCAATTCCTGGAACTCACCATAATGTAAATGGACTGAGCCATATATTCGAAGGATTGGGCTAATGAGTTCGGGTCAATCCTAGAATTTCCATACCCCAATTCACGGATATAGGTTACAGAAACTGACGATTTGGAAGTTACCCATGAAAATCCCAAACTGAAACCTTTGTTCCTTGAATATTCATTTCGAGGATTTGTTCCAGAACGAGCAACTTTGTATATGACACTCGCGTCGCCAGAAGTTGCAGCAACTTGGTTACCAAAGGTATTTTGAAGGTATAAATCAACTGCCGATTCAGTCCATGAGATTGGTTTTGTATTGGGTTCGTTTGTGTAAATTCCACCTAATACAGAGAATGTGTCAGCCAAATAGTATTCCATTCCAGCTGCAAAATTCGTTGTGGAATAACGAGTTAGTTCTCTCACCTCTGTATCATTGATTGTATAAGTGACACGTCGACCAATCGTACTAATCTCATCTTGGTTCCTTCTGACTTTATAACCAGAAGTGTGAATCATATCAAAGGAAGCTAAAAATCTTGCCGTCGGGAAAAAAGCCACACCAAATCGCATTTCTTGTGTTTGCGGAATGGAGGTGACAAGTTTTGGCTTTTGTGTTAAGACTCCTTGTTCAATGGAGGAGGCACCATCCCCTGTCCCTTCAATGAAGTCAACAGCTGAAGAACCCGGTCTACGTGTAGAATCAACATAAACTTCATTGTACAAACGATCCCCACCAGTAACAAAAATACGACGGTAACTAAATCCTAGAGATAGTTTGGGATTTGGTTGGTATTGGATGCCAAGGACTGGCATAAGTCCTGATGTGCGACGATTGTCTACATAAGAGCGCATCACATAACTAAGATCCGAGAATTGTTGGAATTGGGTTCGCGAAACTTCCTTCGTATCATTCATATAATAAAGAGTGGCACCAAGAGAAAGTTTATCATTGAGTAGGTATGCCAAACTGGGACCAACTAATAGTTGGTTATAACGTTCTTTTGTATAATTTCGTGTGGAATTGATGGAAGGAGAAACAAGTGGGTAGTTCACCTGATCCACTCGATTGTAGGAATAGTTATACGTATTCACAATCGAAAAGGCAAACTTCCATCGATCAAAGTTTTTGAGTAGTCCAATGAAATTGGGATCAAATCCTTGGTGGGTTTGGTTGTATCTTTGGCCTGGTGTGTCTATATTGATATAACTGCGTTTAACATCTTTGAAATTACTCGCAGAGATAGATATCCCATCATTATGAGTAAAACCGAGTCCTGCAGGATTGTAATAAGCTCCCGATGGATCGTCAGCGATGGCAGTGAAAGCGCCTGCAAGTCCAGCCGCTCTTTCTCCGTAAAACCCTTGTATGTTGTTAAATGGTTCTGACGGAAACAATGAAACTGGAAATATATATAAGCTTGAAAATAGAATGAGTCGTTTGATGAATTTCTTTTTTGAGTTTAAGTTGTGTTGAGAATTATTTTTAATGATTAACATATAGGTTTCTTTTTGTTTGGTTTCAAATATAAGAATATCAATTAGATTTGAACAACTGTATTTGCTCGAACAGTATATACTTCGTTTCCGTTTGTATCAATTGCATACCGCCAGACAACAGCTGTTGGAATTTGATTGGCTGTTCCATAAAAGTCGACGTAATAAACGGGACCACCACTATTGACATTATTATAAAATTCTCCCCAGCCTATAAATTCATCCGGAAATACATTGGGATCTACTCCGGCTGGCATGATGACATAAGCATCATATTCAGTAAACCCAGCTCCTTGGCCAATTCCTCCTCCCGGGAGTGCAGTTGTAAAATCAACATAAGCATCCCATTCAAAGGTATAAGTGGTTTCGATGAACTCACCATAAAGGTCTGTATCTAGGACACCTAATTCTTCATAATCATCGTTAGCTGGGGTTCCAATGTCATAATAATCAACGGCAAAATAGGTGATGTCTCCATTCGGATCATAAGTTTCAGTTAAATAGTATTCAAAATTGTCGGCATTGTCTATGTATTCTGTCAGGACATAACCGCCCAGGTCATTAGTTCTACCTTTGACTGATGTTGTGATTTTATTCCCTGCAGCATCATCATAAACATTACTATAATTTAAGGTTACACAATTATTCGCATTGGCACTTGTATCCTTTTCACATTCTTCGAAAGTAAATCGTGTTGTGGATTTGTCAGTATTCCCAGAACCACTTGTAACTTGTTTGATATTGAGGATGGCCTTGTCTTTTTTTCCTTCTTGTGTGATGTAAGTGATGGATGCTTCCACACTTAAGGAAATTCCAAATACTTTTAAAGATCGATTGATAGAACTAAATACTTTTGATTTATCTGTTTTGAATTTGATTGCCTTTTGGAATTTATTATTGGAGGGACAAGGTTGTGGGGTTCCAATCGCATCGGAAAACGAATATTCAATTTCAACATCATATTCGTCATTACTCAAACGTTTGTAAACCATCGCAGGTGTTGGAACAGATTGGCCTGTAAATGGCAAAATCCCTTCGTTCTGTAAACTAACTAGTTCACCTCTTGCTTCTTCGGGGCTCAGACCAAGCCTTTCGATCCCTTCTAGGAACTCTTCTTCCATACTTTGGGTGATACGCACGGTTCCCGTTCCACCTGGGATACAAACGCCTGGACTTGCTTTTGCAATTGCATAGGATCCACTGATGAGTACTAAGTCCTTTTTAGAATCTCTAAGTATCTCTGCGACGATACTTGTACCTTCCGTTAAAAAATTTTGTCCTGTAAATCCATAATCCAAAGTGTCTTGTGCAATTCCTTTGTTTGTAAAAGCCATTTTGGAAGAGCGACTTTGGCGCATAAAACTTGCACCAAGACCACTGGAAGGTTTTCGTATGGAACGAGGCACAGCCACACTTAGATTGGAAGGAAGTTCTGTATTGATATTGGAAGAAAATAAGGAACGAATGAAAAAACGAGTGGCTAATGCACTCAGCGTATTACTTTCATCTTTTTCTTTTTTACAACCTTCGAACGTCATAAACAATACGATGAGAAGTAGAAAAAAATGTTTCATTGCCCGTTCATCACAATGGATGGATAGGAATTGTCAATTCGAAAGTCAAAATTAAAAAAAGAGTTTTCAAAGATTGATGAGACCCAACACTCATTGGTAATGAAGTCGAACACTTTATCCTATTTATTCCTTTTTGTCAGTGTTTCACTACTTGCAAAAGGAAATGTTTATGTGCAAAGCAACAAAGCAAAGTTACTTTCACAGCCTAAGTTAAATGCAGAAGGAAGTCTTTTAAAAATAGGAGAAGTACTAACGCCTATCACCGAACAAGGGCTCTTTGTCCAAGTGCGAGTCGAAGAGAAAACAGGTTGGGTATCGAAATTATTTGTATCTCCACTCCCACCTGGAACCCAAATGAAATTAGGCATCACTTCTAATTCCTCGGAAGCTGTTGTAGCAAGACAACGTGCCTCCGATTTTACGAAGACCGCTGCTGCAAGAGGGCTTTCGGAAACCCAAAAGATGAGAGTGCGCGGAGAAGGTGAGATGTATGATTTTGAATCTTTACGTTGGCTCGAATCCGTACCTTTGGCGTTTGAAGAAACAACTCCTAAGGAAGAAAAAAAGAATGGGATCACACAAAGTTCGAGTTTTTTTTCATTCTCATCTAATCCTGGGTTACCTGTCCTTGGAGAAACTAAAGCGGAAGTGAAGATGGGTCGTTCGCTTGCCGCTAGACTTTTAAAAAAATACAATTTAGTTCGCGATTTAGAATTCACGAGGTATCTCAATTCCATAGCATCAAAGTTAGGTTCTGTTTCTTCCCGTAAAGATTTGGAATTTCGAGTTGGGATCATCGATTCTCAAGAGGTAAATGCATTTTCCTGTCCTGGTGGTTATTTGTTTATCACTACAGGCACTCTAAAAAAAATCCAAACAGAAGCTGAGTTAGCCGGTATCATTGCGCATGAAATGGGCCATGTGATCTTATTTCACAATGGTGAATTCAAAGAATCAAATGTGTTTGTTGATATCCTCTCAGGATTGTTATCTCCTCCTGGCAGTGAGGTTGTCAATACAGCGATGGCAACTGCGATCACCGAAATGGAAAAACAATTTTTTGAAACAGGCCGAGATGCTAAAGTGGAATTAGAAGCAGATGAGGCAGCTGTTGGTCTTGTTTCCCAAGTGGGTTATTCTCCACTTGGATTGTCTAGTTACCTGAATACAATGGCAAAATCAGAAGGTACAGATCTTTTGAAAAAAACACATCCTGAAACAAATTTAAGGATCGCAAAACTTGTGTATATTGAATCTTCGGTTTCAATGGAAGGTACTCCTGTCATCATTGACCGTTGGAGTGATTACAAAAAACGATTAACTGCAAATGAAACAAAATAAAATACTCTTCCCGATTTTTTTAATGGTAGTGATTCCGACATTACTCACTACATTCATTTCCTTCTTTCGATTTTCTACTACATTAGATCGCAAACTATCAGATGCTTTGTTTCATTTTTTGCCTTCCCATCACACTTTTTCAAAAGACATTGTGATTATAGATATAGATGAGCAGAGTATTGCTAAATATGCAGACCATCCTGAACTTGGGCAATGGCCTTGGAAACGTCATATTTATCCCACTCTTATCGGATACACAAAACTTCTTACCCCTCCTAAATTTACAATCATCGATATCATGTTCACTGAAAGGTCGGATTATGATGATGCACTGGTGGTAGCAAACGAAACATTGGGGGAGATATCTCATGCTGCCAATTTCCGAAATGGTGGGATTGTGATTCCAAGAAAAAGTATCGATACAATTAGTCAAAAATTCAGTGTACCTTTGACTACAAGTATTCCTTTTCCAAAATATGAGAATGCTTCTTTTCCCATTGGTCAAATTGCGGAAACGGCTCCCAATGTCCATGTGGTGAATGTGATTTCAGATAGTGATGGAATTTTAAGGAGATTTTCTCCCTTTGTAAGATGGAATGGAATGTATTTCCCAACTCTTGCGACGCAAGCATTTGCGTTAGGTGAAACTTACAAAATAGAAACAAAAGATTTGAATGTATACCTGGAAAAAGAAGGAACAAAACGAATCATTCCTATTGGAAAAGATGGTCTTGTAAGGGCTTATTTTTATACAGAAGAAGAGTTGAGAAATATTCCGAGGTATTCGGCAGCAGGGATCATTGAATCCTTAGAAAAGTTAAACACTGGTGAGGTGGAAGATCCAAATACACTCCTCGTACCTCCCAAACTCTTTGAAAATAAAATTGTCCTGATCGGTACATCCGCTGCAGCCACACATGATGACGTTGTTACCCCGCACGGATTGTTTCCTGGTGTGATTGCACAGGCAGTGTTTGCTTCGAATTTAACAGAAGGGCATTTATTAAAAGAATTACCTGTGACGTATGGGTTTGTATTTACAATCTTAGTTTTATTTGTTGGTGTTCTTGTTTTATTTATTAACCAATGGCATATATTGAAGAATATTTATCCAATATTTGCAATCTCGTTGTTTATCGGATTGTTTTATTTCCTTTATCGGATGGATTATGTTTTGTCTACTAATTCGTTTGTGTTTGGATTCCCAGTTTCTTACTTACTTGGATTTGCCTATTTAACTTACACAGAAGGAAAGGAAAAAAGAAAATTCAATCACATCTTACGGAACTTAGTCGATCCAGAAGTTGTGAGTGTTGCTCTCGAGAATATGGAATCCTTAAAACAAGGAGGGGAATGGGAAATCACGGCATTTTTTTCAGACGTAGCTGGGTTTTCATCCATTAGTGAAGAGTTAAGTGCAACAGATTTAGCAAAGTTATTAAATGAATACCTTTCTGCTATGACCAATGTTTTAAAAACAAATTCTGGAACTTTGGATAAATACATTGGAGATGCAATTGTAGGAATTTTTGGTGCTCCCATACAAAACAAGGAACACCCAAAACTTGCTTGTAAAACAGCTCTTGAAATGCTGAAAGAGTTGGAAGGTTTGAGAAAAGAATGGAATGAAAGAGGGGATTACACACCACTCGCACGTGCTATGGTATTTCGTATCGGTCTTAACTGTGGTTTGGCTAAGGTTGGATTTATGGGAACTGATAGTTTGGCATCGTACACAATGATGGGTGATACAGTGAACTTAGCTGCTAGGTTAGAAGCTGCGGCTAAAGATTATGGTGTGTCGATTTTAGTTTCCGAAAACATTGAGTTAGCTTGTCGGGATACATTTTCCTTTCGATTTTTAGATTGGATCCGTGTGAAGGGAAAAGAAGCACCAGTGAAAATCTATAGTTTAGAATCATTTAAAAATGAAATTTCGCCTGTTTCTGTCAAAGCATTCGAAGAGTATGAATTCGGTTTTTCCGAATACTCAAAACGAAATTGGGAAACTGCTATCGAACATTTTAAGAATGTTTCTAAAATATTAGGAAAAGACGATGTGAGTAGCCACTTGCTCATCAAACGTTGCCAAACTCTATTCCAAAACCCACCACCTGTCGACTGGGATGGCGTTTATACGCGTACTTCAAAATAATACTATACGATTCTCCGCTTTTCCTACACTGTCCTGAAAAAGGAAAAAGCGGAAATGAATGAAGCCAAAATTAAATCTTTATGTTGGCGGTTGACAATCGGATTAGAATTACTGACAGCTGTGCTTGCTGTACCAACTGCAGTCTTATTCATTGTCATTGCAGGTGTATATTCATTTGATAAGTCGGTACTAGTTGTGTTAGGTGCAACCATTGCACTCTTTACCTCTTATGTTATCCCTATCATTCGTTTCCTAAGACTTAAAAAATTACTCACAAAAACAATTCCTGCTTCATTTCAAGCTTTATCACTCGAAGAAAAGCAGAAGATTAAATTAACACTTTTGAAATTTCCAAAACATAATTTGGGTTATTTTTTGATTCAATGGAGTTTCGGAATTCCATTCGCTGCTTTTGTCACATTTCAATTTTTTACTCCAACACTCGCAGAATACCTTCCTTATATCATTTTGCCAATTCTCATATATCCAGTATTAGGTGTTTCACACTTTTTTTTAAGTGAACTCGTGATCTCAGAGGTTTTGGTTACGCCAGAGTTAAAAGACTTACCGTTAAATTCTGAAAAAATTCCGAAGGTTGGGATTTATGCGCGAATCTTTTTTACAATGTCTGCTGTGTTTAGTATGACACTCACTGCATTAGGATACCTACTTTTAGCGGAAGTGACTAAATTTGTACAAATCCAAAATGCAGAAGTGACTTTGGTGTTGATGGCAGCATTTATCACCATCAATATATTTGTGCTCACTTCTCTTTTTGTAAAAGCAATGAAATTTAATACGATCCAAATGGCAAATCGTTATAAATCTTTAGCAGCTGGGGATTTAAGTGAATCCGTTCCCATCATTTCTACGGATGAACTAGGACATGGATCCATTTCTCTCAATTCTTTTATCACAAGCATCCGAAAAATTACATCCACTGTCATTGAAGAATCCGATAAAGTAAATTCAGATGCGAAGGTAATTGCAACACAAACGCAAGGATTAACCCAGGCAATGATGGAACAAGCTTCTTCTTCTGAAGAGATGTCAGCAGGTGTTGAGGAGATGTCAGCAAGCATTCGTTCTACGGCTTTTGGAGCAAAAAAACAACATGATATTACAAAAGAAGCAAAAGACTTAGTAATTGGTATGGAGTCTTCGATCGTATCCATCCATGATATGATGAACTTAACAGAAACTGAAACCAAACAAATGGAAGAGGAAACGAAGTTGGGTCAATCTGCACTTCACTCTACTTTGGTTGCGATGTCTGATATAGAATCGAGTGTTGAAAACACATCAAATGTAATCCAGGTGATAGGCGAAATTTCAGATAAAATTGGTTTATTATCTCTCAATGCTTCCATTGAAGCTGCAAGAGCAGGGGATGCAGGAAGAGGATTTGCAGTCGTTGCCAGTGAGATTTCTAAATTAGGAGAACAGACTCTTTCCAATACAAAAAGAATTTTGGAAGCAGTATCAAAAGCTTCCTCCTCGACAAAATCAGGAAGACTTGCTGTATCGAATACTGAAAAAACCTTCACTCAAATTGGGAAGTCTGTCCACACAACAATTGAACTCATCAAACAATCTAGTGACATGACAAAACAACAATTAGAACTAGTGAAAAATGTAAAAGAGAATATTGAAAAATTGACAATGTCTGCAATGGAAATTGAACAAAACACCAATGAGCAGGCAAGTACTTCGGAAGAACTTGCAAAAAGTATTGCAACCATTACTGAAGGTACTGAATATTTAAATCAGTTTGTGAATGATATTGATAAGTTGTGTTCAGCGTTGTCCGATAAAGCTTCTAACTTAAGACAAACGATCGATTTTTTCAAAATCTAAAAGACGTGACTAAAGTTTACGAATAATTGTTCGTCTTCTCTTGATTTGGCATAATCAATCATAATGATGGTTGCTTGGTTCCATGCGATACGTAATCCAATCCCTTTGGAATAAAAATAATTTTTTAAATTAATTTTATGTTCATCATCCCAAACCCTTCCATAGTCAAAAAACGGTACGATATTAAAGGCAAAAAACTCTGAACCTAATTTTGCTTCGGCAAATTTCCATCGAATTTCCGAATTTCCCCATCCCATCGCTCGCCCAACAAAACGATCTTGTTTGAATCCACGTAACGTACGAAGTCCACCAAGTCCTCCCACTAGACCTTCCGTTCCCCACATATTTCTGTATTCAAAAAAGGGAGCATCTCCTTCTGTCACACCAAGTCCAAATCGATTTGCCACAACTAATTTATCAACTAACTTGGGGAAGGGGCTCCAAAACATTTTTGTTTGGGCGAAATACTTTTGGAATTGGAAGTCCGAACCCATTGCTTTGCTATGTTTTTCGTAAGTTACTTCCGCAAAAATACCTGAATTAGGATCTGGTTCAAAATCGCGTGTATCGTACACAATTCCCAGTCGTAATGCGTTTACATACCCACCTTGGTAACCGATTATTTTTTTCCCTTCGTGGTCTTCTGTAAGTCTTGTTTTTCCATTCGGAACATCTGCTGCTAATTGGTCAAACGTTGGATCTACACCTCGTACCATTTTTCCATCATAAGTGCGAATGATATTGTTTGAAAATTTTAATCCAGATACTAATCGAACCGTCCCACCAAAGAATGATCTTTCTCCACTTACGGCTGCCATTGGAGTTTCAATGGTATACCGATTGTACATTCTGTCTGTCACCACATAACCAGGCATTTGTGGGATTCCTGAAAATGTTTTTCCACCGACAGAAAAAGGATCAGAACTAGTCCCTGGCCGATAAAAAGTCAAATTGGTTTCTTGGTCGACGAAACTTGCATGATTCACCTGACGATTATAAGGTTGGTTCCTCTCTAAATAGGATAAGGACCTCATACTCGATTCACCAATACCAAAGTACAAAGTAGTTGGAGTGATGGTTAAAAATGCATCTGCACGTAGTCTCCATTGTGTATCCGCTATAAATGGCATATCCAAACTGATTTGGTGGTACTGTGCATTTTTATTCGTATTAAAATACTGTGCGAAGAGTCTCATTCGGTAAGGTGTGTAATGAAAAAGCGGATCAGTTTTGGGTCCATTATTATAGATATATGCTCTTGCACCATAACCGATGCCTTCATTTGGATCGGAATTGATGAGTGGTAGACCTGTTGGATACCAACCATCCTTTTTGTCTTCAATGTCCTTTTTGCAAAGTTGTTTGGAAACATCCATTGGAAAGGGAAGATTTTTAGGAGGAGGGTCTTTGATGCACCCAGGTTCTGGGATGGCTTCTTGTCCTTGGAGACCAAAAGTGAGCCCCAAAGAAACAATAACGAACACAAAGAATCCTTTTTTTGCCAAACGAAGTTCCAAACCAAAACCCATAAGAGGAGGAAACTGGACGAAATGTACAACTTGTCAATATAAAAAGTGAGTGTTCACTCATTTTTTGGAGAGGGAAAGGAAAATGGCGGAATTGAGTGCTCAAAATATTGAAGTGATTGCAATGGTGAAACTCAATTTTTCAAATTTGAAAATGCGAATGAAGTAGATAAAGAAAGGTTCGTTAAAAAAACTAACTGAAATTTGGTCACTTTAGCATTCAATCAGATGTAAAGCTCTTTTAAGGATAATCAACTCAATGATAGAAAATGCCCAACCAATCATAAGGCTGGGCAAATTAGATTATTCGATCGTCGCAGCAGTACTATAAGAAGTTGTGGAAGTGATTGTTCGAACCATTCCATTTCCTACACTAAGGAATACAGATGAGCATGTAGTTCCACCATCATAACTTACCGCAAAACTACCTTCTGGAATTGAGAAATAACTAGAAGTAACACCATTGGCAACGTTACCGATTGTAGCTGCTAAAGTTCCACCACCACAAGTTGCAGATGTATGAAGCGTATAATTTTCAGTTGAACCACTATTATTGATGAATCGTAACCTGGGCAGCGATGATGATTTTGTGTAGGTCATAGTGCTTCCGGATGAAGTACAAGAACTTTGATTTGATGAATGGCTTGAAGAAGTCGTACTATTCGTAAAAAAATCATAAAATCTAATTGTAGTATTAGTATTGAGTCGAGTGTATAATCCGGAACACGTTCCTACTACAGAAGATGTAGAGCATCTTGCAGTTTGTGAAAAAGTACCAAATAGACTTGTACAAGTTGACCTTGCACTCGCTATAGACACAGTAGTACCCGACCATTCATGGCAAAGACTTTGGAAGCTACCACTTAAACTACAAGAACATACACCTGCTGCACATGTTGCAGGATTTGCTAATACGAGAAGAAATGTTGTTTCGGGATCAAGCTCCAATCCCTTTTCCTTCGATTGACAGTTAGTGAGAGATAAAATTAAAAAAAACAAAAGATAAAAATTCATAATTAACGAATATTTGTTTATAACCATGTTTCCACCTAACTCAATAGGATATTATAGCACCTGTTTCGTCAATATATTTTAAATTGGTTTATACGAATTTCTATGTATACTTACTAGGCAAATTTTTTCTGTTAGTTTCATATGAGCATCTTGTTTTAAGGGTGGTGCCTAAAGGAGGGAATCGCCCTCTCCGCTGCCAACACATCCTGTGTTGGCAACGCTCCGAGGCACGGTTTTGTTCGTCGCCTCCCATCCAGGTCGGCTTAACCAAATCATTGCTCCCTATGGGTCGCAAAGATTTGGCTCACAAAACTGTTCGATTCCCAGCTTTATTTTGTTAGTTGGATTTGATTACGAAGTATTGAAATCTGGTGCCCCAGGAGGGAATCGAACCCCCACTGTCGGTTCCGAAGACCGATGTTCTATCCGTTGAACTACCAGGGCATATGATTGGGATGTATTGTCAGAATAGGTGGACCCTGTCTTCGGGCAATTGATTTTTTGGAAAAGAAAAACTCATTCGAACAATGTAGAGAAAGAGTAAGATGGTCCATACCACAAGTAGGATTCGTAAGAATAAAAAGACAAAGTAAATCGGTCTTGGTTTCCCTGGAACAAGAAAGATGGTTAAGTCATTTGCTTGGAACAAGAGGGAACCTGGGATTTTTTTGCGGATGGCATCAAAGTTCTTCCTAAATTCACCTAAACGTTCAGAAGGGTCCAAAGCAAAATCGTTGGTATACCGTAAGGAACCTTCATCACCAAATGCATAAAAGGAAGTTTCCCAACCTATAAAATCAAAGTGAATTGGAAAAGTACCAGGTGGGTTTCGAATGAAAAAATAAATGGTTCCGCCTTCATAAGGGAAGGAGGGGATTTGGCCTTCTAGTCTGATTTTGTTTTTGCTAAATCCATCTTCATAAAAATCAGACCAATCACCCCATTGGTAAATGGTGCCTCGGTCGTCCTTCCATAACAAACCACCCAAATTTCCCAATTGTTCTAAATCTTTTTCCCATTCCGAGGGAATTCCTTTCTCTAAAACTAGTGATTCTTTTTGGATATTGCGATTGCGTAGAGTATGTTTCAAGCGGATGCGTAGATCACGAATTTCAGATTGGTTTGTTTCCAATAGTCGTTTTCGAATTTCAATTTCTTCTTTTTGGAAAGGATCAGAAAAAACAACTTCTGAAAGAGTGAGTAATGATTCTGTGATTGGGTCTTGTTTCTCCAAATTCCCATCTGCAGTGATAGGAGATAAAATGGAGAAAAGAAAGATGAAGAGCACAAAAAAATAGATTCTCATCTTCCTTAGTATCGGCAAAATAGGGACCAATGATGAACTGTCCAATCTGCCAAGCCCATAAAAATCCAGAGGAGATCCTATTTGAAAATGAATTTTGGATCCTACGAAAAGCAAACCAAAACCTCGAAGGTTATCTTTATTTAGAATTAAAAGGCCATGGTGAATCTTGGAGTGGACTCAGTTTACAACAATTGGAAGCTTATGGACGGGCTCTCCACAAAGGAATCGAAATCATAGGTTCCTATTATCCAGAGAAAGTATATATGACCGCCATTGCAGAAAGAGTTCCTCATTTGCATGTCCATTTGATCCCACGTTTCAAAGGCCAAACACCAGGAATTGACCACATCGCTCAGGCAACTGGTCCTGGATTTCCGAAACCAATGTAAAAAAAGGTTGGAGGTTTTTTAAAAATCACCTTAGACTTTTTGTTTGTGATTTTAGAAAGACATCCCACAAACCAAATCCCTCATACTTCGCTTGATGGTATCGAGAGTTTACAAGAACGTTTTTTTCTTTTACAAAGAGAAAGTGCGAACCAAAAAATCGCACATATCTTTATATTAGAAGGCTATGCCTCCACGGGAAAAGGTTCCATCTTACAATCATTAACCATTCGACTTGACCCACGAAAATTCAAAGTTTATTCTCCGTATGTAGACCAATCGGAAGACAGGGGATATCCTTTTTTGTGGAATTTTTGGAAGGTGTTACCTAGGTATGGTGAATTTTTATTTTATTTAAATACATATTACAGTCGTTTGGCGTATCTTAGGTCACAGAAAAAAATCAGTATTTCTGAATATGATCACCGACTCTTATCAATTCTGAATACAGAACGAATTCTATCAAAAGATAAAATCATTGTTCATAAATTCTTTTTGCATCTTTCGAAAAAAGAACAAAAAAAGAGATTTGAGGATGCTAAAAAAAAGAAAAAAGTTTGGGAACTTTCTAGATATGACAAAGACCAAGGAGAACATTGCAAACGTTACTTTGAGATATTCGATTCTATCTTAAGTTCTTCACGTACGGTTGACTCTCCTTGGCTTATCATCTCGACTGATCAAAAAGAGAATACAAAACTTTTAGTTTTCGAAGCGATTTTGGAACGTCTGGAACGTACTTTAAATTTTGATTCCAAAGCAAACTTACAATTGATCAACCACGGAATGGAACTCATCCCATGAAAGAAAATCTTACAAAACCACGGATATTAAATTTGGATCAATTGGATCTTGGTTTGTCACTTACACGTGATGAATACCAAATCCAAATGAAGGAATTAAAAGATAAAATCCGAGAATTAACCTATTTGGCCAAAACGAAAGATACACCAGTTCTGATCGTTTTTGAAGGTTGGGATGCAGCAGGGAAAGGTGGTGCCATTCGTCGGCTAACATCTGAAATTGATCCTCGTTTATTTGAAGTGCACAATATTTCTGCTCCAAACCAAGAAGAAATCCAACACCATTACCTTTGGCGTTTTTGGAACCGGATTCCTAAAATTGGTCAAATAGGAATTTTCGATCGTTCCTACTATGGGCGTGTGTTGGTGGAACGTGTAGAACGTTTTGCTAAGGATTTTGAATGGGAAAGGGCTTACGAAGAAATTTTTTTATTTGAAGAACAACTACAGAGTTTTGGAACCATCATCATTAAGTTCTGGTTACATATCAGTTCGGAAGAACAACTCAAACGATTTGAAGAAAGAAAAAATGATCCTCTAAGGCGTTGGAAATTAACAGAAGAAGACTGGCGTAACCGAGACAAATGGCATTTATATGAAGATGCTGCAAACGAAATGTTTCAAAAAACAGACACTCCAAAAGCCCCTTGGCACCTAGTACCTGCAAACGATAAATACCACGCGCGAGTTATGGTTTTGGATGTTGTCAAAAGAAGGTTAGAAAAAGAATTGGAATGATGTTGGATTTTGTTTTTTATCTTGATTCACCAAGCATTTGTTCTATGATAAGTGAATGAGAAATAAGTATTTGATATTGATTTTATTCTTCGGCTGTTTTTTCCATTGTGGTTTATTCCAAACAAATAACGATTCTGCTAAAAATGGACTTATGGCAGTTTTGGGATTGTCTGCATTTATGGGAATTGGTGCCGGAGGAGACGTAGCAATTGGTGCTACTTATGTTGCATGGGGCACAACCTCATGTGCAACTGGGTGGAACATCGCTTACACAGGTTATATGCAATTACCATATATCCGGTCAGCGACAAGTCCAACCGCACCTTCTTCCAGCGTATCAAATTTAATCTGTTCTGCTTCTACGATCAGTGGATTAACATCTACCCAATTGAGTTTTTATACTAGAGCGAGTGGATCAAATTATGGCCCTCAAGGAGAGATTTATATGACTCAATTTGCCGACAATGTTCAAAACTGTGTTGTTTGTGTAAAATAATCCTTTCCTTAGGAAGAAAACAATCGGTCAAATCAACGATCCGTTTTCTTCCTACAATCTTCTCTAACATTAATCACTATTTTCTTCCTCTTTCAAATATATGAATGAATTCAATTGAAATCAAAAATTCCGAGAATCTACTTCATTCTATATAAAATGACTCTATAATTGCCTTGATAATAGTTTCTTAGGAAACTATGTATTGTTTGTGCAGAAAGGAAATTCAGTGGAACCAAGCCATCTAAAATCCCATTTGGGTTACCATTTACGAGTGGTTTCGAATGCAGTATCACATTCCTTTGCCAAAAAACTAACCAATTTGAATGTAACCGTAGCGGAATGGGTGATCCTTCGAGAGATGTATTCTCATGAAAAGAATACTTCCCCGAGTATCGTTGCAGAGATCACGGGCCTCAGTCGAGGTGCAGTCTCAAAACTCATCGATCGACTGTTACACAAAGGACTTGTGAGTCGTGAAGAAGATACAAGTGACCGTCGCTACCAGGAGATCAAAGTCACTAGACAGGGAAAAACACTGGTCCCAAAACTTGCAAAGATAGCTGACGAAAATGATGAGGCCTTTTTTTCACATTTGACTCCATTGGAAAAAAAGGAACTGCGTAATATTTTGAAGAAACTCACGAACTTACTCAATTTAAATACAAACCCAATCGAATGAGGAAACAACGAATGTCAAACCTAGTGACTAAACTTACAGAAGCTCAAAAGTATGCCATGTCCATCCGACCAAAGGTCGGTGGATTTCCTGTCTTTGCTGAAGTCTTAAGGCAAGCTGGTGTGATTATGAACCGATGGACCTTACCGTCTTGTCAGTCCGTTTATCAGATGCAAGGTGGTTCTGTTCTCCAACAGGGAACTCCAATTGTATCAGGTGTTCATGAAATACCTGTGTTTCAAAAAGAGAAATTGATTAAGGCACTCCGCAAAGACCAAAATGGTGAAAGTTATACTGAGGAGTACATGGAAGTTCATTTATAAGGTTTTTGTTTGATTTGAAAAGTAAATGTCCTATCATTTGTATGGATCACCACTTGCGCATAAAACCCTAAATCAAGGGAACGAAACTTTGAACGAAAGATAGAAGCATCTTCATCAAAAATTTCCTTTCGGCAATCAGGCACAAGTGACTTCCATTTTTCTTTGGAAACAGAATGGTATAAAAATCCATTTGCCTCGGAAGGAATGGTCCTATTTTCCCATTCAATGGGTTCCGAAAAACACAAAATACCATTTTTGGTTTTGATCCTAAACTCGGATTTCCATGTGGCAAATGGAACTTTGGTTTCTGATTTAGTATGATTTTCAATGAATAAAAAATAACCTTGGTATGTTGGGTCTTCTTCTCTTGATAAACTCAAATAAATAGGATACCCATCTACCACTTGTTTGTCGGATTTTGTGCTATTTTGAAAACTTCCTGGGTTCAGAGCTTTAAAGCCAATGTAAAAAATAAGAATAACTAAAACCAAATCGATAAAAAGGACAATTTGCCTCCATCTCGTTTTTTTATGTTTCTCATTGATTTGTTTTAGATAGTCACGGAATTCTTCCGGTGAACGTGAGTGGTATCCTTTTCCCATTACAATGTCTCCACAAGTGATGTTAAGATTTGGTTTGCAGTAGGATAGGGTTCCTCTAATAGTTTGGATTGGTCTAAAAACGATAAAGCGAGTAAAACCACTTCTGGTACTGACAAATCCAAATCCAAACTAAAATAACGTGCTAGGATTCCTGATAATAAATCACCTGTTCCCATGGTTGCCAGTTTCGGATTCGGAGATTCCCAAACGTAACTGGTCCCATCTGGGCATACAAGAAGGCTTACAAATGATTTTAAGAGCACATACACCTGGTGTTCTTTTGTGAAACTGATCAGTGTATCATAGGCTTCCTGCACGGAGTTGTGTATTTTACCCGTCATGCGGTTGAGTTCGCCTACATGTGGAGTGAGGATCACTCGTTCCCCTATGGGAAGTTTGGTTCCCTTACTAGGAATGGCACCAGCATCCAAAAGCAATGTTTTACCAGGTTCCAATTTCCATCCATCTAGGCCTTTTGGGTAAGAAGTGAGTCCTGGCCCAACTACGATAGTTTTGGTTTTGGCAAAAAAAGGATCACTCACCATTGACAAAAAATCAGATGTCAATGCCATCTTCGATAAGTCTTCTTTTAAAACTAAATTTTTGATGGATTTTGAAGGTGAAAATACTTTAGAGATTCCGCCACCTAACCTGGAAAAGGCAGATTCTGAAAGTAGGATGGCACCTTCCATTCCTTCTCCACCTCCATAAAACATCGCAGACCCTGCACTGTATTTATGTGCTTTGTGTTTTCGTTTGAGGACTTGGGTCGCTTGTTCTAGATCTGGTTCTAAATAATATCGTTTGGAAAAATTGGTGTCTGTTAAATGAGTGCGGATGGGAAACCCAATGGATTCATAATACCTTGAGATAAGGTTATCTTTTTCATAAATATACCCAACATTTTCCCATTTACGAGTACCAAGTTCCTCAATGGAATCGGAATACACAAATATTGGATTTTCTTTGGACCACTTGCCTAAGTGGTACGGATCCCATCCACTCGGAGTATCGAGTGATAGTCTGTAAAAAATAACATCAGAATCATTGATTGCTGCTATTGTGGATTTTAATTCGGATGTGATAGGGGATTGGAATCCGGTTCCTAGGAGTGCATCTACGAGTAGGACAGAATCTGCTTTCTCAATGTCTAAATCTGCTTCAAATTTTTGTAAATCACCAATAGAACCTAATGTAGATTTTACGAGTGATTCATAAAATTTTCCCGCAATGTTTTTGTTTGGTGAGGTTTGGTATACCTTAACATCATATCCTTCTTGGAAAAGAGTGTGAGCAAGTGCATACCCATCACCACCGTTTCCACCACTCCCACAAACAATCCATATGGATTCTGCTGTTTTCCAAAGGTCTTCATTGGCATGAAATACTGATAAGGCGGCCATACCCATAAGAGTTTGTTCAGAAAACCCGAGAGAGGAAATTGCCAATGAATCTAAATTTTTTGATTCTTTGTTCGTAAAAAGAGGGATCCGTTTCATTTAAATCCAGCGGTACACTTCTAAAGCACCCGCACGAATGCGCACAGAATAAATGGTATCAAAGGCATCCGTATATGTTTCTCTCCACTGTCCGCGTGGACTGGAAAAAGGAATTCGTTTGTTATTGATGTGGTTTCCTTCTTTGTCATGGACTTGGAGGCGGACTGAGTTTCCTCCATCTTCTGTTTCCCAAATATAAAATTCTCCGTTGTTGCGGATGGAAAATAAAATTTCAGAAGGGTCTTGGATTTCTTTTAAAAGTTCTGATTGTTTGGAATCAAATTGGAACCTGTAAATACGGCGAAATTTAAACCGTTTGTCTTTTTTGGAATCATAACTAAAAGAACCGAGGACATACTCACCTTCTGGGTGGGGGAGAAGTTTATCTAAGGTGATGTCATATTCTTTTGCATCGTTACTATTGAATACGTCCAAAGTAGATTCTTTTAAGTTCCCTTTGAGTTCTCCTTCTTCAAAATAGGAGAGGCGCATCTCTTCTGCAATCCGATGGTATACGAATAATTTGTCCCCTTCACCTGGTAAAATGGATTCAATGTAACGGAATGGTTCTGAGTTTTTTCCAGAAGCACCTAACATAAATTTCACAACACCTTTTTGGGTGATTTGCACAAGAAAGGAAGGAAGCACCGTTGTCCCTTGTGTGGAAAAAGCCCCACTATAGGTTTTGTATAAATTCTCTTGTCCGGGTGGGAGTTCCATCCCTTTGGAAGAAATTCGGTTTTGGACCACGAGGTCACCGTCTTCATTCATGGCCACAATCCCGATCCCACCAAAACGGAACGGGTAGTGGGGGATCCCTGCCACAGATTTGAAATCTGGGTTTCCGATGGTGGCATCTAGCCTTCCATTCCGATCAAAGAGTTTGATGACTGACTGTTTGTTGTCGGCAAGGGCCGAAATATTCGAGGAAGTAGGGATGGTTAAGGGAACATTGGTCAATACCTGGTTTACCACCACACCTTCAAAGGTTTCATTTGTGACCCCAAGAGGGATTCGGAAGAGGATTTCTTCTTTTAGGTTCTCAACACGGAAACGTAAGCAGGAAACAGAAACAAAAAGAAGGAGGCTAAAGTAAAGGGGTCTCATGGTGCAACATCCATTCCCTAATTTTTTATTTACAGGACAACTCGCTTTTCCTAGCCTGTCATGAGACGTGCTAAATTTTAGCATGAGCTTTGGTCTCTTATACGGATTCCTATTGGAATCTTTGGATATGGTTTGGTATATACCGAGGAAAACATCAGAGAACTGATTTTACGAGTTCTCGCTCCACCTCTAGCGCTTTTTTCGCTCCAAGTACAGAATCGGAAAAACCACGCCCTCATTGAGATAGAACTTGATCATCTCACAGACAAAACTGGCTCTGCTAGTTTGGAAGATTGTGAGACTGTGTCTAGGAGACTCAAAGAGGAGCTGGACCAATGGGGAGAGGAATTTGATTTCACTCTCCAAGTCTCCTCCGCGGGAGCAGAACGTGTTTTACGTTTGCCGGAGGATTTAATTCGTTTCCAAGGACTTTTAGCAAAACTAGAAGTGCCGCTGGAATCAGGGAAATGGGACAAACGATTATTTCGTTTGGGACCGGTTTCGGGGGATTCCGTTGAGCTTACGCTTTACGATCGTAAAACTCGACACAAAAAGAACCAAAAATCGGTATCTATGCCCATCGCAGAAATACGAAAGGGAAATTTGTATTTAGAAATTTAAGACTATGGCGACAAAACAAGCAACGAAAGAAACTGGGCTATTCGAAGCCATCCAACAATTCTGTCAGGATAAATCTCTTGATAAAGATCTCGTATACGGTGTCATCCGCGACTCACTCCTTGCCGCCTATCGCAAAAAAGTCGGTTTAGAAGCGGAAACCGATGACCGTTGCCAAGTTGAATTTGGCTCCGACAATAAAAATGAAATCATTATCTCTGTATTACGCGATGTCGTAGAAGGGAAAACAACAAACCCACTCGAAATTTCTTTGGAAGATGCTGTTAAAATCGATCCAAAAATTGAAGTGGGAAACCAAATCCGAGTGTTTGAAAAACCACAGGACTTGTCTCGGGTTCTTTCGAGCCAAGCCAAACAAATGGTATTCCAACGCCTTCGCGATATGGAAAAAGAATTACTCTACCAAGAATACAAATCCAAAGAAGGGGAACTCACACACGGGTACTTCCAACGTTGGAAAAAAGACATCATGTCCATCGACCTGGGAAAGGTAGAAGGCATCATGCTGAAAAAAGACCAAAACCCTGGTGAAAAATACCGCCAAGGGGACCGTCTCAAAGCCATTATTTCTCGCGTGGAACTAAGGCCCCGTGAACCAATGCCAGTGATCACACTTTCACGTGCTTCTGGTGACTTTGTGAAAAAACTCTTTGAAATGGAAATTCCTGAAGTGTATGATGGAATTGTCGAAATCAGAGATGTTGCTCGCATTCCATCTTACAGAACAAAAGTGGTTGTGACCACAAGTAAGTCCGATGTAGACCCAGTGGGTGCTTGTGTGGGAATGAAAGGGGTTCGGATCCAGGCGATTGTTCGGGAACTGGGAAATGAGAGGATTGATATTGTCCTCCATTCGGATGAGCCAAGTGTTTTTATCGCCAATGCCATTTCTCCTGCAAAACCAGTGGAAGTGCATGTGGACAGAAAACGTGGAGATGCACTTGTGATTGTTCCAGATGAATCTTTATCGCTTGCGATTGGGATCAACGGGTCCAATGTCAAACTAGTGTCTCAACTTTCTGGATTCAAAATCGACATCAAAACTGTATCACAATACAACCAAGAACTCGCGTCGCCTGAAGCACGCGAAAAACTCGACCGACTTTTCAATGCACAACAAGAAGCAATGGAAGAATCGGAAGACAATTACAACCAATCGGGACAAGAAGAAGAGGAAGAAGATTCTGGTTACACACCTCTTTCGGAAATCCCTGGTCTCACTCCAAGAATCGTCGGTCTACTAGAGGCCGGTGGGATCAAAAATGTGGAAACCCTTCTCGAGTTCAGCCAGGAAGAACTTTCGAAAATTTCCGGAATCGGAAAAACTACGGCAGAACAAATTTTACGTCTGTTACGTGAGTCAATCGAATGGGTAGAAGAGGGTTAAGTTTTAAGGCATAATATGGAAGAGCAAAAATCGATAAAAGAAACCCTCCAGCAGGGAGCCAGTGGTGACAAAACCAAGAAAAAACTTGTCATCAAAAAGAAAGCGGCCCCTTCTGATGAGAAAAAAGAATCCGGTTCCCAAAGCCAACAACAAGCGGCGGAAGTGAAACAACCTTCCACTTCTGGTGGGGACAAAAAAAAGGATTTAAACGAACTCATTCGCGAAGAAGCAAAACGACAAGGTCTTGGATCCGGTCCGCAAGCTCCTTCCCAAGCCTCTCCGATTGTATCTCGACCTGACAGAAAACCGGACCCTCTTCCGCAAGCCGAAAGAGAAAAACCGCAGATGGACCGCAAACCGGAATCCATTCTTTCAGGGGACACATCCTCGCCAAACTACCGTTCCGGTGGTGGCCAAGGTGGTGGAAACCAAGGTTATTTTAGAAAAGAAGACCGTAATCCAATTGTTAGCCGACCAACAACTCCACGTCCGCAAAGACCAGAAGGGCAAGGTGGTGGGTACCAAGGGAACCGTGGTCCAGGACAAGGTGGTGGTTACCAAGGAAACAGAGGCCCAGGCCAAGGTGGTCCAGGTGGTGGTTACCAAGGGAA